>JANNJO010000118.1:0-5039 GCA_031395755.1 Acidobacteriota bacterium
GGGCGCCTGCCGGTTACACGCCGATGGCGTGGACATTCGCATCATCCAGTTGATGCTGGGACACGCGAGCGTGCAGCAGACGCAGCGCTACTTGAACGTCACCGACGAAGAGTTGCGGAAAGGGCTGGAGATCAGCTGGAAGCGGCGAACGCTGAAGATGGTCGCGGGAGGCCACAATGCGTGACGGCGTGTCACACCTGTGTCACACGGCACTTCAAAAAGTGGCGCGCCCGGCAGGACTCGAACCTGCGACCCCCGGCTTAGAAGGCCGGTGCTCTATCCACTGAGCTACGGGCGCGTGCGCTCAAATATTACATAACTCGACGCCGGCACATTACACTCAGCGTGACGAAACTTCATCGGAGGTGGTATGACGGAGCGATTCAGAACGTCCCCGGACAGTGATTCCACTCGAACGAATAACCCAGCCATCGAGGAAACGGCCAGGACGGTCGGCGATGCGGTTGAGGCGGGCGCGACCCTTGTGGGGCGAGGGCTGGCCGCCGGCGTAGAGGGCATGAGCCAGCTCGCGAATCGGGCCGCCGAGCTGACGGGCATCAATTCGCCGGCGAGCGCTGGGAAGGCAGCCGAGAGCGCAGCGCGTTCGACGATCACGGCCGCGCGGTCCGTCGCGAAGGGGAGCCAGGAGGCGGCGCGTTCGACGATGACGGCGGCACGATCCGTTGCGAAAGGCACCCAGCAAGCAGCGCGTTCGACTGTCCGCACGGCAACCCAGACGGCGCGCACCGCTTCGCGAGTAGCCACTCGCACGGTGCGCGCGGTGAAGGCCCGCACGACGTCCGCCCGCACCGCCCCGGCGCGCAAGCGCAACCCCGCGAAGGCGATGAAGAAAACGGCCGGGAAGAAGACGGCCATGAAGAAAAGGGCCGCCAAGAAAACGGCGATGCGTTCGCGAAAGCGCGCCGTGAAGAAAACCGGGACCAAACGCAGACGCGCGTAATATAAGGCGTGTCTTCCCCAGAGGCGCGCACCGGGCTGGATCCGTGGGTGCGCGCGGACCTGCCCGCCGCCCCCGCGCCCAAAGGCCTCCAGTGGTTGAGCGTCGTCGGCCCCGGCGTGATCGTGCTCGGCCTGTCCATCGGCGGCGGCGAGTTCCTTCTGGGACCCGCCGCCTTCGTTCGCTACGGGCTTTCGCTCCTCTGGATCACGCTTGTCTCAGTCTTCTTTCAAACCGTTTTCAATACCGAGCTCATGCGCTATACCGTGGCGACGGGGGAGCCGATGTTCACCGGCTTCATGCGCACGCGCCCTGGTCGCGCCTTCTGGGCCTGGTTCTACGCAGGCATGTACTTCCTCCAAACCGGTTGGCCCTATTCGGCGGGGTTGTCTGCCGGGGCGATTTTCTTTCTCGTCACCGGCCGGATGGCCGCTCCGGAGGACTCGGCGACTCTCTACTATGTTGGCGCGGGAACATTTCTCCTCTGCATCGCGCTGCTCCTGGTCGGGCGGCGCATTGAGCGCACGCTCGAGCTCCTGAACTGGGTCATGGTGGTGTGCATCCTCGGCGGGTTTCTCGCGCTCGCGTTATTTTTCGTTCCCTCCGGCACGTGGCTGGGCGCGGCAGCCGGCCTGTTTGGTTTCGACCGGGTCGCTGGCGGGTTCAACTTTCTGCCGGGCGAGGCCGACTTCCAGCTGCTGGCGGCGCTGGCAGGGTATTCCGGGGCAGGCGGAATGGTGAACATCGCGTTGTCGAGTTGGGCGCGCGACAAGGGCTACGGAATGGGGGAGCGCGTCGGTTACATACCTGCGGCGGTCGGGGGACACAAGGTCAAGCTCGCCCACGCCGGCTTCATCTTCGAGCCCGACTCGGAGAACATGCGGCGCTGGCACGGCTGGTGGCGCATCGTCCGTGCGGATCAGTGGGGAATCTTCTTCACAGGCGCGCTCCTGGGAATGGTTCTACCTGCGGTGTTGTACGTCACGCTTCTCCCTGGAGGGACCAATATCCAGGGACTGGGCATCAGCGCGGCCCTCGCCTCGGGCATCGGTGCGCGGTCCGGAGCGGTGCTCGGTGGGATCGTGGCGGCACTCGGGGCCTGGATCCTCTTCAAAACGCAGCTCGATATCATCGAGAGCATGGTGCGCTCGCTTACCGACATTCTCTGGACGGGCAGCCACCGCGTTCGGGAGTGGAGTAGAGGCGATGTGCGGATCGTGTACTACGGCGCGCTCGCGGTCGTCTGTCTGTGGGGCATCGTGGCGCTGCGCCTCGCGCAGCCGATCATCTTGTTGATGCTCGCGGCCAATGTCGCCGCGATTGTGTTCACCATCGCCGCGCTGCACGTGCTCTACGTGAACACGCATCTGCTCCCACGAGAGCTGCACCCTCCGCTGTGGCGACGCGCCGCGCTCGTCGCGATGGCGTGCTTCTACGGCATCTTTGCCACGCTGGCGCTGCGCACGTTGCTCTGAAGGCGCTTCCGAACGCCAAGGACACGGAGAGGCTCGTTCGCCGAGGCCTTCCGTGCCCTCGTCGTGCCGCCGCCACTACGCCCGTTTGATCTTGCCGTTCAAACCATCGGGGAAGAACCCCCCTTTGTCTGTGCTGCCGCCGTAGATAACCCGTAGCACCTCATTTGTCGTCCGCGCCGGACTCAGGCCGTCTCCGTCCACGAAGAACAGGCGTCCGCCGGTGACGGCGGGAGGCGCGGGCGGCTGGCCGAGCGGAGGCACCGCCTTCGCGTCCACAGACGGGACCGTGGCTCTGAAATTCAAGTCCGATACGAGGAAGCGCAGCAGACCGGCGTGCTGGCCTTCGGTGATCGCGATCCCTGCGGCGGCATCGAGAATTTTTCTGCTTTGAATGATCGGCGCGGCCCCTCTGTAGGCGCTGACCCCGACGTCTTCAAAAATAGCCGCCACCGTCAGGAACTCCGCCTGGCTCCGAAAGCCGACGCCGAGCGCCTCAAGATTGATGGTGGGTTTGGCGATCGAGGAGCCTCTCAGCGCCGTTCTCAGGAGGCGCACATGCGCCTGTTCGTCCAGCGAGATTTGTTCGGCAACCACCATCACGTGACCGTCGAGGGCGACCTTCGCACCGCCGATGGTGGCCCCTGCCCGCTCCCGACCCGAGATATCGATACCCACTTCGGCGATGCGCTTCCCGGTCACCGCCACCGTGTAGAACTCGGCTTCCAGGTACTCGAGGTTCAAAGCAAAAATGAGGATGTCCTCATCGGTGATCGAACCACCACTCTGCGCATGCAGCTTTCCACGACTGTCGAACGCCAGCCCGCACGATGCCGCGACACCAGCCGCAATCGCACGCTTCGTGAATTCCCGACGATTGGTCTTCTCACTCAACATTATTCGCCTCCTGTTCCTGAGGGATATACGGATCAGGGGCGGGGGCGGATGTCTTAGCGTGCTTTGTTTGTGTCTGAAGACACCAATGGAGTGATGGCTTACATGGGAGGTGCACGCAGGTTTAACCGAGAGTGCGAGGTGCTAGAGGCGTCCGGTCAGGGCCAGAATGATCAAGATGATGATGATCAACCCCACGGCGCCGCCTCCCACGCGGGGGCCACCGGCATAGAACCCGCCGCCGCCGAGCACAACCATCAGGATGATCAGGATCAGTAATAGGCTCATAAAAAGACGTTACTTGGTCTGAGATACGCTTGCAAGCGAGAAAGCGTCGCTACTGACTCAGCGCGGCCACCGCGGAGAGCAGCGCCAGCGGATGGACCGCTTCGGGGTTCTCCCGTGACAACGCTCACGGTGCAGTGTATTTGAACTCCAGTATCGATCCTGGATTCGCAAACGTTTGGATTCGTGCGCCGGACGGATCCGTCGAGCGGCCCAGCCCGTCGTTGTCTGTAACGACATAGAACGTCCGCTGGTCGCGGCCGATGGCGATATCGCGGTAGCGGTTTCCTGTTCTGAAGAGCTCCTCGTTCTCGCCAACGACCGAACGACCATCTTCGCTGAGCTTCAGCCGGTACACCCTGCCCATCGTCATTCCCGGAAGCAGGATCGAGTTGGCCCACCCGGGAATGGCGCCCGTGCGGGCGGAGTAGACCTCGATGCCGCCGGCAGCGATCGTCGCGCTGCCGCTCGCTCGAGCATTGTAGTTCTCGCCGACCGTGAAAAACGTCCGGATGGGGGGCTCGAATTCGCCTTTCCATTCGGTTTCTTTCTGAAGCGGCACCGACGCCGGGGCGGCGAACTCATCGAACTGCAGCGACGCGCAGGGAACGCCCTTCGACAGGAGCCAATTGGCATACACGTAGCCGCGATCGTCGCGATACCCGGCGACATGCGGCCAGCCATAGTTCCTGCCCGCGAGGATGAGATTTACCTCGTCGTCTGTCCCAGGCCCATGCTCCGAGGCATACAGCAGACCGTTCGGCCCGAACGCCAGGCCTTGCGGATTGCGATGGCCGTATGAATAGATGTGGCTCCGTACGCCGTTGAGGCTCGGATTGTCAGCCGGGATGGTGCCGTCCAGGTTCAACCTGAGAATTTTTCCTTCGTATGCCGACCAGTCGCCGGCAGCCACCTGCGCCGCGGTGGGGAGGTCCTGCGATCGGATGGGGGTGCACTTGTTCGCGAGCCAGTTGCCACCGTTGTCGCCGCGCGACAAGTACAGCTTCTGATCGGGCCCAATGGCCAGCCGGCCTCCGCCGTGGTCGTCATGCGCCGGCACGTTCGTGATCACGTCTACAGGATTGCCGAGTGCGCCCTTTGCCGAATCGAAGGCGTAGCGGCGCACCTTCAACTTTCGCGACAGCGGCTCGCCGGGATCGGCATCATAGGTGTAAGCCAGGTAGACGTAATCGCGGCCCACCCCTTTCAGCAGGTCGGGATGGAGGGCAAGGCCGAGCGCTCCCTCGTGCCAGCTGGCGCCCGGATCGTAGGAGTCGGCAATCGACAAGGCAGGAGTGACAGCCCCGCTGGCCGGGTTCACCCTGATCACGCGGCGCCCCGTGCGTTCGGTCACCCACAGCTGATCATCGGGCCCCCAGACAATCTCCCACGGCGCCCGCAAGCCGCTCGCGACGACACGGGTCGAAAAA
>JANNJO010000119.1:0-9003 GCA_031395755.1 Acidobacteriota bacterium
GCCGAGCCGACGGTAGGTCTCAGGCAGCCAGGACCCGGCGCGATCCTGAGAGCTTCGCGAACTGGATCTCGGGCAACTCGTTGATGAGTCGCAGCGGTTCGGATGCATCGGCACCCAGCGGCTCGAACTCGACCGTGAACATCGTGGCCAGTTCCGGATCCGACTCGCCGGGGAACACCGGCTTCACGGTGGCGGCCTGCACGCGACCCTCGCGCTTGAGATGGCGAAAGATTTCGTCGAGCAGGCGACGGTGCACCGCTTGGTGCGACCCAGTCGCGCACGACATCACTTGAAGCCGTCGAGGATCTTGAGCGCTTCCGGCCTCATGCATTCGAGCGCCGAGCGTTCCGCCAGCACAATCGACTTGATGCGCTCGACGCACGAGTCGAGCTCGTCGTTGATGACCACGTAGTCGTATTGATCGAACGCCGACACTTCATCGCGCGCGACCTCGAGGCGGCGCCGCATCGCGTCTTCGCTGTCCTTGCTGCGTCCGCGAAGCCGCTGCTCGAGCACGCCGTAGGAGGGTGGCAGCACGAAGATCGCGACATGCGGAAGGTTCGCGGCGCGCACCTTCCTGGCGCCCTGCACGTCGATCACGAGCACGACGTCGTGGCCGCTCTCGAGGCAGCGCCTGGTGTCGGCGGCCGCGGTGCCGTAGAAATTGCCGAAGACCTCGGCGCACTCCAGGAACTCGCCGTTCGCGATCATCCTCTCGAACTGGTCGCGGCTCACGAAATTATAGTCGACGCCGTCCTGCTCGTCACCGCGCGGGGCCCTGGACGTGTAGGAACGCGACAGCTTCAGGCGGTCGGTCACCTTGACCAGGCGCTCGACAACAGTCGTCTTGCCCGTGCCCGATGGGGCCGAAACGATGAACAGCAATCAGCCTACCCTATTCGACATTCTGAACCTGTTCGCGCATCTTTTCGAGCTCCGCTTTCGCCGAAATCACCAGGTTCGAGACCCGCAGGCCGTCTGCCTTGGAGCCGATCGTATTCACCTCCCGGTTCATTTCCTGCAGCAGGAAATCCAGCTTGCGGCCGCAGGGCTCCGGTGAGTCCGCGAGCGACTTCCAGTGCGACAGGTGCGCGCGGAAGCGCGCCGTCTCTTCGCTGATGTCCGAGCGCGACGCGATCCGCACGATCTCCTGTGCGATGAGGGTGGGATCGGCCGCCACGTCGATGGCCAGCTCCTGCACGCGGGCGGCAAGCCGCGCCTGAAGCTGCAGCCGCCCCTGATCGGCCGCCTCCGCAATTTCTTCGAGCATCCCGCCGAGCAGCGCCCGGCGCACCTCCAGATCCGCGTTCAGGTGCTCCCCTTCGGTCGCGCGCATCGAGTCGAGCTGCGTGACCGCTTCCTCGACGGCGGCCTCCAGCATCTCGATCAGTTGCACGACCATCGCCGCGTCCCGCTCCACGGGCCTCTCTCGAATCGCGAGCGCCTGCGGCAGGCGCAGCAGATCGCCAGGCGTCAACGGCCCCTGGATGATGCCGCGATTCCGGGCGGTCTCGAGGGCCGCGGAGAGCGCGACCGCCAGCGCCTCGTTGAATTCCACTTCGACACCCGCCGTGTGGCGATACTGCACGTTCACCGCCAGCTCGATGCGCCCGCGCCCGATACGGCGCTGCACGCTCGCGCGGATCCGCCCTTCGGCCTCTGCGAGCGTCTGGGGCACGCGGAGCTGGAGATCGAGGTGGCGATGGTTGACGGCACGTATCGTGACCGTGATGGTCGCCGAGTCAGCCTCGCGCGCGGCGGACGCAAATCCCGTCATGCTCTTGATCATTGGATTACCGGGTTCTCCACATGCCGGGGCTCGAGAAGCTGCATTCTGTAGAGAGACGCATAGATGCCCTCGCGGCTGAGCAGGTCGTCGTGACGGCCAACCTCGACGATGCGGCCGCGCTCGAGGACGATGATGGCATCTGCGCGCATGATCGTGGATAACCTGTGCGCGATTACAAAGGACGTCCGGTTGAGCATCAGCGTCGCGAGTGCGTCCTGCACCAGCAGTTCCGCCTCCGTGTCCAGGGCGGATGTCGCCTCGTCGAGGATCAGCACGGGCGCGTTCTTCAACAGCGCGCGAGCGATAGCCAGGCGCTGGCGCTGGCCGCCGGACAGCTTCTGGCCGCGCTCGCCGATTCTCGTCTGGTATCCCTCGGGCAGCGAGGCGATGAAGTCGTGCGCGTGAGCGGTTTTGGACACGGCTTCGATCTCGGCGGCGGTGGCCCGCAGCACGCCGTAGGCAATGTTGTTGGCGATGGTGTCGTCGAACAGCACGGTCTCCTGGGTGACGATGCCGACCTGCGCCCGCAGGGATTTCAGCGTGACGTCGCGGATGTCCCGCCCATCGATGATGATGCCGCCGGCGCTGACGTCGTAGAACCGGGGGATGAGATTCACCAGCGTCGTCTTGCCGGCGCCGCTGCGCCCGACGATGGCCACCATCTGTCCTGCCGGCACCTTGAACGACACATCGCGCAGAATCGCGCGCGGGTGGGCGTCCTCGTAGGCGAAGCTCACGTCGCGGAACTCGATCACTGACGTGAACGGCGTCATGGGCTGCGCGTCAGGTGACTCGGCCACCTCCGTGTGGGTGTCCATCATCTCGAAAATGCGGTCGCCGGCGGCAATGGCCTGCTGCAGATTGGCGTTCACACGGCTGAGCTTCTTGGCCGGCGCATACATCACGAGCAGCGCCGCCAGAAACGACGTGAACTCCCCCGTCGTCAGCCGGCCTGCCACAATCTCCTTGCTGCCATACCACAGGGCGACCGCCATGCCGATGCCCCCGAGCAGCTCCATGAACGGCGGCATCAGCGACAGCGCGCGCACGACCCGCATGTTGGTGCGATAGAGGTACTGGAGCGCGTCACGAAAGCGCCCGGCTTCCCGCTCTTCGGCGCCGAACGCCTTCACGATGCGATGGGCCGAGAATGTTTCGGCGCCGACGTGCGACATCACCTCCTGGGCTTCCTGGCTTCGGCGTGCCGTGCGGCGGATCCGCTGGCCGAGGCGGACGAGCGGATAAAGAACAATGGGCGCGCCGGTCAAACAGACGAGCGCGAGACGCCAGTCGATCCAGAACAGGATGCCCGCATAGCCCACCAGCGCGAGCGATTCCCTCAGGAGATCGCCGGCCGTTTCCGACACCGCCCGCTGAACCTGTCCCACGTCGTTCGATACGCGCGAGAGGAGCTGCCCGGTGGTGTTGCGGGCAAAGAAGCTCGCCGACTGCCCGAGGATGTGGCCGTAGAGACGATCGCGCAGATCCATGACGACCCGCTGCCCGACGTCTTCCATCAGGTAGCCGGAGAAGTACGACCCGACACCTTTGACGAAGTAGAGGCCGATAAGCGCGATCGCAATCGTCCGCAGGCCCTGGCCGCTCGGGAGGACGTTGTCGATGACGGTTCTGATCAGGAACACGACGAGCGCCGATGCGACGGCGTACAACACCATCGCCAGCACCGCCCAGGCCAGGCGGCCTTTATAGGGCTTTGCGTACCGAAGGAGCCGGATGAACGAGTTCACTCGGTAAAGCGATACTTCACCAGGACCCACAGCGCAACGACCCCGTCGCGCCACGTGATTTTCTTCCCCTCGTCGTAGCCGCGCCCGTCGTAGGTGATCGGCACTTCGTACACCCGGTATCCGCGCTTGAAGATCTTCGCGGTCATCTCGGGTTCGATGCCGAACCCGTCGCTGTCGAGGCTGAACGACCGCAGGACTTCGATCCGCATCGCCTTGTAGCAGGTCTCCATGTCGGTGAGCATCGTGTTGTACAACACGTTGGTCAGCAACGTCAGGAACAGGTTCCCAAGGTAGTGCGTGAACAGGAAGACGCGATGCCGCCCGAGAAAGCGCGATCCGTACACGACGTCGGCCCGTCCCTGGCAGATCAGCTCGATCAGATCAGGAAACTCCTCCGGCGAGTACTCGGTGTCGGCGTCCTGAATGACGACCAGATCGCCGGTCACTTCCTTGAAACCCAGCCGCAGCGCCGACCCTTTGCCGCCGTTCGGCTTGTGAAAGAGCTTGATCGGATATCTCGTCGCCAGCTCGCGCAGGATCTCGGCTGTGCCGTCCGTCGAGCCGTCGTCGACGACGATCAGCTCGACGCGAAGGCCGGGGACCGCGAGCACCCGCGCGACCATGCCCCCGATGGTGTCGCGCTCGTTGTACACGGGCATGACGACCGACAGCAGCGGGTCTTTCAGGATCCCCTGTATCCCTGCCATTATCGCCCTACGGAGTAGTAGGTGAACCCCAGGGCTTTCATCTGCTCCGGACTGTAGATGTTCCGCCCGTCGAAGATGACCGGCGACTTCATGATCCTGCGCATGCGTGTGAAATCCGGCTCCCGGAACTCGTTCCACTCGGTGGCAATCACGAGCGCGTCGGCCCCCTTCAGGGCGCCATAGCTCTTATCGGCCAGAACGATTTTCTTGCCGAAAATGCGCCGGGCGACCGGCTCCGCCTGCGGATCGTAGGCCTGCACTTTGGCGCGCGCGCGCAGCAGGCGGTTGATCAGGGGAATGGCCGGCGCCTCGCGCATGTCGTCGGTCCTTGGTTTGAACGAGAGGCCCCAGACGGCAATCGTCTTGTTCCGCAGCGAGCCGAAGTGCGCCTCGAGCTTGGCTATGAAACGCACCTTCTGCGCCTCGTTGACGCGCTCGACCGCCTTGAGCGTCTGAAAATCGTAGCCCTTGTCGCCGGCGAACTTGATGAGCGCCTTGATGTCTTTCGGAAAGCAGCTTCCGCCGAAGCCGATACCGGGGAAGAGGAACGACGGTCCGATTCGGCGATCGGAACCGATCGCCTTGCGCACCTGATCCACGTTGGCGCCGAACACTTCGCAGACGTTCGCGACCTCGTTCATAAACGAGATGCGCGTCGCGAGAATCGCGTTGGCGGCGTACTTGCTGAGCTCCGCGCTCGCGCAATCCATCACCATGATCGGGGCGCCGGTGCGCGTGAAGGGCGCGTAGAGTTCGAGCATCAGCTCCCGCGCGCGATCGTCTTCCACGCCGATGACGACCCGGTCCGGCTTGAGAAAATCCTCGACCGCCGCCCCCTGCTTGAGGAACTCCGGGTTACTGACGACGCTGAAGGGGTGTTCGGTCTCGCGGCTGATGACGTCGCGCACCCGCGCGGCCGTGCCGACGGGTACCGTGCTCTTGTCGACGATCACCTTATATCCGTTCATCGCCCTGGCGATGTCCCGCGCCACCCCGAGCACGTGGGTGAGATCGGCGGAGCCGTCCTCGTGCTGCGGCGTGCCGACGGCGATGAAGACGATGCTCGCGGCGCGTACCGACCGCGTGAGATCCTTCGTAAACTCCAGGCGCTGTTCCGACTGATTGCGCCGGACCATCTCTTCGAGTCCCGGTTCGTAGATCGGCATGACGCCGCGGCGAAGCTGGCGGATTTTCACGTCTTCCTTGTCGACGCACATCACGTCGTTCCCGTTTTCCGCCAGACAGGCTCCGAGCACGAGGCCCACGTAGCCCGTTCCGACGACCGCAATTTTCATTCGTGATGGCTCCGAGAAAAGGGCAAAAGGTTCTCGACTTTAGCATAAAGAGTATATCCGTGTGATAGGCTCGGGCGCGTGCGGATCGTGATCGACTACCGTCCGGCCCTTCGGGCCCGCACGGGGGTCGGCGAATATATCCATCACGTCGCCGGCGCGTTGGCACGAACGGGCACCGACGACATCACCGTCTTTTCGAGCTCGTGGAAAGATCGACCGTCGGCCGACCTCGCCTCCGAGCTTCCCCACGTGAAGATCGTCGATCGACGCATTCCCGTCAGTGTGTTGAACCTCGCGTGGCACCGGCTTCGATGGCCGCCAATCGAAGCCCTCGCCGGTGGCGGCTACGACATCGCACATTCGCCTCATCCGCTTCTGCTGCCGTCGCGCTCGGCCGCCGGGATCGTCACGATCCACGATCTCCATTTCCTGTCGCACCCGGAGCGATCCTCGCAGGAAATCCGGCGCGACTACCCCGCACTCGCCGGCTCGCATGCCCGGCGCGCGGATCGCGTCATCGTCTCGTCAAGGTTTGCGGCGGACGAGGTTCACCGTGCGCTGCATGTGCCCTCAGAGAAGATCGCGGTCTGCCCCGCGGGCGCGCCGGAATGGAAAACCGAGCCCGCCCGTGTCGATGCCTCAGGCTACATCCTGTTCATGGGCACGCTCGACGCCCGCAAGAACATCGATGGACTCCTCGATGCGTACGGACGCCTGCTGTCGCGCCTGGGCGATCCTCCTCGCATGGTGATGGCGGGCGGCGCCGGGGGGCCGGACGCCGCCACGTGGCTTGAGGCGATCGCACGGCCGCCGCTCGCAGGACACGTCGAGTATCTCGGCTACGTGCCGGCCACCCGCCGCGAAGCGATCTTCAAGGGCGCACAGATGGTCGTCCTGCCGTCGTTCGAAGAGGGCTTCGGCCTGCCGGCCCTGGAAGCCATGGCGGCGGGCGTGCCGGTCGTGGCGTCGAACCGTGGCTCGCTGCCGGAGGTGATCGGCGAGGCCGGCCTCCTGATTGATCCGGACGATCCCGAAAGCCTGACGGACGCGATGGCCCGGATCGCCGCGGACGCGGGCCTGCGGACCGTCTGCGCGGAGCGAGGGCTCCAGCGCGCGCGCCAATTCAGCTGGGCGCAAACCGCGCGCGACGTCCGCCGGGCATACGAGGATGCGTTGCTGGCTCGCCGCCTGAAACCTCATGCGCATCGGGATTGACGCCCGCGAGCTCTGCGGCAAACCCACAGGCGTCGGCCGCCATCTTGCGGGACTGCTGGGTGGATGGTCGAGCGACGCCGCAGCCTCGCAGCATACGTTCGTGCTTTACGCCCCGCAGGCCGTCCACACGCCTCTTCACAGCGCCGAGCGGCGCGTGGTGCCTGGCGCAGGCGGCACACAGTGGGAGCAAATCGCCCTGCCAGGGGCCGCGCGACAGGATCGCCTTGATGTGTTTTTTGCGCCAGGCTACAGCGCGCCCCTCACCTGGAAGATCCCCACTGTCGTCCTCGTCCACGACATCTCGTTCGTGGCGCATCCCGAATGGTTTCGGTGGAAGGAAGGCCTTCGCCGCAGGCTCATCACGCGCTGGTCCAGCCACCGCGCGCAGCTCGTCCTGACGGTTTCCGAAACCGCGCGACGCGAAATCATCTCGCACTTCGGCCTCGCGCCCGATCGCGTGCGTTGTATTTATCCGGGAGTCGCGTCGCTCGGGCATGAGGCCGCGGCGCGCGAGCCGCTGGTTCTTTTTGTTGGATCCGTGTTCAACCGGCGTCATGTTCCCGATCTCATCCGTGCGTTCACACCGATCGCACAGCGCAACGCACACGCGCGCCTTGACATCGTCGGCGACAATCGAAGCTATCCCCACCAAGATCTCCCGGCGATCGTCGCTGCTGAAGGACTGCAGTCGCAGGTCACGATCCGGCCTTACATGTTCGACGCCGAACTCTCCAAGTTGTACGCACGCGCGCGGGTGTTTGCGCTGTTGTCCGAGTACGAAGGTTTCGGCCATCCGCCGCTCGAGGCGCTCGGTTCCGGCGTGCCTTCCGTCCTGTTCGACACGGAGGTGGCCCGCGAGGTCTGCGGCGACGCCGCGCACTACGTTCGAGCAGGTGATCTTGCAGGTATCACGTCGGGGTTGCACAGCTTGCTCTTCGACGAGGCGGCACGCGCGCGTGTGCTGAACGCAGGGCCCGCAGTGCTCGCGCGCTACTCGTGGGCGCGCGCCGCTGCGGAGACGCTGACGGTGTTAGAGGCGGCGGCGCGACACAGCTGACGCTGCGCCCAACGAGGACCCGCATACATGGATCTGGCGATTCTCATCGTGAGCTACAACACGAGGCGCGATCTCGAGAACTGCGTGCGCTCCCTGCGCGATCATCCCCCGCTCATCGCGCACGAGGTCGTCGTCATCGATAACGCATCGACCGACGGCAGCGCCGACGCCGTTCGCTCGCAGTTCCCTGGCGTTCGCGTCCTTCCGCTCAGCGCCAACGTCGGGTTCGCACGCGCAAACAACGAGGGTATCCGCCACACGACGAGCGAGCTGATTCTTCTGCTGAACAGCGATACGCTGGTGCCCGAGGGCGCGATCGACCGGCTCGTGCAGGACCTGCGCGACCTTCCCGCCGCGTCGATCGTCGGCCCGCGGCTGGTGGACGGCAAGGGCGAGCCCGAGCTCTCTTTCGGGCGGATGATGAGCCCGTCGGCCGAGCTCCGTCAGAAGGTCATCGCCCGGATGGCTGGACCCAGGCAGTTGGCCTCCATGGCCTCCCACACTCGCGTGGTGGATTGGGTGAGCGGCGCATGCCTGCTCGTGCGGCGTCGTGACGCCGAAGCCGCCGGCCTGCTCGACGAGCGGTATTTCATGTATTGCGAGGACGTGGATTTTTGCGCAGCCGTGCGGGCCAACGGCGGCCGCGTGTACTTCTCCGCGGCGGCCGAAGTCGTCCATCTGCGCGGCCGGTCGGGCGCTTCGTCCCCCAGAGCCACGGCCGAGGCCTACCGCCGCAGCCAACTGGCCTTCTACCGGAAGCACCGCCCGGCTTGGGAGCCGATCCTGAGGTTTTATCTGGGGTTGAGGGGCAAACTGCCGATAAATAAGGGGTAAGGGGCAACCCGTGCCCCTCCCCCTATGAGTGACACTCCGTTATCACCGCAGTACAGCTGGACGTGCCCGGAGTGCGCGCGGAGGGTGCCCCACCGCGTCGACGAGTGCCGCTGCGGGTTTGTGCGCGCCCCTGAAATTGGTCCGACAGGTGCGGTAGGTGTGTTGGGTGCGACAGGTGCCACGGGTGCGGGGCGCAACTCGTCGTGGCTTCCGTGGGCTGTACTGGGCGCCGTTGCGGCGGCGACAGCCGGAGCACTCATCGGATTACAAGTGATTCCCGAAGGCTCTCGAACCCAGACTGCCCTCGCGCCTGTCGCACCAGTCGCACCTCTCGCACCCGACGCACCCGACGCACCTG
>JANNJO010000125.1:0-7284 GCA_031395755.1 Acidobacteriota bacterium
CTGCTCGAGGATCCGAACGAGATTCGCGGCATTAACGGCCGGTCCGAACTGGCAGAAGCGAGCCGAATCGTGAGGCAGAAAAAGAACGAAGAGCTCATGGCAGCGGGGGTGACCATCGAAGATCCCGCGACGACCTACATCGACGCTGACGTGGTCGTCGGCGCAGACACCGTCATCCATCCAGGCGTGCATCTCGAGGGCAGGACGCAGATCGGCCAGGCCTGCGAGATCCACTCCGGTGTGCGCATCATCAATTCGGTCCTCGACGATCGGGTGACGGTGCAGAATTTCTGCGTCATCACCGGCAGCCGCCTCGGGACCGGTGCCACCGTCGGACCGTTCGTCCACATCCGGGCGGAGACGGAGCTTCGCGAGTCGGTGCACATCGGCAATTTTGTCGAGCTGAAGAAATCGGTGATTGGCAAAGGCTCCAAGGCCGGACACTTGTCGTACCTGGGAGATGCCGTGATCGGCGAGGGCGTGAACGTCGGGGCGGGCACCATCACCTGCAATTACGACGGCAAGCAGAAGCACCAGACGATCATCGAAGACGGGGTCTTCGTCGGAAGCGATTCGCAGCTCGTTGCACCGGTCACGGTCGGCAAGGGGGCCTATATCGGGAGCGGCGCGACCATCCGCGAGAACGTTCCTGCCGGATCGCTGGCCGTCAGCGCCGGGAAGCAGCGCAATATCGAGGGGTGGGCGGGGAAGAGAAGTAGAAAGTAGAAAGTATGTGCGGAATCATCGGTTATCTCGGACCCAAGGAAGTCGTGCCTGTGCTGATCGAGGGGCTGCGGCGGCTCGAGTACCGCGGCTACGACTCCGCCGGGGTGGCTGTGGTGCGCAACGGCCTGATAGAACGCCGTCGAAGCGCGGGCAAGCTCATCAACCTCGAGCAGGTCATCCGTGCGCAACCGCTTGAAGGGATCTACGGCGTTGGGCACACGCGATGGGCCACGCACGGCCGGCCGACCGAAGAGAATGCGCACCCCCACCAGGACTGCACAGGCAAAATCGTCGTGGTGCACAATGGGATCATCGAGAATTACATCGACCTGAAGCGCGAGCTGCAGAAGCTCGGCCATACGTTCGTCTCCGAAACCGACTCTGAGATCATCGCACACCTGCTCGAACACGAAATGGGGTCTGCCCCCCGTGCTCACGGTGGCGTCGGGCTTAAGCCGGACCCCACGGGCTCGCTGGAGGGGGCTGCGCAGCGGTCGCTGCTGCAGATGCGTGGCCTCTTTGCGTTCGTCGCAATTTCGACCGACGACCCCGACAAGATCGTGGCCGTCCGCAACGGACCGCCCATTGTCGTGGGGCTCGGTGACGGCGAGTTTTTTGTGGCATCCGACACGCCCGCCATCCTGAGCCACACCCGCGACGTCGTGTTCCTCGGGGACGAGGAAATGGCCGTCATCACGCGGCGGGGAGTGGCGTTCACGAACTTCGCGGGCACGCCGGTCTCAAAAGCGACGCAGCGCGTGCTCTGGGATCCGATCATGGCGGAGAAAGCGGGCTACCGCCATTTCATGCTCAAGGAAATCTTCGAGCAGCCGCGCGCAGCAGAGGAAACGATGCTGGGTCGGGTCTCGGAAGAAACCGGGCGGGTGTTTCTCGAAGAGATCGAGATCACGGAGGCGGACCTTCGCGGCATCACCAAGGTGGCGCTGATCGCGTGCGGCACGTCGTGGCATGCTGCGCTCGTCGGCAAGTTCCTCATCGAGCGGTTCGCCGGCGTGCCAGTCGAGGTCGACTACGGCTCGGAGTACCGCTACCGCGATTTCATCGTCGATCGCCACACGCTGGTCGTGATCATCACGCAATCCGGAGAGACGGCCGACACGCTGGCCGCTCTCCGCGAAGCGCGAAAGAAAGGCGCCCGCAGCCTCGCGATCTGCAACGTCGTCGGCAGCATGGCCACACGCGAGGCCGAAGGCACGATTTATACGCACGCCGGCCCGGAGATCGGCGTGGCCTCCACGAAGGCGTTCACGTCTCAGCTGATCGCGCTGAATCTGCTGGCGTTGTTCCTGGGACAGGTCAAGGGCACGCTGGCAGAAACGGACGCGAGGAGCCACATCTCTGCTCTGCTGCAACTGCCGAAACAGATGGAACACGCGCTCAAGGCGTCAGGCGCCGTGGAAGAGGTCGCCGCCCGCTTCTCCGACAGGAGCGACTTTCTGTACCTCGGCCGGGGCATCAACTACCCGATCGCCCTCGAAGGCGCGCTGAAGCTGAAAGAAATTTCGTACATCCACGCCGAGGGCTATCCGGCCGGCGAGATGAAGCACGGGCCGATCGCGCTCATCGACAGCAACATGCCCGTGGTGAGCATTGCACCGCATGATCACGTCTTCGAGAAGATGCTTGGCAATATTCAAGAGGTGAAGGCCCGAGGCGGATCCGTCATCGCCATCACCACCGACGGCCACGACACGCTGAAAAGCGTGCTGGATCCCGCGCATGACGCGATGATCTCGCTGCCGCGCGTCTCCGAAATGCTGTCGCCGCTCGCGATGGTACTGCCATTGCAGCTACTCGCGTATCACATCGCGGTCCGGCGCGGTTGCGATGTCGACCAGCCGCGCAATCTCGCGAAGAGCGTCACGGTAGAATAGCCTTTTGGATCCCCTAACAGGTTTAAATCCCGAGCAACGGGATGCCGTTCTCCACATCGACGGGCCGCTGCTGATCCTTGCCGGCGCCGGCTCGGGCAAAACTCGCGTCATCGCGCAGCGCATCACCTACCTGCTGTCGGAAGGCTACGCGCAGCATGATGAAATTCTTGCCGTCACCTTCACGAACAAAGCAGCGGAAGAAATGCGTACTCGCGTCGAGACGCTGCTGGGCGCCTCGCTCGCGGGTTCCTGGATCTCGACGTTCCACGCGCTCTGCGCGCGCCTGCTCCGCCGCGAGGCGACGGCCATCGGGCTGCCGCGCGATTTCGTCATCTACGACTCGTCAGACCAGATGGCGCTCATCAAGCAGGTCTTCAAGGAGCTGCAGATCGACGACAGCCTCGTGCAACCGCGGATGGCCCTGTCGAAAATCAGCCACGCGAAGAATACGATGGCGGGCCCCGATTTCTTTACGTCGACGGGCTGGAGCCAGCGTGGAGAACAGCTCGCGAAGGTCTACGCGAAATATGTCCAGGGGCTGACGGACAACGGGGCGCTCGATTTCGACGATCTCCTTCTGAAGGCCGTTGAGCTGCTCGACAAGGCGCCGCACGTTCGCGAGAAATACGCCGAGAAGTTCCGCTTCGTGATGGTCGACGAGTATCAGGACACCAATCGGCCGCAGTACCACTTGATCCAGCGTCTATCCGAACGGCGCCGAAATCTTGCCGTGGTTGGCGATCCCGATCAGTCGATTTACCGGTGGCGCGGCGCGGACCTCCGGAACATCCTTGACTTCGAGCACGACTTTCCCGAGGCGAAGATCGTCAAGCTCGAGCGGAATTACCGGTCGACGCAGATCATTCTCGACGCCGCCTCTGCCGTGATCAGCCAGAATCGAAACCGGAAGGCAAAGCGGCTGTGGACGGAGCGCACGGGCGGCGATCCCATCAAGTATTTCCGCGGATCGGACGAGCTGGAGGAAGCCGACTTCATCACGCGGACGGCCCACGCAGGCATCACCTCGGGCCCTGACTGCATGGTCGCGGTGCTCTACCGCACGAACGCCCAGTCGCGCGTCATCGAAGACTCGTTGATGCGCTCGGGCCTTGCCTACCGCATCGTCGGCGGCGTGCGGTTCTACGAGCGCAAGGAAATCAAGGACGCGCTCGGGTATCTCAAGCTGCTACTCAACCCGCACGATGATGTGAGCCTGCGCCGGGTCATCAACGTGCCGACGCGCGGCATCGGCAGAGGCGTGATGGACTCGATCGATCGCGTGTCGGCCGAGGAGGCGCCGCCGCTGCTGCTGGCGAGCGGCATCGCCGTGCCCGCGCCGAATTCGATGTGGACGAAGCTGAACCGGGCCATCGATGAGCGGCTCGTGCCTCAGCGCGCGATGGCCTCACTGCGCCCGTTCCGCGACCTCATCGTCAATCTGGCCCGCGTAGCCCGCAACGAGCCGATCTCGATCACGCTCGGCAAAGTGCTCGACCAGAGCGGATATCTGCAGGACCTGCGGGAGGACAAAAGTGAGGACTCGCAGAACAGGATCGAGAACCTGATGGAGCTCGTCTCGGCGTCCCGGGAGTACGAAGGCCGGGAGCCGGAGGCCTCGCTCGGCGGCTTCACCGACAAGCTCTCGCTCCTTTCTGAAGTCGACGAAGGGCAAGGCAGCGTCGAGGCACGCATCTGGCTCATGACGCTGCATGCGGCCAAGGGACTCGAGTTCCC
This sequence comes from Acidobacteriota bacterium, assembly GCA_031395755.1. GTDB lineage: Bacteria > Acidobacteriota > Vicinamibacteria > Vicinamibacterales > JAMQPK01 > JAMQPK01. The sequence goes on from JANNJO010000125.1 coordinate 4,356, forward strand.
CACCGTCATCATGGCCGGTCTCGAGGAGGGCGTATTCCCGCACTCGCGCGCCTTCGACGAAGAAGACGAGATGGCCGAGGAGCGCCGGCTGTGTTACGTCGGCATGACGCGCGCGCGCACACAGCTCGTGCTCACAGGCGCCGCGCGCCGGCGCGTCTTCGGTGAGTATCAGTCGATGGAGCCCTCCAGATTCATGGACGAAGTGCCGCCGCAACTCGTGGAGCGGATCGAGCCTGTGTATCAGACGAGCAGCTACCAAGGTTCGTTCGGTGGCGGGTTCGGGCGCTCAAACTCGTATGGCCGCGGATCGTCGAGGGCAGGCGGCACGCGTGAAGTGCCGTCGTACTCCTACGAAGACGAAGATCAGTCCTCGCTGCTCGGGCTGCGCCTCGGCGCAAAGGTCCGTCATCCGCAGTTTGGCGTCGGAACGATTCTCAATGTGGAAGAGCTGGCAGACGACGTCAAGCTGGTCGTGCGATTCAGTGTGGGGCCCAAAACACTTCGCGCCAAATACGCAAAGCTCGAAATGGTCTGAGCCCCGAGGTATCAGCTACGCCGGCTTTATCCCAGTAATGACCCACTTGCCGTTGCGCTCACCGCTGGCGGCCTTCACGACGGCACGCTGAACGGTGACGAGATAATTCTTCTGAGTCGTCGCACCGTCGGGGCCGCGAACGGTGGCGGCGACCGAGACGTCCTTGGACACCAGGACGCCGTTCATGTCTTCGATGTTCGGCCCGTCGCCGTTGCCGGCCGTCAGGCTGAGCTCGGCCACCGGCCTGGAGTCGGCAAGCGCGTTTCTCGCCGCCGACACTTTCTTCGCCTCGGCGCCGGCATCGGCCTGCCACTTTTCCCACGCGGCCTGAATCTGACCGTCCTTGCCGCTGAGCTTGCCTCCCTTGCCCTGCGCTTTCAGCACGCGGTCGATCGCTTCCATGTTCGCGTCCTGATAGGTCTTCTTCTTCTCGTTGAAGGCCTTGTTCGCGGCCTCGGCTTCGGTGACCGCCTTGGAGAGCTCGATGACCGTCAGCGGTTCGCTGCGCTCCGGGCTCACCGCCGTCACATCGAAATCGGTGACCACGCCCTCGACCTTCGGATCGAAGCTGACGAGCGCGAAGTTCGCGAGAGTCTGATTATCGCGAAGCCCCGACGCCCGGAAATACTGCCGAACGATGTTCTCTTCCTGGGCGTTCGGTGACGAGCACCCGCTCAGTGCGGCAACCGCGACGAGCATAGGCAACACTAAAAACACGCTAGCCTTCGGCCGAAACATACCAGCCTCCCTTTCAGAGTCTAACTTCAGTTGGTTTCTTCGGAGCCGTTCTCGTCGTCTCTTTCAGCCAGCCGGGCAAGAGCCACAACCCGGTCGTCTGCATCGATCTCGATGAGCCGGACACCCTGTGTTGCCCGCCCGATGGTTCGGATATCGCGCGCAACGGTCCTCAGAATCTTGCCTTGCTGCGTGATGAGCATGAACTCATCCTCATCGTGCACCGAGGCCATCCCGACTACACGGCCGTTCCGTTCGCTTGTTTGGATGTTAATAATACCCACACCGCCCCTGGACTGCACCCGATATTCGTCCAGCTCGGTCCGCTTGCCGTACCCGTGCTCGGTGACCGTCAGGAGCGTGCTTCCGGGCCGCACGACCTCCATGGCGACCACTTCGTCCCCTTCGCGAAGCCCGATGCCCTTCACGCCATAGGCCGTGCGGCCCATGGGCCTGACGTCGCCTTCGGGGAACCGGATGGCGACCCCGTCCCTGGTCCCGATGAAAATCTCGCCCGTCCCGTCGGTGATCTGCGCCGCCATGAGGCGATCGCCGTCCTCGACCCCCATCGCGATAATACCGCCCGCCCGCGGGTTGCTGAAGGCGGGCAGCTCGGTTTTCTTCACAATCCCGCGCAGCGTGCCCATGGCGATGAACTTGCCCTCTTCGAACTCCTTGACGGTCTGGAGCGCCGCAATCTTCTCGTCGGGCGCCATCGAGACCAGGTTCGCGATCGCCTTGCCCTTGCCGCCCGGGCCGACGTCGGGGATTTCGTGCACCTTCAGCCAGTACGCGCGCCCGCGGTCCGAGAAAATCATGATGTAGGCGTGCGTCGAGGCCACGAACAGGTGGCTGACGAAGTCCTCTTCGCGCGTGCGCATGCCGATGCGGCCCTTGCCGCCGCGCCGCTGGTTCCGGTAGCTCGTGATCGGCGTGCGCTTGATATACCCCGTGTTGCTCACGGTGATCGCCATGTCTTCTTCGGCGATCAAATCCTCGATGCTCAGCTCGCCGCTGTCCTCGACGATCTCGGTGCGGCGATCGTCGCCGTACTTCTGCTGCACGGTCTTCAGCTCGTCGACGATGATCTGCATCAGCAGCTTCTCGCTGCTGAGAATGGCGCGCAGACGCTCGATGGTCTTGAGCAGCTCCGCCATCTCGTCCAGAATTTTCTGCCGCTCGAGGCCGGTGAGCCGCTGCAGCTGCATGTCGAGGATGGCCTGCGCCTGCACCTGGCTCAGCGAGAACTGCGTGATGAGCCCTTCGCGCGCCTCCGGCACCGTCTTCGATCCGCGAATGAGCTTGATGACCGCGTCGAGCTGGTCGAGCGCGATCTTCAACCCTTCGAGGATGTGGAAGCGCGCCTCCGCCTTGCGGAGGTCGAACTGCGTGCGCCGGGTCACCACCTCGCGGCGGAAGTCGATGAAGCTCTCGACGAGCTCGGGGCCGGCGAAGCCCTTGCCGGCGTCACGCAAGCTCGCGATGGCGCGCTCCACTTCGGCGACGCAGGCATCGGCAAGAGCCGCGCCGCTCAAGCCGTCGCGCGGACGGTAGGAATCCGGATAGGGAATCGCGCGCACTCTCGGGCTCGGGCTGACCTTACCGTAGAAGAGCGGGGATATCTCGTCCACCGCCCAACAGGGCGACGCCGAGCTCGGC
>JANNJO010000136.1:0-11451 GCA_031395755.1 Acidobacteriota bacterium
GCCGGCGCGATCGTCACGGTCGTCGCGCAGGAGCGCGTCGACCATGAGGCCTACTGGAAGATCCGCCAGGAGGCGACGACCCACTCGCACGTGCTCAGGACTGCGCAGGTACTGACCGATGTTTACGGGCCGCGACCGACCGGATCGCCGAACCTCAAAGCGGCAGGTGAGTGGGCTATCACGCATCTGGGGTCGTGGGGCCTGCAGAACGGCCGTCTCGAGCCGTGGGAGTGGGGCAACCTGGGCTGGCTGAACGAGCGACTTTCGGCACACATCGTCAGCCCCGTCAAAGATCATCTCGTCGCGGAAGCGCTGGGCTGGACACCTGGGACACAGGGCCCGGCGCGGGCCGCGGCCGTGCAGATTACGTTGCCCGTGCGCCCTACCACGGAAGAGCTCGCCTCGCATCTCGAGGCGCTGAGGAGCGCCGTCAGAGGAAAGATCGTGCTTGTCGGCGCGCATCAACTGGTGCCCGTCACCTTCAACGACACGCCCGAGCGGCGCGATGATCGCGAGGTTCTTCAGATGCTGAACGCCCCGCCGACGCCCGGGCGCGGGGCGCCGCCGGCCTCGACGCAGAAACCGCAGCCACCCGCGCGGCAAGTGATGACCAACGGGCAGATCAACGCGCAGGTGTCCGAGTTCCTCATCGCGAACGGTGCGCTCGTGCGCGTGAACGACGCCGCGCGCGATCATGGGCAGATCCGCGCGTTCGCCAACAATACCTACGATCCGGCGAAGGCCGTTCCCACGGTCGTGCTGCGAAACGAAGACTACGGTCGAATTTCACGCCTGCTCGCCGGCGGACGCGTCGTCGAGCTCGAGTTCGACATCGTCAATCGCCTCTATCCGGAGGGGCGCACGAGCTACAACGCGATCGCGGAGATTCCCGGCGAGACGGATGAGGTCGTGATGCTTGGCGGCCATCTCGATTCGTGGCATGCGGCGACCGGCGCGACCGACAACGCCATCGGCTGCGCCGTGGTGATGGAGGCCGTGCGCATTCTGAAGGCTATCGGCGTGAAGCCGCGGCGTACCATTCGCGTGGCGCTGTGGAGCGGCGAAGAGCAGGGGCTCCGCGGATCGCGGGCGTACGTGGGACAGCAGTTTGGCACGTTCGAAGAGCCAAAGTCGGCGTATGGCAAGTTCGCCGGCTACGTGAACATCGATAACGGCACGGGCCGCGCGCGATACATGACGGTTTTCGGTCCCGCGAGCGCGGCGGCGGTCGTGCGCGAGGCGATCGCGCCGTTCAAGGACCTTGGCGTGCTGGGCGCGAACTCGACGCGGAGCCGCCAGGGCTCGAATTCCGATCACTCGGCGTTCAACGAAGCCGGGCTGCCAGGCATCAACGTACTGCAGGATCCGATCGAGTACGACAGCTACTCGTGGCACAGCAATCTCGACACCTACGAGCGAATCGTCGAGGAGGACGTGATCAAATCAGTGATCGTCGTCGCCGCGACGGTGTATCACCTGGCGATGCGGCCTGAAGCGCTGCCCCGGTTCACGAAGGACGAGATGCCCTCCCGTCCGGGTCAGCGGTGAGGGACGTCACCCAGCTTCTTGCGATTCTCGACCAGGCCTACAACCGCGCCTCGTGGCATGGGACAAACCTTCGCGGATCGATCCGGCGCGTCGGCGTGAAGCAAGCTGCGTGGAGACCCGAACAGAAGCGGCACAATATCTGGGAGATCGTCGTGCATGCCGCCTACTGGAAGTACGCGGCTGCGCGGCGTTTCAACGGCGGGGGACGCGGGTCTTTTCCGTTGAAGGGGTCGAACTGGTTTCAGCGCCCGGTTGAGCAGGCGCAGTCAACCGAGTCTGCATGGCGGGCCGATATTGCGCTGCTGGATCAGATGCACGAATTGCTGCGGACGGCGGTGACGCGGCTGTCCCCGAAGGACCTCGCCCGCACGCCTGCCGGAAAGAAAGTCAGCAACTTTACACTGCTGTCCGGCGTCGCCGCCCACGATCTTTATCACGCCGGGCAGATTCAACTCTTGAAACGCCTGAATCCCCTTTAGCGGTAAACTAGGCGCGTTTCAAACACATTGGAAGTTGCGAGGGGTCACCATGAGAATACGTGTTTGCGCGACCATTTTGTTCTTTGCGATAGCGGCTGCCACGGTCAGCGTCGCGCAGCAGACGGCGGCAGCGCCCGGTGGGCAGGAGCAGGGCGGCAGAGGCGGCCGCGGTGGCCCTGCAGCGACACAGGCGCCGCTGGTTCCTTCAATCTCGCGGCGGCCTGGTGCCGGCCTCGGCATGATTCGGCTCGGCGCCGCCGACAGCAATCTGTGGTTCAGCTGGCGTGTGGGGCTTGCGACGCCATCGCTGAGGGGAATGACGTTCTCCGAGGCGCTCGTGAAAGCCGACATCATGCCGGTCTCGAGCGTCGAAGCGTCCAGCACGCAGATGACGAGCTTCGAAGTGCCGAAGCCGCTCGATCACCGTCTTCAGAGGGGCGAGCGCACGGGCGTGGTGTACCGCCTGCGCGAGCTGAACGAGTCGATCATGGCCTACCGCGCCGACAGCATCGGCGCCGATGCGGCGACGCGCCGCAGCGTGTTCGAGTTTGCCAAGTCGATCAACGCACCGCTGATCATTACGAGCGGCGACGCCACGAATCCGGCTGAGCTCGACACGCTTGCCGAGGAATTCGAGATCAACGTGGCGCTCGAGAGCAAAAGCGACTCGAAGACGGTGCTCAAGGCGCTCGACGGGCGCGGCAAGCGGATGGGCATCAGCGCCAACCTCGGCGCGTGGGCCCAGGCGGGCATCAAGCCGGTCGACGGGCTTGCAGCCGTCAAAGACAGGCTTCTCCACGTGACGCTCGGCGATCGGAGCGCGCCTGGCGCCAGAGGCCGCGCGGTGACGCTCGGCGAAGGGTCGTCCGGGATCAGCGATTTTCTTCTGGCGACCTACAAAGCGGGCATCAAGCCGCTGTCCATCACCGTGGAGTCGACGGGTGCGACCGAAGCCGACATGCTGAAGAACCTGCAGGCGTTCGAGCGGGTGATGTGGCCCGCGATGTCGGCGCGCGTGAACGACATGCTGAAGTAGCCCTCCGGCCAGATCCGCGGCGGCGATCGCCTCGACGCAGCGATGCGCCAGCAGATCGACGCGGCGATTCCTCGCCAGGCGCCGGCCAAGCCGGCGCGTCCGCGCAAGCTGCTCGTCACCGACATCCAGATGTACTCGGGCCACAGCACGATTCCGCACGGAAATTACATGATCGAGCTGATGGCGAAGTACACCGGCGCGTTCGAGCCGACGTTCAGCAACGATCCGGAGATGCTGAAGTACCCGAAGATCAAGGAGTTCGACGCCGTCTTCTTTAACAACGTGTGCGGCATGGTGCATAACGATCCCGAAGTGCGCGAGAGCCTCCTGCGGTACATCCGCGAAGGCGGCGGCCTTGGGGGCAACCACGCCGTGACCTACGCGAACAACAACTGGCCGGAGTTCGCCAAGATGATGGGCGGCTGGTCGGGCGCGCATCACGTCGAGGAGCAGGTGCTGAAGATCGACGATCCGAACAGCCCTCTCATGAAGCCGTTCGGGAGCGAGCCGTTCACCCACACCGACGAGTTCTACATCTTCCCTCCGTACTCACCATACACGCGCGAGAAACAGCGCGTGCTGATGAGCATCGACGTGGAGCGCTCGGACCGCGCGACCGCCGGCCGGTTCTGTCTCGACTGCACGCGCCCGGATCAGGACTACGGCGTTGCATGGGTCAAGGGTTACGGCAAAGGCCGCACGTATTTCACGCCCCTTGGTCACACGACCATCATGTATACGGATAAGCGCTGGACCGGCCACTTACTGGCGGCCATTCAGTACGTGCTCGGCGATCTCAGTACCGACGAAACGCCGAGCGCGAAGGTGAAACGCACGAACTAAAAGCTGAACAAGAGACAAGGAGATCAGGAGATCTCAGGAAGGACATATGCACGGGATTCAGGCCGCAGTCGTCGTCGCATTTCTCAGCAGTGCTGTAGCTGCCCAGGCCCAGTCCTGGCAGCCGCCCGCGGATGCGCAGCGGTGCCCGTCGAAGTGGGGAGCGTCGGATCAGCGCGGCGCGGGCAATCACATGAAGCCCGAGACCGTGCTGCGCGCCGTGCGGCTCATTCGGACGGGCGAGGTGTTCGAGCTCGGACAAGTGCTCAGGTCGGATATGCCGTTTTCCACGGGCCGGCGCTTCGAGATGGAAATGAAGCGCACGAACATGAACGCCGGTCCGAACCGCCGCGGCAGCAACGAGGAGATTGTGTTCACCGAGCTGGGTCAAGTGGGGACCCAGTTCGATGGCTTCACCCATCAGACGATCGGCGACAGCCTTTACAACTGCGTCAAGGTGGGCGACGTTGCGACGCGCGCGGGCTTCACGAAGCTCGGCATCGAGCACGTCGGCTCGCTCATGACACGCGGTGTGTTGATAGACGTCGCCGCGCTGAAGGGCGTCGCCATGCTGCCCGAGACCTATCCGATTACCGACGACGATCTGCAGCGCGCGCTGCAGCGCCAGAAGATTTCGCTGCAGCCCGGCGACGCCGTCATCATCAACACCGGCTGGGGCAGGTTGTGGGACAAGGAAGGGGATCGGTATCTGAGAACGAACCCGGGGCTGACGACCGCGGCAGCCGAGTGGCTCGCCAAACAGGATCCGATGCTGATCGGCGCCGACAACGGCCCGGTCGGCGTCACGCCCGATCCGGATCCGCAGTTGAGCAACCCTGTCCATCAGATCGCTCTGGTGGTCAACGGCATCCACCTGCTCGAGAACCTGAAGCTCGACGAGCTGGCCGGCAGGCAGGTGTATGAGTTTGCGCTCATCCTTCAGCCGCTGAAGATTCTAGGCGGCACCGGTTCCACCGTCGCGCCAATCGCGGTGCGCTAGAACACGGGTTCTTGAACAGGAGATCGGGAGATGAGGAGCACAGTGGACTCCTGTAGGAAGATCGTCATGCTCGCGTTGTGCGGCGCCGTGCTTGCGCTGCTGTCCTTCGGGTATGTCCGCGTGATCGCGCAGACCGGTCCGCGCCTCTACACGACGTGGCGGCAGCCGGGCGGCAGTCTGGAAGGCGGTCAATATTCGGCGCTGAAGCAGATCAACAAGAGCAACGTCAGCCGGCTCGACGTCGCCTGGTTTTATCCGGCGCCGGGACCCGCCGGACGCTTCGCCTTCAGCCCTCTGGTCGTCGATGAGGTGATGTACGTGGTGGGGAAGGATAGCGCGGTGTTCGCGCTCGACGCGACGACGGGCAGGGAGATCTGGAAGTACGAGACCGAGGGCACACCCACCAATCGGGGCTTCAACTACTGGGAAAGCAAGGACCGCTCGGACCGGCGCATCATCTTCGCCTCTCGCAGCTACCTCCAACAGCTTGACGCAAAGACGGGGCAGGTCGTCACGTCGTTCGGCAACAAGGGCCTCGTGAATCTTCGAGAAGGTCTTGGCCGCACACCGCTACCCACTGGGGTTGCGCAGTCCGGATCGCCGGGGCATGTCTTCGAGAACCTGATCGTGCTCGGCTCGGCGCCGGGCGAGGGTTACAACTCGCCGCCGGGAGACCTTCGCGCCTTCGACGTGCTGACCGGTAGGCTCGTCTGGACGTTCCATACGATTCCGCGTCCCGGCGAGTTCGGCTACGAGACGTGGCCGCCGGATGCATGGAAGACCGCGGGCGGTGCGAATACGTGGGCGGAGTTCTCGGTCGACGAGAAGCGCGGCATCGGGTACTTCCCGCTGGGATCGCCGACCTTCGACCTGTGGGGCGGCGACCGTAAAGGCGACAATCTGTTCGGCAACACGTTACTGGCGCTCGACCTGCGCACCGGCAAGCGGCTGTGGCACTATCAGCTCCTTCACCATGATCTATGGGACTACGATCTCGTCACAGGTCCCAAGCTGCTGACGGTGAGGCAGAACGGCAAGGCGGTTGATATCGTCGCGCAGGCCACGAAGTTCGGCCTCCTGTATGTCTTCGATCGGGTGACAGGCAAGCCCATATGGCCGATCGAGGAGCGGCCGGTTCCGCAGAGCGATGTTCCCGGCGAGCACTCGTCGCCCACGCAGCCGTTTCCGACTAGGCCGGCACCTTTCTCGCGCCTGAAGTTCACAGAAGCCGACGTGAACCCGTATCTCGACGATAAAGAACGGGCGCGCGTGATCGACATCCTGAGAAACTCCCGCAACGAGGGCATCTTCACGCCCCTCAGCGTCACACAGGCCCAGATTTCTGTGCCCGGCGAGTTGGGTGGTGCGAATTGGGGTGGCGCCGCTGCGGATCCGGAGACCGGCGTGCTCTACGTGCGCTCGGCCGATCAGCCGGCACATCACACGCCGCTGCGCCCGGTGGAGACCAGCCCGGCGCTCGACACGATGACGCCGCAGCCGCGCTACACGGGCAGGCTCGGATCGATGTTCTTCGCCGAGAACGGCCTCAACGCGATGAGCCCGCCGTGGGCGCAGATTACGGCTTACGACCTGAACACCGGCGACATCAAATGGCAGGCGCCGTTCGGGGTTGTCCCGTCTCTTGCGGCGAAAGGGATTACCGATACCGGCAACAACTACCGTGCACATCGCAACGGGCCGGTCGTGACCGCCGGTGGATTGATCTTCATTGCGCATTTTGCCGACCGCACTGTGCGCGCGTTCGACAAAGACAACGGAAAAGTTCTGTGGGAGAACAAATACGAGCCGAACTTTGCCGGCATTCCGGCGGTGTATGAAGTGAACGGCCGGCAGTTCGTGGCGTTTTACGGCAGCAACGTCGACAAACCCGGAGAGAACAACATCGCGTGGGAAGGCGGGGCGCCGGGGTCGCAGGGATACTATGTGTTTGCGCTGCCGGTGCAGTAAGGGTAAGGAAAAAGGAAGAAGGAAAAACGCATAGTGTCCCGTCTATCCCTTCTTCCATTCTTCTTTTGCCTTTTCGGGTTGCTCGTCGTTCACGCGCAGCAGGAGGACTGGCCCGAGTTTCGCGGCCCCACCGGCCAGGGCCACTCGACAGAAGTCGGCTTGCCGCTCGAGTGGAGCGAGTCCCGGAATGTGCGGTGGAAGACGCCTCTTCGTGGACGAGGGTGGTCGTCTCCTGTCGTATCGCGTGGGCGCGTCTGGATCACGACGGCGATCCGCGAAGCAGATGGTGCGTCGCTGCGGACGCTGGCGTTCGACGTCGAGACCGGCGCCGAAGTCGCCGATGTCGAAGTCTTCCGCCTGTCGAATGCCGGCCTGAAGAACCCCAAGAACAGCCATGCTTCCCCCACCCCGATCGTCGAAGGCGATCGCGTGTACGTGCACTTCGGCGGCGATGGCACCGCCGCGATCGATGCCGCATCGGGCGCGGTTGTCTGGAAGGCGCAGTTTCCGTACGCCTCGCAGCACGGCAGCGGCGGCTCGCCCGCGCTCTACAAAGACCTGCTGATTGTCAGCGCCGACGGTCATTACGAGGCGTTCGTCGTTGCGCTCGACACGCGTACGGGCAAAGTCCGATGGAAGACAGAGCGGCGGAAGCCCTTCGATCAGGCCTACACGACGCCGCTGATTATTCGAGCCGGCGAGCGCGATCAGGTCATCAGCATCGGCGCCTATCGCACGGTGGCCTACGATCCGTTGACCGGGAAGGAAATCTGGATTGTCAGGTACGAGGATGGCTTCTCGAACGTCCCACGCCCGGTATTTGGTCACGGCCTGGTGTACATCGCCACCGGCTTTCAGCAGCCCGCGCTGATCGCCGTCCGCGCGAACGGCGCCGGCGATGTCACCGCGACGCACATCGCGTGGTCGCTGACGCGCGGTGCGCCGTTCACGCCCTCGCCGCTGCTCGTCGGTGACGAGCTGTACGTGATCAACGATATGGGTATTCTCACGTGCGTGGACGCGAAGACCGGAACGCTGCACTGGCAGCAGCGCCTCGGCGGCAACTACTCGGCTTCCCCCATTTTCGCCGACGGCAGAATCTATTTTCTGAGCGAGGAAGGCGTGGCCACGGTGATTGCGCCGGGCACGTCGTTTCAGAAGCTCGCGACCAGCGAGCTCGACGGCGCGACGCTTGCGTCGATGGCCGTGTCGCGCGGGTCCATCTTCATCCGCAGCCACACGCACTTGTACCGAATAAGTCGCTAGCACTGGGTCAGCAAAGATTGGGCAGGAGAGCCGAAGATCAGGAGTTGTTCTCGTGTGGGAGAAGACCCGCTGCTTCCCAGTCCTGCAACACGCATTCAAATGGGTGAAGGGGCGTTCGATCCTCTCCGGCTAGATTCCGGCTGCGTACTTCGTCAGTCCTCCGTCTACTGCCGGCCGCGAGCCCGGTCCCTCCGCCGCGTACACGTTGCCATCGCTGTCTACCGCGACGCCCTCGCCAGCGACACCCATGGGCCTTGAATCCGAAGGGTGCGGCGGGATGAACGCTGTAACCCTGTCCTCGAAAGCGCTTCCGATCCGGATACCGGTCCTCCAGCCGGGATGGTTCGTCGCCTGCGTCTCGGAGTCGATCGTGTACAGCCTGTCATCGGGGGTGATGAAGAGGTCGCTGACCCGACCGTACTGATAGTACGAGTTGATGTGGGTCCCGTCCTGGTCGAAGATCTGGATGCGATGGTTGCCCCGATCGGCGACGTAGAGGCGCCCCTTCGAGTCGAACGCCAACGCGTGAGGCGTGCGGAACTCGCCGGGACCATTCCCGATGCGTCCCCATTCTTTGATGAACTTGCCGTCAGCCGTGAACTTCATGATCCTTCCGGTGGAGCCGGGAGGAGCAGGGCGGGCGTTCTGTCCACTGTGACCGTCCGCGACGAAGATGTCCCCGTTCGGCGCCGTGATCACATCGCACGGCTGATTGAAGCGGTCGGGACCGCCACCGGCCACGCCCGCAGTGCCCAGCCGCATCAGGATCTTACCCTCGGGGCTGAACTTGATCACCTGGTGACCCTTCGTGCCTTCCTTGTTCGCCGAGAAGTCGGTGACCCATACGTTTCCCGCGCGGTCCACGTGAATGCCGTGGGGGGTTACGAACACCCCGGCACCAAAGCTCGTGAGCAGTTTGCCCGTATTCCGCTCATACTTGACAATCGGGTCCACGAGGTTGGTGTCGCAGCCCCCGCCGAGGCCCACGTTGCCACACCGATCGTAGGCCCACACGTGCCCGTCGGGCCCCACGTCGACGCCCGCTGACGATCCCCACACGCGGCCGTCGGGCAGGCGTCCCCAATGGGTGGTGATCTTGGGATTGGGGTTCGGGAGGTTGTTCAGTCCGGGGTCGGTGACTTTGTCCGCCGGTGTGCCGGTGGTGCCAGCCGGCGGCGGGTTGAATGCCAGCTTCTCATCAATGGCGGGCATCTCCTCAGCGGCCGGCTTTCCGGCCGGCTCTCCGCAGCCAACGATCATCGTCAAAGCAAGAGCGAGCAGAGGCATGACCTTCGCGCGATCGGGCAGCAACATTCTGGCCTCCCTTGAAGGTCGGGTTTTCGGAGTGTCACCTGACGGCACCCACCATTGTATGCGTACGGAGTTGATCGCGAACAGCGGTGTCGTCAGCCGCCTACACTCACCGCGCAGGCCTTCTTGTCGTCGCCCTCGGTCGGTTTGAACGCATCGTCGGGCAATCCGGTTGCGTGAGTTCCGGGGTCGCTCGCGGGAGGCTGTTGCCGACCCGGATGTGATGGTTGATGAACGATAGGGGCTCGCCGGGCTCGAGCGCCTCAAGCCAGAGGCTCACGCGACACAGCTGTGCGATCCGGGGCGTGTCTGAGAACCAACTCTATGTTGCGCAGGTGTGGCGGCGCGGCCCCCCCGCACGAAAAAGCGCCCGGACCCCAGGCAGGGGCCCGGCCAGGATGTCGGTCCGCGGTGGGCCGGGACGTCGGCGGATGGATCAGGGCAGCGCGAGCGCGGTGTACCCGCCGTTGATCGGCAGGACGACGTACTGCTTCCCCTGATGCAGGTAGGTCATCAAACCGTACTGGCCGACCCGTGGCGTCGCCACCTGGCCCACGCGCTTGCCGGTGCGCTTGTCGATGGCGAACAAGTGCGCCCGGTTGTCCGCCGTCATGCCGCTGGCCAAAAGCAGCGTCGAGGTGGCCAGCATGGCCGCGTGTCCGCGCCGGCCCCAGTTGGTGTCGATGTTCAGACCCTTCAGCAGCGGATTGTTGCGGAAGGCCTCCTGCTGTTTGGCATCCGTGTCACCATGCGGGATCATCCACAGATGCTCGCCCGTGTTCAGGTCGATGGCAACGATTCGCCCGATCGGCCCCTTGAATAAATCGGGGATGCCCGCCAGCGGGTCGTTGGTCTCTTGAGAAGGTCGCGCCGGGACGCCACGCATGGTGGCCCACGGCGACAGGGTCTTGCCCGTCATCCGGTCGTTGTCCCGCTCGCTGGCGGGAGCCAGAATCGTCGGCGAGCAGCCGCTGGTCGAGGTGATGAAGATCACGCCCGATGCCGGATCGGCCGCAGGCGGTCCCGTGATGTTCGCGCCGCCGCCGCCGCCCGGACAGATGTTTGCCGGGCCCTTGCCCTCGGCGTTGCCGCGATGCGTGGGAGGTGCGAAGAGCGGCGCCAGCAGATCGCGCTGCCGCGCCCGCTCGAGCGCCAGCTTGCGCACCTCCGGCGTGAAGTCGATGAGGTCTTCTTCGCGGCGTCCCTGCAAGTCGAACGGCGCGGGCTTGGTGACGTGCGGCTGCGTGGCCGCCAGCTTCTCCCCCGGGACCTTCGACTGCGGCGCCGGCCGATCGACGATCGGCCAGATCGGCTCGCCCGTGTGGCGGTTGTAGGAATACACCCATGCCTGCTTGGTCACCTGGAACAGTCCCGGCACCTGCCGGCCGCCGACGTTGACGTCCAACAGCACAGGCGCGGTCGGCGTGTCGTAGTTCCAGATGTCGTGCTTCACGAACTGCCGGTGCCACACACGCTTACCCGTCTTCACATCGAGTGCGATGACGCTCGTGCTGAACAAGTTCTCCCCTGGGCGGAATCCCCCGTAGTAATCGATGGTGGCGCCGTTGGTGGGGATGTAGACGAGCCCCCGTGCCGGGTCGGCCGACATCGGTGCCCACGACGACACGTCTCCGGTCCACTTCCACGCATCGTTCTGCCATGTCTCGTGGCCGAACTCGCCAGGCCGTGGGATCACGTGGAACTTCCACATGAACTTTCCGGTCTTCGCGGCGTAGGCCAGGATGTCGCCCGGGACGTTTTCGATGCGCGTCTGGTTGTAGCCCTGCTCGGCGGAATTGCCGACGACGAGCACGTCGTTGACGACGATGGGCGGTGAGGAGGTTGTGATGTAGCCCAGCTCCAGCGGCAGCCCTTTCGCGGCGTCGTACGGCAGCTTGGCCGACAGCCACGGACCCCAGTCGGCGATCAGATCTTTCAGGAGGTCCACCGATCCCGTGTTGGGAAAGCCCCCCACGGGCACTGCGCCGCCCCACCCCTCGAGC
>JANNJO010000166.1:0-4311 GCA_031395755.1 Acidobacteriota bacterium
AGCCTCGCCGTGGCGCTCAGTACCGGGAGGTAGGATGAAGCTGAAGGCGATGCAAACCATTCTTGGCGCGAACGGCGTCATCGGCCGAGCGCTGTCGCGCGAACTCCGCTCGTATATGAGAACACGCGGAGGACGTTTTACCGCTAATTCTCTCTGGTTCCTTGCGAGTATCTAACTCTCTCCCTCGCTATCACTTACCTACAGGTGCGTCCCGGAGCACATCATCGGCGATGCCCCAGATGAAGTTGGCGACCCGGTTCAGCTGGCCTTGTTCCATGTCACTCGCCGCCCATCAGAGGATTCTTAACCCGCACCGTTCCGTACCGTTGCCCGTCGGACAGATCCTCGGAGTACAGGATTTCGGCCCCTGCGGCCTGAGCGGCTTGGATCACCAGGGCATCCCAGAACGAGATCTGGTACCGCGTTTCAAGGTCCAGCGCCTCCAGAATCGAGTCGCCCCCGTTTACCACAACTTGCCACGCGAGGTAGTCGGACACGATCTCACGCGTGGCCCTCGCCTCCAGAGGTTTCTTCGCCTTTCGGCGCAGGTTGACGGCCAATTCCTGCAGGACCTGAGTGCTGACGACACCCGACCTGCTCTCCCACAACTCCTCCACGAGCGCCTTGGCGCGCGCATGTTTTTCGCCCGCGGTAGTGTCGTGGGCGTACATGAGGATGTTCGTATCGACGAAGTACCTATCGCTCATGGAGTTCGTCGCGTGACCTGGGCGGCGTCCACTGGAGATCGAGGCCTTCTCGGAGCCTGGCGAGCGCGCGGCGCCGAGCCCTGTCAAAGGCCTTTCGTTCCCGCACGATGGATTCGAGCCGGTCCGCTAAAAGGGCGCTGATCGACCGGCCTTCCTCGGCCGCGAGGACACGCGCCTCGCGCAGAAGGTCGGCATCGAGCTTGAGCGTGACGTTGGTTTTCATGACGAAACCAGACTAGCACGATACATGCGTGTAGCACAGTCTTACGTGCTTGTTTCACCGAGTTGGTTGTGCGGTAATATACACGCAGTTGTTCATGACTGATAGCACAACACCGCAGTCAACCGCGTCGGCACGGGTGCTCGGCCTCGCCCGAGCGCAACCCGTCCTCCGGGCCCGGGATGTGGCGGCTCGACGAGCGCGCCCAGGTCGTCGCGAAGAAGGGCTTCACCGAGCGCCAGGCCAGGTTTCTGACAACCGTGATGCTGCACGCTGGCGTCTGCGTCCCACGCCAGTACGCGCGCTTCTGCGGCATCGTCCACGGTGCGAAGACGAGGAAGCTCTTCGCCAAACTCGTGCGACTTCAGTACGCCTCGATGACGACTGCCGTCACAACCGCGCGCGCATCTACCACGTCAACCAGCGAGCGCTCTACGCGGCCATCGGCGAGGCAGACAGCAAGCTCCGGCGACCGCTCACGCTGAACCACGCGATCCAGCGATTGATGGTGCTCGACGCCATCGTCGAGGACGCGGAGATGATTTGGCTCGGCACCGCCGATGACAAGGCCAATCACCTGACGGCGCTCACCAGCATCACGCCGGAGGACCTGCCTCACGTGTCAATCCGTAACGGCGAGCGGCGGATAGTGCGGTCCTTCCCTGACCGCTTGCCGATCGGCATTCACCTGGCCTACATGATCCTGGCGGGTGTGCTCGAGCGTGCCACCGGAGCCGACGGAAAGGATTGCGATCGACAGAGGGCTAACGGTCGGCAAGCAACGGCCAGTCATTCGCTTGAGAACGACCTCTCTCCTCTTGGTCAACAGGAGGGAGGGGCCGAGGAGGGGGACGCAAGGCCAAGGCCAAGGCGCGGTTGGCCCCCTTGCCGAACTGATCTGCAGCTCCTTTCGATCCGCAGTCCTGACACCGGACGGTCGGTCACGCGGCGCTCAACCCCTTGAACGGCCTCAACTTCACGTCGACCGTACGCAGAACCGGGGCGGCGCTCTGTGCCGCCCCCCACCAGCGCCCCTGCACAGCAGCAGGGTACCAGGCCACGATCCGTACGGCGTGGGAGTCGCTTGTCCTGCTGGCGAACGGCATCGAGCCCACGCGGACGCGAGCGCATGGACGAGTCAATCGGGACAAGCTCGCAGAAATTGATCTGCACTGGCACGACTTACGGCACGAAGCCGCTTGTCGTTGGCTGGCGAAGGGCCTCGATCTTCGCGCGATCCAGCTGCTCCTCGGCCACGCGGATCTCAAGACGACTCAGCGGTACCTGAACGTGACTGACGAGGAATTGCGCAAGACGATGCAGGAGAAGCTCTGGAAGCGCGGCTCTGCTAAGTGATCGGGAAAGGCTCTCTAAGAATTCATCTCGCCACTGCTATCGGACGGACCGCCAGGACTTCATCTGCGCGCAGCGGCTCGACGGCGTCTTCAGGCACCGTCACGACACCAATCGACTCACCAAGCGCGTTGAAGAGTTCCAGCACACATCCTCCGGGACCGGATGAAGGGTGGTCGACAAAGTCGACCAGCGTCGCCACATCACCGGCTCGAAGCGCGTGCTCGGGGAAAGACGCGCGAAGCGCGACACGCTCATACAGTTGAAGAGACATTGCTGCTCCTTCCCTTCGGCGGCTTCAGCGTCACGAAGCGGAACCCGCCGTCAATGGCCTGCTTCATCCAGATACACACGACTGGTAGATTCCCGGTCGGACCTTCGAGCATTCCTTCGACGCGATAGAACGTGCCGTATTCGTTCGAGCCGTCCTCAACCGCGTCGACCGCGTCAGCCAGTCGCCTGATCGCGGCGTGCAGATCGTGCCAGGTCTTCAGCTCGAATCCCGCACGCCGGAGATAGTCACTCTTGTCATCCCAAGGTCGCTGCACGAGAAGGTAGCGCGTGAACTTGGTTTCATCGATGGTCGCGTCATGCGGAATCCGCATCACATCTGCGGCCGGCTCAAAGAGTGACTGAGCGCGCTTGCTGACTCTCGTCCTGCAGCTCCTCGGCCGTCACCTGCACGACGGGGATGCGCCGATGCGCGAGCTCGTCGATGAACTCCGCGCGGCTCGTGCCGGCGATCTCGGCCGCCTTCGACTGGGAGAGCTCGCCGTGCGAGCACCAGAGCAGAGCTGCCGCGACCCGCATCTCCTTCACGAACTCTATCGGCGATAGCCGCAGCACCGAGGGCGGCCCTTCCGGCACGCCAAACGTTATCGTGGGCATTGTCTTGGACTCTCCAGCATCAGGATACCGCGTCGGCTGCTGGGAGCAAACGGTTGAGACCGTACGCTCAAACGGGGCACCTCAGCGCCCCGTGAGCTTCTACCGATTGTCAGCCATTTGTCAGCCGACAGTTGAAAATGTGGTTGCGGGGGCTCGCAACCAGCGGTACTTGCAACTGTGGAGGGCGGCAGCCTAACGGGTTAAAGGCCGCTACCGCGTTCGGCGGCTTCGAAGTCGCCGGCTCAGAGCCGACACCTTGGTCGGCTTGCCGTCGACAAGCAAGTCGCCCGACTCGAGAGACTCAATCGTAGTCACATTCCCCGCAGCTTTCTCGCGCTGCCATGCCTCTTCGATCATGCGATGCAGCGAGGCGGTAGCTCTTTGATTTGAGGTGTAGTCGAACACGAGTCGCCGAAGGCCCCAATACAGAGCCACCGCGTCCACGAGAAGACCCTTCCTGCCATCCAACCCGACGGTCGGTCCGAGCCACTCCGGTCTCCGCCCGACGTCATCCAGTTCGTTTAACAGCGCAGGCGACAAGGAGGGCTGCTTGGCAACTCCGAGTTGCTTGCCCCCGACTCGAAACCTCGCCCTGAAAAAGCCACGGCTGTCCAAGGGACCACTGTCCAAAAGAAGACCCAGGTCGTGAGCGAACCCCGTGCGAAATGAGTTGTAAAGAACTTCGGTACCCCGCTTCTGTTTGAAAACGGATCGTCGGGGCTCGATGCTCCACGGATACCAGCGCGCCACGAACACCTTGAATGCCTCGTCGCTCCGCTTGGGACTTGGTCCCATCAACCTGGAGAGCCCCGACAACACGTTCAGCAGAACGTGCACCGCGGCAAAATTGCACCCTGCAGTGATACCTACCTCGGGTAGAGGGAGACGGAGCATGGCTCGCACGTCTTGCAGGTGCGGGCGGACATTTAGATGGAGGGTCGATTTTACCGATGCCGTGGCTGCTTGGCCGTACTGCAGCGAATAGCGGCGGTCGTCGTCAACAGGAGGAGGCGGCGTCATTGATTAATTACGACTTATGGTATAATACCTCATATTATTTGAGGTTAAATACCGTGACTCGCCAAACACCAGCCTCCAAACGGCTCTACGAGTCAGCCCAAAGCCAAGGGGGGTTTTTCACCA
>JANNJO010000228.1:0-27012 GCA_031395755.1 Acidobacteriota bacterium
GTCTGATAGCTGCCGCCACCGGCGCCATGAACCTGTTTGCGAAACCACTGCAATAGATCGTCATCGATGCGGATCGTGATCCGCGTCTTCCCTGCCGGCGTCTTCAAGACCGGCCCGCGTTTTCCACTCGCACAGTCGTACTGTGCTTTCATGGCTTTACTCCGTACTGCTCGCGCTCCCTTGGTGTCGCTGTCGATCCGCACTGAAAGGGTTGTAGACATGGCAATTGGATGAGATCCAAGCTGGCCTCCAGGAGCTTGATAAGGGGCGCGCCGTCGCCCATAAGCAGGTGTCGAAATGGTGAGATTGCGTCGCTTCGTTCACAAGTGACGGTACATGTTGTCGACGCTGAAAATGCACAGCTGCTCAGGGCGGAGGTGGAGGTGGAGGCGGCACTTGAGGGATGTGACAACAAATTCACTGTGTTGACGTCGGGACGATCTGTAGATGTCTTCCCGCTGGGAGTGTCGAAGAGACGTGCCTGCGAATCACTTAGATTGATGATTGCGGGTGGGGACGTTCTCGTTATCGGCGATCAAGGTGCCGAAGGCGGGAACGACGTCGAATTACTGGCGCTGCCCAACTCGTTGTCCGTTGGGGCCATCAGCCTTGATTCGCGATCGTGCTTTCCTGTCTTGTCTACATCAGGCGAACCCCTTTTGGGGCTAGTTGGATTGATCCGTTTACTTCAGAACGGCAAAGTAGAGTCAGGAACATTCGCCATCGAGCTTTTTAGACTGACTGCTACGCAGTAGGCGCCCCGCAGCAGCTGCGACAAGACGCACTCGGAGGTCGGCGCTGAATGCAATCAAATTCATCGCGGTCTCGCGATCGAACCGTCGCGGCTCCCTCACAACACTCTCGCCTTAGTGGCATGTCAGGCCCGCGTGAGGTTAGCCAATCCTCGACGGAATAGGCTGAACTCCGCTGCGCCTCGTCGAGCGGGAGATCAGGCCTGCGAACGCACCGCTGCAGGCTTCTTGGCCCTTGACCGCGCCCGCTGACGCGACTTCCGCTCCGCCTGCCGGCGCGGGCGAATCGACACATCGACATGGGCACCCAACGCCGTTGCGACCCGCACCAGCGTTCTCAACTCGACGTTCTTCGGCTGCGCCGACTCCAGCTGTGCGATCGCCGATTGCGTGATGCCGAGCCGCTCGGCCAATTGCGCCTGGGACAGCCCCTGCGATTCACGGAGCGCCACGAGATCCTGCGCCACATTGATCGCCGCAAGTTCTTCCTCGACCTGCGCCTGAAACGCTGGTGACTGGTTGATGAGCACATCCAGCCACGCGTCAGCCGCCACAACGGTCGCTTGCTTTCTCATCGTCCACCTTTACGGTTCGCCGCCAAGACTTCACTCTGCAACAGTCGAATACGCCGAAGAACCGCCGCCGGAATATCGTCGCGCTTCTTCACAATCCCATCGAGCAGCACGATCTGCTGGCCCGGCAGGAACATGTAAAAGACGCGAACCGCGTGCTTCACGCTTCGCAGCTCGAATAACCCGTCGCCGAGCGCCTTCGAGTGCGGCGGCCGAAGAAGGTTGCCGCGCTCCCGGAGGGCGGCCAGCAACGCCGCGATTTCCGCGCGCGCCGGTTCAGGCAACTGCTCGACGAACGCCGCCGCGGGCCGTTCGCCGCGTGGCGTCTGGTAGAACGCCAGGTTCCACGTCATAGAATATATTAGTTATGGCTAATGTGCAACGGGTCGCGCCTGGAGCACCGAGGCGGGGTGAGTCACTGTCACTGGTTCAGCCGAACGACTGCCGCCATCACCCGCGATTCGCGCGCGTGCATGTCTTTGCGCCGGGATCACCTGAGGCTTTCGATAGGAGTCGGCAGGGGCTCGGCGTCGGTCTGCTCGACATCTTATCTCGAGATTCGGCTGGCTGCGTCAGATTGGGGGCTGACTGTCACGGCTGGCATCCAAAACGCCAGCATCTCCAGTCGTCGGGGCGTTGTCGTGGCGACGAGCCGGTAGTAGAGATCGTCGCGGAAGTGACTCTATCCCGGCAAGCGCTCGATCGCGACTCAACGGCCGCCGTCGGGATGCGAGCCTTCGGACCCGAAACGCTTGGTGCCGACGTCGCGCGCCAGGCGCGATTCGTGTGCGGTCCAGTGCGTCGTCTCGTGCGCGAGGGTGCTGCACCGCTCGTCGAGCGCGTCGGTTGACCCTGAAGGAGTGTCGACGGACGGTTCGCCGGGATGATTTGAATCTGGACGCGTCATGCCACTGATTTTGACTCGGGAGCGCCCGCAGCAGAGCGTCGCAGCAGTCCCTCAGTCTCTTCTCAATCGCCGAGGTGCTCCGGCCGGCATAAGAACAGCATAAGGGTTAGCGGCCAAGAACGCCGTTTTATGGCCTTTCACCACCGACCATCGCCGACGCGAAATCAGGCCTGATTCTTGGAGACTGTCGAGATTATTTGGCGAAAGTATCAAGAACGGATAATAAAAATGGCCTTCGACCGACCATCACGGTCAATCGAAGGCCATTTCTATTGAGTTTTTTTGGTCGGGGCGAGAGGATTTGAACCTCCGACCCCTCGGTCCCGAGGCCCGAACCAAGCCCAGAAGTCCTGGGTTTCCTTGCGAAGCGATGCGATCTCGGGTCGTGGCTTACGACAGGCTAACAGTTGTTCACCGCCCGAACGCCGCCGCTGTGGATGACACCGAGCGCGTACCTGATCGGAAATCAGTCGACACTTGGCGACTTCTCATTAGTAAGCGCACGTGAAGACGCGACTAGCTGCAAGGACTCGCGGCTAGTCACACTCTCCGTTTCCGCAGTTGCGGTACGCAACGGCCTGACGAACCGTCGGTTACGCCCCAAGAACACACCTCGACGTGATGACGTTGGCTACTCCCGGCCGAAGCCGCGTCGGCAAAGTCTACGCCGTGCTTCTGAGGTTCGCGGCTGCCTTCCGCGGGCCATCCGACCGGCCATTCAGGTTTACTTTGCGTTCCTGCCCGCGCTTGTGGCGGGTAGCTTTAGCCGAACAACGGCCTAACGATTTGCCGCGACAGAACAATGTTCGGCGCCTGAAGACTCGGCAGAACGCGATTTGAGGAACTGACCACGGGATCGGCGGACGCGCAGATTCGTCGCGTCGAGACGATGACGGCCGCGGAAGCCGCGAGTTCCAGCGCGCAAGATCGGAGGCAGAGGGATTCGCTGTGCGGCCTCGCGAAGGCCAACTGGAACGGCCGCGACAAGACAGTGAGGATCTCAACGCTCAGTACGACGCTCGCTGCTCCCAGCCTGGCCACCGGGCCAAGGCTTCGTGAATTCGAACTGAACGTACCGTCGAATGCGATTAAAATCACTCTCGTTATCCGTCACCAGAACACACCCCGCTTCGCGGCATGACAATGCGAGGAGAACGTCGTTCGCGAAGGCTTTCGAAACGCGGGCGATTTCCAAACCCTCTTGGTGAGCCATTTCCGCTAGGAGATCCCCAGATCTGTGCCACGCATCCGCCGATGGCGTTATCGTCCGGTTCGCTCGCTCGAAGACCCTGAGCACATGCTTTTCCAACCTCTTTCGGTCCTGCGGACGCCGGATGCCAGAACGCAGCTCTTGCGCGACGATAACACTGAGATATTCGACCGGCGCGAATACGCGGTGGAACTGCTGGAGCGCTTCGTTGGCCGCCCGGTTCCGGAAGCCGTGTATGAAGAGCTGCGTATCGAGTACGTACTTGGGGAACGGGCGCGTCACCGGCCTGGGTCGGGGGACGCGATCTCAATGCCGAGCATTGATTGAGTTCCGTCGATAAGTTTGCGCTGGAAGACGACGAGATCAAGCGCCCGCTCGATAGTCTCAGTCGCCGTGGCCGCCCCCAGGGCCCGCTTGGCAGCGCTCAGTTTGGCCAACGGGAGCCGGTACGTTCGTGGAACCCTCCGTTCACGAGCCGACGCACGCTTTCGGCTGCTCAGAATCGACATGCATTCAGTGTATTGACAAGTCGGCAGGTTCGTCAATACGTGTCGCCAAGCAGTGGATGGGCGATCCCAATGTTAATGAAGCGGCTGTCGAGTGACTGCACAACGAAACGCCCGGTTTGGCAGCCACCGTCAGCATCTGCGTTGGCGGCGCAATAACCGGGTTCTTCAGCCCAACATCAGCCTAACGATCTGCGCCCGAGAACAAGGTCGTGTGTCTAACGCCGCAAAAGAGCTATTTGAGGAACTGACCACTCGGGTGATACCGAGTGGTCTAACCGACTGAATTCGGTGATTTTCCTTCGGAAAGTTGGTCGGGGCGAGAGGATTTGAACCTCCGACCCCTCGGTCCCGAACCAAGCCGAGAAGTCCTGGGTTTTCTTGCCAATCGACGCGATCTCAGTCGTGGGCTAACGTCAGGCTAACGGTTGTTCGCCGCCGGATCACCGCCTCTGTGGATGACCGGCAGGTGCCTGATCGGAAATCAGTCGACACTTGGCGACTACTCAGGACCAAACGGGGATTGTCGGGTCAGAAGATTTCCTGGTTTTCCGAACTGTATTCATACCGCAAGGCGTGGAGGGATCGACCCGACGGAGACGTTAGGGCTGGCGCGCTCCCCGATCGCGATTCTGTAAAGGACGCTCGCGTCCCAGCGTTAAAACATGGCACCTACTGCGGTAACGCGAACGCCGTCAGTGCACTCCCGGACGGCACGAGAAGATACTGGCGGCCATCGACCATATAGGTGGTTCCGCCCGTGGACCGAAGACCCACGCCGACCTGGTAATGCCACAGGTACTTGCCGCTCCGCGAGTCCAACGCGATGATGTTCCCCTCGCCGTCACCCGAGAACACCAGTCCCGAGGCTGTCGTCAGCACACCGGCCGAGGACGTGGTCGGATAGCGGAATTCCCACTTGCGATCGCCGGTTAGCGGGTCGATCGCACGGAGCGCACCGAAGTTCTTCTGTCCGCGCGGTTGTGTCGTACCGCCCGATTCGTACTGTTCCCCCTGTCGAAATGGCTCGTTCCAGCTGTAATAGATGGCGCACGTCTCACGCGCGGTCACGAAAAACATACGCTGCGCCGGATCGTACGACGGGGAGAAGAAGTTCGTGCCTCCACCGAGATCGGGACACGTTCTCGTACCCTCCTCGGTGGGCATATTGCCTGGGAGCAAAATTGGTCGCCCCTCGGGGCTGATTTCCTTCGCCCATGTCTGTGTCACAAACGGCTTTGCCAGAATCATACGGCCGTTCGTGCGGTCGAGCACGTAGAAGAACCCGTTGCGATTGGCAAACAGCATCGTCTTGCGAGGCTGATTGCCGATGGTCAGATCGGCAAGCACAGGCACGTGAGCGGAA
Organism: Acidobacteriota bacterium; assembly: GCA_031395755.1. Lineage (GTDB taxonomy): Bacteria > Acidobacteriota > Vicinamibacteria > Vicinamibacterales > JAMQPK01 > JAMQPK01. Next base: position 5,314 of record JANNJO010000228.1, read on the forward strand.
TCCCAGTCGTGCACGTCGTGCGGCGTGAACTGGAAGTGCCACTTCAGTTGTCCCGTATCGACGTCGAGCGCGACAACCGATGCGGTATACAGGTTGTCGCCTTCGCGTACCGCACCGTAGTAATCGGGCCCCGGATTGCCCGTGCCGAAGAACACGAGATTCTGTTCAGGATCGTGCGTGCCGGTGACCCAGATCGAGCCGCCGCCGCGCAGATAGGCGTCGGTGCCTTTCGGCCAGGTCTGCCCGCCCGGCTCGCCGGGGCCGGCCACCGTATAGAATCGCCACGCCTTTTTGCCGGTGTTCACGTCGAACGCATCAATGAATCCGCGAATGCCATACTCGGCGCCGGCGATGCCGATGATGACCTTGTCCTTGACAACAAGCGGTGCAACCGTCGCGGAGTATCTTTTCTTGTACTCCGCCAGTTCCACATCCCAAATCACGTCGCCCGTTTTCATATCGAGCGCCAGGAGATGCGCGTCTCCCGTTCCGAGGAAGAGTTTGTCGCCGTGTGCGGCGAACCCGCGGTTGTTAGATCCACCGCGGATGTCGTCCGGCATACTTCGGCGATACCGCCAAATCTGCCGGCCCGATCGTGCGTCAATGGCCCACGCATTTCCACCGAAGCCCGTGACGTACAGCACGTTATCGACGAACAGCGGAGTCGTCTGGAAATTCGGAGTGAGGGTCGTCTGGAACGTCCATTGCGCTTTGAGCTGATTGACGTTCTGCGGCGTGATTTGCGTCAGCGGGCTGTAACGATGCCCGAAGTAGTTCCCATGATACATGAGCCACTTGGAGCCATCGCTCGGGAGGCCGGCAAGGAGATCCTGATTCGTCACCAGAGGTGCACCCGCCTGCTGTGCCGCGAGCGTGACGGAGCAGATGAAAACCATCAATAAAGCGCGCATACGCCTCCTCATCACCCTCGACGGGGGTGTTAATCCATTGTTGCCGTTGTTTAGCATCAGCCGCGTTTGGGATCAAGCCTAATTAGCCAGGAATCCGTTACTTGGACGTGGCTCTGACGGTGTGTTCCAGAAGCGAGTAGGTTTGAAGGTCTCGTGTTGCGCCACAGTACAGCATCGTTTGCCATGACCTCCTCAAATGTTGACGGTAGGTCACTCGCCTTCGGCGCAGGAACCGGCGTCGTCGGTGTCAACAAGACGTCAACCGTGCTAAAAGTAAACACAGGGCGACCACTCGGGAGTAAACCGATTGCGGCGAACGCACTTGGCCTCGCCGTCGGTTCGATTCCTCAGGAGCGTCCAAGCAGTAGTAGCACAGTAACCGCGACGACCGGCCCGACAATCACCATCGACAGTCCCCATCGCGTCAACAACGACTTCAACCGCGGCCGTTCGTCTTCTCCGGCCGACGCGACGAGCAGCGCGCCCGTCGTCGAGAATGGTGACGCATCCACGATGGTGGCGCACACAGCCATCGCGCTCATCAATGCCCACCCGGCCACGCCACCTGACGTGGCCAGCGGTACGGCCATCGGTACAAGCGCCGCCAAGACCCCCGTCGTCGACGCAAACGCCGAGACCAGCCCGGCAATCATGCAGACCACAAACGCGGCGACGACCGGCGTGCCGACGTTCATCGCCGCGTGCCCCAGCAGATTGACCGCGTCCACGCGCTGCAGGACACCCACGAACGTGATGATCCCCCCGACCATGAAGGCGGTAGACCAATCGATCCTGCGGATCCCTTCGGCTCCCGCCTTTGGGTACATCAGTGCCAGTGCCGCGCCGAATCCGAATGCGATTACGCCGATGTCCGGCTCGAGTCCCAGCGCGAAGCCGGTGATCACCGACAGAATCAGGGCAATGATGCATATGAGCGTCACGATCTGATCTGACGCGAATCGTGTGCTTGCGGCTTCTGGCGCCGGCTCGATGTCGGACTCGAGAGGTACCGTGGCAACGCGTGAGCCCGCGAACAACCATGTGGCGGCAGCAATCAATGCCAGATTCACGACCATTGCCGCGGCCAGGAGCGTCAGAGGATTGAGATCGATGCCGGCCTGACGGGCAGTACTCGTCGTGACGATGCCGAACAGACTGGTCGGCGCGAGGCCGCCGGTGCTGAGGCCGGAATTGACCGCAACTGCCATCACCATCGGATTCACGCCGGAACGCCTCGCAGCCGGCATCGCGAGCGGTATCATGACGTATCCCGCCTGCGGCGCGCCCATCGCCGCCACACCGGCCGTGATCAAGAAGAACACAAATGGCAGCAGACCGCGCCTGGCGCCGACCGCCGCGAGCAGTGTCTGCACGACGCGATCGATGGTGCCGTTCCCTTTCGCGATGCCGAAGAAATAGGTGACGCCCGCGATCAGGACGAAGACGCTGACGGGGAATCCGGCGACGACGTCCCGAAGCGACATGCCCGCCAGCCACACGCCGACCGCGCATGCGGCGGGAAGCATAAGGACGCCGAGATGAATGTTGCGGAACGTCGCGATCGCGAACACGGCGACGAAGATCGCGATGGCAAGCGTCGGCATTGGGGCGCCGCCATCTTATCGCTCAGCTTGCGGAACGGAAACGGAGCTGGCCGCAGCGAAGAAAACGCGCTCGAAGTGTAAGCAATTGGTGAATTTCGTAATTATTCCCGATCGGGCGGGTCGACAGAAGTTTCCGGAAACCGTTCTTCCTATCTCACCGACCGGAAAACGGGCCACGGTGTCCAATGAAGGCAGGCACTACATGCGACTCCACGGGTGACCCGAATCGACCAACAGATGCGGAGAAAGTCGCAGCTTACAGCTCGTTCATAGCGGCTTCAGGCACTTACGTGTTGGCAGGGTCAGCTCTGACGCTAGATGCCATCATTGCCAAGAACCGGAATGAAATGACCGGAGTGCCACTCAACTACACGGTTGAGCTCGGTGCCGCGACGTTGCAAATGACGATCACGAATCCGCCGTTCGCGCCAGGTCAGGAGAGGCGCACGGTGCTCACCCGAATAGAGTAAACAGGAGTGTCTGGCTATAAACCGCTGCAGTCTTCACGACGGTGCCCAATTATTGGAGGGTCTGGGCGCAGACGCGGGCACCGGCACCCACTTGTTCGCGCTTACCTGAGTATAGATTCTGATGAACGCCGCAGTGTTTATCTAACTCACGTCGGGGTGTCGGTCTTCACATGGCGACTGCCGCATGTCGTCAGCCGCACAGGCCCAGGCAAAGTCTACAAGTGGGTTCACTATGACGCTGCCAAATACGCGGTATGCTCGCGCCGTGCTGCTCGTCGCAGGCTTTTGGGCGGGACGGTCGGCGTCGCGTCCGACCAAGCGAAGCCGACGCTGAAGCAGGACCATGTGACAGTGAAGGGCTGCGACTGCCTTACGTCACGGCTGGAGAGGGCCTCCTCATTCTCACCGCCGTGGTGACTTGAGCGTTTTGGGCTGGATCTCATAAGCGACATCGGCAATTCGTTGGCTTGGGGCGGGTTTGCACATTGAGGTATCGCATGATGAAGAGCATCGCGATCTTGGGACTAGTGGCGGGCGTACTGCTTGGGCAAGCGACAACAGCGGCCGAAATCACGGTTCTCAGCGCGGGCGCCGTCGAGCCGGGGTTGAGACCCGCCTCGGTGGCGTTTGAGAGACGGACGGGTCACGCCGTGAAGATCTCATTTGCTCCGGCGCCGCAGATACGCACGCGGATCACCGGGGGAGAGATGTGGGATGTCGTGATCGCTCCGCCCGCCGTCCTCGACGAGTTCGCCAAGGCCGGCAAGATTGAGAACGAACGCGTCACGCTTGGACGGGTGGGGATGGGTGTGGCGGTGCGCGCCGGCGCGCCCGTGCCGGACATCTCGAGTGTCGAGGCCCTCAAGCGCGCGGTGCTGGCCGCAGAATCGGTGGTATTCACTCGCGGTTCCAGCGGCGTGTACTTCGAGGCGCTCCTCAAGAAGATGGGCCTCTACGAGCAGGTGGAGGGCAAGATCACTCGCTATGACGATGGCGCGTCAGCCATCGGGCACGTGCTGAAAGGCAAGGGCAAGGAGGTGAGCTTCGGCCAGCTCACCGAGATTCGACTCTACCGCGACAAGGGCCTGCATCTGATCGGCCCGTTGCCGGCGGAAGTGCAGAACTATACGTTATACGCCGGAGTCCCAATGACCGCCCGAGCCAACGCGGAGGTTGCCAGGGCTTTTGTGCGCCATCTCGGCAGCGCTGACGGCCAGGCGGTGTTCGCCGCCGCCGGGGTCGAACGGTGACCGCAGCCTCATTTCACGGGATCCCGGCGAGGTGGCCAGCAGTAACGAGAGCAGACTCAGTGAGCAGCGCCGGCTGACAACGCGTCGCAGTGGACGCGGTGCTTCTGGCGCGCCGCCTTTGAACGCGGAACGTTAACAGGCGATAAACGCCGAAGTGACTTCGATTCGGACGTCCGGCCTAACACACCCACGAGCGCCGGATGTGCCGCTCTCGCCTCTGTTGATCGTCACGTCGAGGAAGTGGCGGACAACTCATTCCGGGCTAGTGTGGGCAACCCCTTCTCAAAAACGCCGGTCCGGCGAAGCCACGCTTCAGACAACCGTGATTGGATCGTTCTTTTCTTTTTCGTGATTTCCTTCCTTACAACCGGGCGTGTTAACGCGGTTTAGGGAATAATGCGTGCGTGGAAATCAAAGACGCCTTGGGGAACGGCCCGGCGTCCGGGAGGTCTGTGATGCGGGACAAGATCAACGAGCTGGTCACGGCGTACGACGAGAAGCGAATCACCCGGCGTCAGCTGATCGGCGCATTGCTGATGGCGTCGGCGACTCCACTGGGCGCCGGCGCCAGTCAACAGAAACCTGCGCTGAATCTTACCGGGACGCCGCCGCCGAGTAATGCGCTGTTCCGGGGCCGCATCGTCAACCACGTTACCCTGAGGGTAAAGGACGTGGAGGAGTCGCAGCGCTTCTATCAGGAGCTCCTCGGCGCAAGCGTGCTGCTCGACGCCCGCAGGTCCGAACAAATCGGCTCTATCGACCTCCTGTTCGGCGATAGCTTCGTCACGGTCTCAGGCGGCCGCGGAGCGCCCGGCGTCGATCACTTCGCGATCGGGCTCGATCCGTGGCCCGGCGCCGAGCGCGCGCTCGACATGGTGCAAAAGCGTTTTCCGAGCAGCGAGGCCAGAGCCAATCAGAATCAGTTCTCGAAAGCCGCGGAAGTCAGAAGCGTGATGTTGAGGGATCCTAACGGGATCGGCGTCCAGTTGGGCAGTGTGAAATACCAGCTCTGAGCTGTGGCCTACGACAGCAGCGATCAACCAACGCCGACGACCTGTCGCCCTACCAAGAGAAACTGACAGGCGAGGTCACTCGACGAACTCCGATTGTCAGCGAAATGCCGGGAAAAGTACAGATCACAGTGCGTGAGTCAATTTTGGGTCGGAGTTTCAGGGCCGACGAGACTGAGCGACGCACGGAGAGACCGGCTGCGGCCATCTTGTATGCCTCTTCCGCCGCAGCGACGTGTGGCATCCACAGTGGGCGCTCGCGAACACGCGATCAAGCCAGTAACTGGTCCGGCCCCGAGCACGCGGACGGCCTTATACTAGTCGCACACATTTGCTTACTTGCCGTGCCGGTTGTTGGTGCAAGCCTAACATCGACAAACTCGTGTGACGAGAAGCGTGATGCGAAGACTTCGTGACGGCCTCATATGACCATCCTGACTGCTGCCGATTCCAGCGGATTAGTAAACACTGGGCGACTGATCGTTATCTATCCGTCGCCGTGCGAAACTCGGGGGCTCAACCAGTCCACCGCCCGCCGCCAGCGTCCGCGTAGCCGGGAAATAGACCACGACATCGCCGTTGGTCGGCCGAAGTGATAGAGCTCCACGCGCTTGCCGCCCAATTGAATGTACAGGTGATCCTCGAACGTCACATTCGGAAAGGATTTCATACGGGCCGAGTCTGCTGCCGACGGTGATCGACACCAGCGGTTCAATTTCGAGTAGTGGTTCTGGCCTTGACCTGTCCACTCGGGAGAGCTTCAAACCAGTTGACGATCAGATTGATCCTCGACTATGAAACCGGCCGCGCCCGCTTCACGACGAGCAGGCGCTGGCCGTCCCGAGAGACGTCGTAGGATATGCCGGGTGTGTCGATGAACTCGGTGCCGAAGACAAGACGCGGGGGATCCCACTTCTGGGGGAGCAGAGTCGCGTTGACGATCTCCTCCGCCGGTTCCCGACCCAGGGCCTCGATCTCGACCCGCATATCGGCGATGTCATGCATGCGCTGTCGTGGGTCTTTCGGCAAACACCGGCGCAACATGCGGCGGACGGCCGCAGGTGTATCTGGTGGCAGCCTCGTCCACTCGGGTTCCTTGTGCATGATGGCGCCGAGCAGTTCCGTCACCGTCTCGCCGACGAACGCCTGCCATTCAGATCTGCTTTTGCGTGCTTGCTCGCGCTTGTGGCGGGCAGCTTTAGCCTAACAACAGCCTAACGATTCGCAGCCCAGAACAATGATTCAGCGCCTGAAGACTCGTGCAGAGCGCGATTTGAGGAAATGACCACTCGGGTGATACCGAGTGGTCTAACCGACTGAATTCGGTGATTTTCCTTCGGAAAGTTGGTCGGGGCGAGAGGATTTGAACCTCCGACCCCTCGGTCCCGAACCGAGTGCTCTACCAGGCTGAGCCACGCCCCGACGCCCGAACATCTTAGCACGGCTTCACACCCGGTCGTCGACGCCCTTCACCCCTGAATGCGTGGCGCAATGCGCACAGCAGTAAAACGTGCCGTTGGCCTCGACGCCGTGGCCCACGATCTTGCAGCGGCAATGGGCGCACGTCGGCGCGAGCAGGTGAATCGCGCATTCGAAGCTGTCGAACGTGTGCGACTCGCCGCCCCGCGTCACCTCGAACGACTTGTCGTAGTTGTTGCCGCAGACTTCACATTTCGCCATTGAATGCCTCCATGGCCCGGCTAAAGCCGGACACTACGTAGTGACGGGCGATCCCACTGTGAAGGGAAAAGCCTCGATCGCTGGAATGACGCTGTACGCCGTTAAATCAGGTTGAAGCGGCGTCACGGAGATATAGCCATCCCGGACGGCCTGGAAGTCGGATCGATCGTGTGGCTCCCACTCGTTCTGTCCTTCTTCTATCCAGAAATACTTCTGCCCGCGAGGGTCGGTACGCTCGTTCACTTTCGTGATGTGGTTGCGTTTGGCTTGAACGGTGACTTTGAAGCCTTTCGCGGGTCCTTTGGGCACGTTGATGTTAAGGAAAATCCGCGACGGCAGCCCCTTGGCCAGAACCGACTCCGCGACAAGGTAGGCGGCACGCGCCGATTCCGAGAAGTCGAACGGCCCCTCTGTTCTCTGGAGCGACACCGCAATACCCGGTGCGCCGAGCAGCGCCGCTTCGAACGCTCCCGATACGGTCCCCGAATAGGTCACATCGTCGCCGAGGTTCCACCCTTTGTTGATCCCTGACACGACCAGGTCGGGCATCGTGCGCAGGACACTGGTGATGGCGATGTTGACGCAGTCGGTGGGAGTGCCATCGATCGCGTACACGCGTTCGGAAATGGTCTCGAGTCGCAGCGGGCGCCGGAGTGTGAGCGCGTGTCCAATGGCGCTGGCCTCCGTGAGAGGGGCGACGACGGTGATTTCGCCGAGCGGTCTCAGCGCATCGGCCAGCGCCTGGATGCCTTCCGAGCGGACGCCATCGTCATTGGTGACGAGGATACGTTTCATATAGAACCGATTCTATCGGTTCTCGGGGAAGGAACGAGAACGAAGAGCAGCACCGCGGCGAGGAGTGCGAGGCCGGCGCCTGAGGCGAACGCCATCGGCGCCCCGAAATACTTCCAGATCACTCCGAAGGCGACGCTGGAGATAAGCGCGCCGATGCCGGCAACCGCGTTGTACACGCCGAACGCCGTGCCTTTCATCGTTGGCGGCGCGAAGTCGGCGACGAGCGCCCGCTCGGCACCTTCCGCGCATCCGTAGTAAAGACCGTAGATCAGAAAGCACGCCACGAGCGCTGACAGCGATTCGCTCAGCGCGAAACCCGCATACACCCCTGCATAAATGGTCCATCCGATCGCGATCAGCGGCCTGCGGCCCAGGCGATCCGAGGCCGCCCCACCGATCACCGACGACATCATCTTCACCACGTGCAGCAATGACCACAGCAGCGGGATGTACTGCGGACCCCCCGCCGCTTCCGTGAGCCGAAGCAACAGGAACGCGTCCGCGGAATTGCCCAATGTGGACACTGACAAAACGACCAGATAACTGACAAGTGCGCCGGGTAGTCTGGGACCAGGGATTGGGGTTTGGGGATTGGGTTTTAGGGGTTGGGTATTAGGGGTTAGTGGGCGCTCCTTGAGCCACATCAGCAGCACGACCGTCCCGATGCCTGGAATCGCGGTCAGCGCGAAAAGCGTGCGATAGCGATCGGGAAACGCGATAAGGAATGCGGTGGCGAGCAGCGGACCCAGCACGGCGCCGGTGTGGTCCATCGCCCTGTGGAAGCCGAAGACTCTTCCGCGATTGGTCGCATCGGCGAGATCCGCCAGCATCGCGTCCCGCGGCGCGCTGCGGATGCCCTTGCCCACACGGTCGATGAAACGCAGCACGAACACAGCCGTCCACCCGGTCGCGATGCTGATGAACGGACGAGCCAGGGCGGATAACGAGTAGCCGCCGAGCAGGATCGGCTTCCGGTGCTGCCACCGATCAGATAGCCGGCCCGATATCACCTTCAGGACGCTGCTGACGGCTTCGGCTGCGCCTTCGATGAGGCCGAGCGACACCGCGCTGGCGCCAAGCACCGAGGTGAGAAAAAACGGCAGCAGCGGATAGATGGCTTCGCTGGCGACGTCGTTCAGCAGACTCACGCCGCCAAGCAGCCACACACCTGCAGGCAGAGTCCACCACGCCTTACGCATCAGCCAGCAGCATGTCGTACAATTGATAGACAGACAAGAAGATGCCGACCTTGAACGACGTCCTTGCGGAGCGCACGCGCGAGGGCGAGCTGTACCACCGTCTCGACAAGGAATGGGTGCACTGCTACGCGTGCGGCCATGACTGCAAGATCCCCGAGGGGGCGCTCGGGGTGTGCAAAGTCCGCTTCAACAAGGGCGGCCGGCTGATGGTGCCGTGGGGCTACGCCGGCGGCGTCCAGTGCGATCCGATCGAGAAGAAACCGTTCTTTCATGTCCATCCCGGCGCGCTCGCCTACAGCTTCGGGATGCTCGGCTGCGATCTGCATTGCGGGTACTGCCAGAACTGGGTGACGTCGCAGGCGCTGCGCGATCCGCAGGCAGTGGCGCCGCCGCTCGATGTCTCCCCCGAGCGCCTGGTGCAGGACGCGCTCGCGCGAAACGCGACGATCGTCGTCAGCACGTACAACGAGCCGCTCATCACCAGCGAATGGGCCGTCGCGATTTTCAAAGAAGCGCGGGCGGCCGGTCTGATGACCGGATTCGTGTCCAACGGCAACGGCACGCCTGGCGTCCTCGAATACCTTCGGCCGTGGATTGACGTCTACAAAGTCGATCTGAAGAGCTTCGACGATCGTCACTACCGCGAGCTCGGGGGACGCCTGCAGCCCATTCTCGACACGATTCAGCAGCTGCACGACATGGACGTGTGGCTCGAGCTGGTGACGCTGCTGATTCCTGGTTTCAACGACAGCGAAGACGAGCTGCAGCGGCTCACTGCCTTCGTCGCAGGCGTGTCGCCGGACATCCCCTGGCACGTCACCGCTTTTCACGGCGATTACAAGATGACCGAGCCGTCGAACACGACGCCGCAGATGCTGCAGAAGGCGGCCAACATCGGCGCGGCCGCAGGGCTTCGGTATGTGTACGCGGGGAATCTTCCAGGGACAGTCGGCGGTCTCGAGGATACTCATTGCCCGCAGTGTCACGAGGTCCTGATCGAGCGCTACGGCTATCTGATTCGCGGGTACAATCTGACGCCAGCGGGCGCCTGCCCTTCCTGCGGCACCCGCATCCCCGGACGTTGGAGTGATGTGTTCACCGAACAGCGCACCGCTTTCCCTTTGCGAGTGTCATGGGACCTGAGCCGTTAACAGACCTACTGGGCAGGCCGCTGAAGAATCTGCGGCTGTCGGTCACCGACCGCTGCAACCTGCGGTGCAGCTACTGCATGCCTGAAGCGGAGTACGTCTGGCTGCCCCGCCACGACATTCTGCAGTTCGAAGAAATGAGCGCGCTGGTCGACGTGTTCGCGCGCGCCGGCGTGGATCGCATCAGGCTCACGGGCGGCGAGCCGCTCCTGCGCCGCGATCTGCCCGAGCTGATCCGCATGATTGCGCGCAAACCGGCGATCCGGGATCTTGCGCTGACGACCAACGGCGTCATGCTCGGCGAGCAGGCGCGTGCGCTGCACGAGGCCGGCCTGCATCGGCTGACGGTCAGCCTCGACACGCTGCGGCCCGATCGCTTTCAGGCGCTCACCCGCTTCAACGCACTGCCGCAGGTGATGGCGGGCATCGACGAAGCGGCAAAGTATTTCGCCGGCATCAAGATCGACGCGGTTATCATTCGCGGCACCAACGAAGATGAGCTCGTTCCCCTTCTCGAGTACGCGCGACGGATCGGCGCTGAGCTTCGATTCATCGAGTACATGGACGTTGGCGGCGCGACGCAGTGGGCGCCGGAGCGCGTGATGTCGCGGCAGGACATGCTGGCCATCCTTGCGAACGAGTACGGGCACGTCGCCGCTCTCGTGGAAAACACGAGCGCTCCCGCCGATCGCTATCGTCTGCAGGATGGCACGATCTTCGGCATCATCTCGTCGACCACCGATCCCTTCTGCCGCAGCTGCGACAGGAGCCGGCTGACGGCCGACGGTATGTGGTATCGCTGTCTGTATGCGACAAGCGGCACGGATCTCCGCACGCCCATCCGCGCGGGCATGTCTCAGGACGATCTGCTGGGGGTGATTACAAAGGAATGGTCCGGGCGATCGGATCGCGGAGCCGAGGAGCGACTCGCCGTGCGCGATCGGTCGCCCCTCGTCCCGGCCAGTAGTCTCAAGAAGAACCCGCACCTGGAAATGCATACCAGGGGCGGATAGTTACCTACGCCTTGACGGTCGCCGGCGCGCAGTGTTTGTCGAACGCGTCGGTCAGGTTCTTCGCGATGAGCTCCGCGTTCTGATTTTCGATATTCCGCCGCTCGAGCATCCACAGCAGCTTGCCGTCGCGCATCAGCGCAATCGAGGGTGAAGACGGTGGATAGCCCGTGAAGTAACCCCTCGCGCGATCGGTCGCTTCGACATCGGCACCGGCGAAGACGGTGGCAACGATGTCCGGCTTCGTCTGATGCTGCAGCGCGAGCGCAATGCCCGGTCGGGCCTTGCCGGCGGCGCATCCGCAGACGGAGTTGACGATGACCATCACGGTCGGGCCCTGCTGATCGCCGGGCTGACCGAGCTGGCGGCCGAGCACGGCGTCGACGTCGGCGGATGTTCTGAGTTCGCGGACGCCCAAGCTGGTCAGCTCCTGGCGCATCGGAGCAACGAAGAATTCGGGGTATGTCATAATTCCACCATTATCTCATGAAACACACACTCCTTCAGAAAGTCTGGGACAACCATGCTGTGCGGACGCTGTCGACGGGACAGACACAGTTGTTCATCGGTCTTCACCTGATCCACGAGGTCACCAGCCCGCAGGCGTTCGACATGCTGCGCGCCCGCGGCGGCAACGTGGCGTTTCCGGACCGCACGTTCGCGACGGTCGACCACATCGTCCCGACATTGAACCAGCGTCGCCCGTTTCTCGATGTCCTCGCGGAAGAAATGATGTCGGCACTCGAGCAGAACTGCCGCGAATACGGCATTCCGCTCTTCGACATCGACAACGCGAACCAGGGCATCGTCCATGTGATTGGACCGGAGCTCGGCCTCACGCAGCCCGGCATGACGATCGCCTGCGGCGACAGCCACACCTCGACCCACGGCGCGTTCGGCGCGATTGCGTTCGGGATCGGCACCTCGCAGGTTCGGGACGTTCTCGCCTCCCAGTGCCTGGCGATGGAACCGCTCAAGTGCCGGCGCATCACGGTGAACGGCAGGCTTCGTCCCGGCGTGTATGCGAAAGACGTGATCCTCGACATCATCCGCCGCCTGGGCGTGAAGGGCGGCAGCGGGTACGCCTATGAGTACGGCGGCGACACGTTCGATCGCATGACGATGGAAGAGCGGATGACCGTGTGCAACATGTCGATCGAAGGGGCCGCGCGCGTCGGCTACGTGAACCCGGACGACACCACGTTCAAGTACCTTGAGGGCCGGCCGTTCGCTCCGCAGGGCGCGAGCTTCGCGAAGGCGCGGGAATGGTGGGCTTCGCTCGCCTCGGACGCCGGCGCCAGCTACGACGATCTGGTGGTGATGGACGCCGGCGCGATAGAGCCGACCGTGACGTGGGGCATCAATCCCGGCCAGTCGGTTGGCATCAGCGAGAAGCTGCCCTCTCCCTCTGACGCGCCGACCGAAGACAGGGCGTCGGTGGCTGAAGCGCTGGAGTTCATGAGCTTCCGCGGCGGCATGCCGATCGCCGGCACGAAGATCGACGTCGCGTTCATCGGCTCATGCACGAACGGACGGATTTCCGATCTTCGCGAAGCGGCCCGCCTGATCAAAGGCCAGCACGTGGCGAAGCACGTGAAGGCGCTGGTCGTTCCCGGGTCTCAGTCGGTGCGGAAGATCGCCGAGCAGGAAGGGCTGGACAAGATCTTCACCGAGGCCGGCTTCGAATGGCGCGGCGCGGGGTGCTCGATGTGCCTGGCGATGAATCCGGATCAGCTGCAAGGTCGGGAGATCTGCGCATCTTCGTCGAATCGCAACTTCAAAGGACGCCAGGGCAGCCCGACGGGCCGCACGCTGCTGATGAGCCCTGCCATGGTCGCCGCGGCGGCCGTTGCGGGCGAAGTCGTGGACGTCCGCAAGATTTTTCGGCCCGAAGAGGTGCACGCCTGATGGATTCCCGTTACGTCGATACCATCGCCGGCCGCGGCATTCCACTGCGCGGCCACGATATCGATACCGATCGGATCATCCCGGCGCGCTTCCTGAAGAGCGTCACCTTCAATGGCCTCGAGGCGCACGCGTTCGAAGACGACCGCAAGCAGCTCGAAGAGCGCGGCCAGGTGCATGCGTTTTCAAACCTGCGCTACCAGGGCGCCCGCATTCTCATCGTGAACGGCAACTTCGGCTGCGGCTCCTCGCGCGAGCATGCGCCGCAGGCGCTCCAGCGCTGGGGCATCCGCGCGGTAGTCGGCGAGTCCTTCTCGGAAATTTTCTTCGGCAACTCGGTTGCGCTCGGCATGCCGTGCCTCACGGTGAGCGCGGAGGATGCCGACGCGCTGCAGTCGGTGGTGGAAGCCAACCCCCTGGCGGAGGTCAGCCTCAGCGTTCGCGCACAATCCGTCGAGCTGAACGGGGAGAAATATCAGGCATCGGTTCCGGCAGGCGCGCGCGAGGCGTTCACGGCCGGCACGTGGGACGCGACGGGATTACTGCTGGACGATTTCGACCAGGTCCGCAACGTCGCGAAGAATCTGCCATACGTGAGTGGATTCTGATCTATTTACAGAAGCTCAGAAGATCAGGAGGTAGACTGTTACGCTTATAAAGCATCTCATGGTCGGCCTGTTTCTGTGGGTGGTCATCGTGGGTGCCCTCCTCAGCAGCTCGCGGGTCCCAGAGGCGCGGCAGAGCCCTCCAGAACCACAGCGAGCACACACGGACGACGCCACGCAAGAGCTTCGCGCTATCGGACGACAGTTCGCCCAGGACACGATTCTGTATTTCGGGAAGCTACCTTCTTCTTGAGAAGAGAATTCTCCTAGTCTCCTATCCTCCTGTTTGCATCTTCGTGACGTGAATCACTTCCGGGCCGAATCGAGAAACGCCTGCGCCGCATGTGAGAGCTCTCCCTTTCGGTAGATCAGCCGCAACTGCCGCGGATATCTGACCTCGGGAATTTTCACGGCCACTAACTGCTTGCGCTCAATTTCGGCGACGGCACAACGTCGCGGCAGCAGCGCCACCCCCATCTTCTTCTCCACCGCACGCTTGATCCCCTCGAGGCTCGGCAGCGCGATCTGAATGTTGATCGGCGCATGGCGCAGCTCGGCCTGGCGCAGCACCTGATCCCGCGCCGGCGACGGATCGCTGTGCGCGATGACCGTCTCGTGCGCGAACTCCGCCATCGGCACCGTCTCGCGCCCGGCGAACGGATGCGAGGGATAGACGAGCATCACAAGCTCGTCCGATCCGAGCGCGACGAACTGAAGGCGCTTGTCGCCGGGGTCGAACGTCACGATCCCGAAGTCGAGGCTCCCCTGCGCAACCTCGACGCCGACCTGTCGCGCGGGTACGCGACGCACGTCGACGAGGATGCGGGAATGTCCTTCGCGGAACCTCTCGATAAGCGGCAGCAGCACGTGGACGCCACCCTCGTTGGACCCTATCAGCACCCTTCCACGCTGGAGTTCTCGCAGCTCCCGCACCGATGATTGCGCCTCTTCGGCGAGGCGCTGCAGCCGCTCGGCGTAGTCGCGGAGCACATGGCCCGCCTCGGTCAGGGTGCCGTCCTTCGACGAGCGATCGAAGAGCCGCTCGCCGACCGCTTCCTCGAGCCGGCGAATGGCCTGACTGACCGCCGGCTGGGTGCGATGGAGCTTGGTCGCCGCCCGCGAAAAGCTCCGCTCGGCCGCCACTGTGAGGAACACACGCAGTTCCGCCAGATCCACGTCTGCAGATTATAAGCTATGATTATGACAAATTCATTATTATAGATTTGACCATTAGCCAGGAGTGCCGTACAACCGTGAGCATGGCCACTGACCGCGTGACGATTTTCGACACGACCCTGCGGGACGGCGAGCAGGCGCCCGGCTTTTCGCTGAGGACCGGCGAGAAGGTCGAACTGGCGAAGCAGCTCGACGCCCTCGGCGTCGACCTGATCGAAGCCGGCTTCCCGATCGCGTCGCTGGACGATGCGGAGGGGGTGAAGCAGGTGGCCGCGAGCGTGCGCCGTCCGGTGATTGCCGCGCTCGCCCGGTGCCGCACGGAAGACATCGAGCGGG
This sequence comes from Acidobacteriota bacterium, assembly GCA_031395755.1. Taxonomy (GTDB): domain Bacteria; phylum Acidobacteriota; class Vicinamibacteria; order Vicinamibacterales; family JAMQPK01; genus JAMQPK01. The sequence continues at coordinate 20,413 of JANNJO010000228.1, forward strand.
CCGGCGAGGCGCTGAGGGGCGCCGAACGATCGCGCATCCACACGTTCATCGCGACCTCCGATCTTCACCTCGCGAAGAAGCTGAACATCTCGCGCGAACAGTGCCTTGAAAGCGCGGTCGCTGCCGTGAAGCTCGCCCGCAAGTACACCGACGACGTGCAGTTCTCTGCTGAAGACGCCACGCGCTCCGACATGGAATTCCTCTGCCGGATCGTCGAGGCCGTCATCAACGCCGGCGCGACGACCATCAACCTGCCCGACACTGTCGGGTACAGCACGCCCGACGAGATTCACGACTTCTTCGAGACCGTGCGCGCCACGGTGAGGAACGCCGAGAAGGCCGTGTTCAGCGCTCACTGTCATGACGACCTCGGACTGGCCGTCGCGAACACGCATGCGGCCGTTACCGCTGGAGTGCGCCAGGTGGAATGCACCATCAACGGCATCGGCGAGCGCGCCGGCAACGCCTCGCTCGAAGAGGTCGTCATGGGCATGCGGGTGAGACCGGACCGGCTGCCGTTTACCACCGGCATCCGGTCCGAGCAGCTCTTCCCCACCAGCCAGCTTCTTTCTGCACTCACCGGCCAGTACGTGCAAGCCAACAAGGCGATCGTCGGGCGCAATGCCTTCGCGCACGAGGCCGGCATCCATCAGGATGGGATGCTGAAGGATCGGCGCACGTACGAAATCATGAGCCCAGCCGACGTCGGCGTCCCGTCAACGACGCTGGTGCTCGGTAAACACTCGGGCCGCCATGCCGTGAAGCATCGCTGCGAGGCGATCGGCCACACCCTCACGCGCCTCGAGCTCGATCAGGTCTACCGCCGCATCATCGCCCTCTGCGACGCGCAGAAATCGATCACGGACGCCGATCTGATTGCGGTGATTCAGGACGTTCGACTGCAGCCAGCGCGGTGAGCATGGGGGCTCCTGGCTTTGGGCTTCAGGCCAGGCCCAGAGCCAGAAGTCCAGAGCCGGAAGCCATCCTAATGCGGCAGCTTGCCGAGCGGCACCCGGCGCTGAAACAGCTGATAGATGTGGTGCGCTTCGTGGTGGGCCATGTACTCCGCCTGGAAGTGCACGTCGTAGTGCGGAAACTCCGGGTGCGTCGCTTTGCGGTGCCACTCCGCTGGTGACAGCGCTTCGAGTCGTTGGCAGAGCGCCTCACGCTCGCGAAGGTACTCCGACAGCACCTCCTCGGTCGGCCGCTGCGCCAGCGCGGCGAACAGCGGATCGCCGTCGGGATCGTTGTAAGGCACGATGACGGTGTTCTCATCGTTCTCACCGGCGAGCATCCCCCGAAACCGATCGCCGAAGATTGCCTCCATCCGGCGAAAGTGGCAGACGAGCTCCTTGAGCGACCACTTGCCCGGCACCGTTCTGGCGGAGAGCGCCGCCTCGTCCAGCCCCGCGGTCAGCCGCCGAACGTCGGCGGCCTGCGACCGCAGACGCTGCACGAGCGCCAGGTGTACCGCGTGTTTGTCGTGGTGATGATGACCGTGCTCAACCATGATGGCGCATTATAGAATGTGCCCGGAGGAACTATGTCGAAGCTCAGTCGCCGTGACTTTTTCGTGACGTCCTCGCTCGCGTTCGGAAGCTTGACGCACACCTTGGCCCAGAATACCCCCGCGCCCGCGGCGCCTCAGCCGCCGCAGACGTCGTTCGATCCGCTGCGCGGCAGCGTCGGCGTGTTCAGCGGCCGCGGCGGCACGATCGGGATGCTCGTGGCGCAGGACGGCGTGGTCATCGTGGATACGCAGTTTCAGGACACCGCGAAAATCGCGCTCGGCAGCCTTCAGGGATGGACGCAGCGCAAGATCGACGTCCTGATCAATACCCACCACCACGGCGATCACACGTCGGGCAACGTCATCTTCCGGCCCACCGCGGTCAAGCACGTGGCGCATCGCAACGTGCCGACGCTGCAGAAGGCGCAGGCCGCCGCCGCGAAATCGGACGTCCCGCAGGCCTACGCCGAGACCACGTTCGATACGGCGTGGTCGGAGAAGATCGGGAAAGAGACCGTCAGCCTGAAGTACTACGGCCCTGGCCACACGAGCGGCGACAGCGTGGTGACGTTCCAGAACGCCAACATCGTCCACATGGGCGATCTGATGTTCTACCTGCGAAACCCGCGTGTCGATCGCGGCGCCGGCGCCTCCATCAAGAACTGGATCGTCACGCTCGAGTCGGTGGCCAAGGAACATCCGGCCGACACCATCTATATTGCCGGCCACTCGAAGACCAACCTCCCTATCACGGTCGCGCGCGCCGACCTGCTGAAATTCCGCGATTACTTCACGGCCCTGCTCGGGTACGTGCAGAAGAGCGTCGCCTCGGGCCGATCGGCCGCCGAGATTGTCAAAGTCGCCGGCGTGCCGGGCTTCGCCGAGTACGAAGGCAGCCCCGAGGGAACGATTCAGGCCGCCTACGAGGAGATCACCGCAAAGGGATGAGAGCCGCCGTTCTCGTGTTCGCGCTCACCGTCGCTGCCGTGCATGCGCAGGGACCGGAGCCACAACTTCCCGCGCCCGCTGAATCACCGTCCGCCAACGAGGGGTTGATTCAGCGGGCGCGAGCTCTGTACGCCGGCCGAAACTACCGCGAGAGTGCCGCAACGTGGCAGACCGTTGCCGTACGCGAGCCCGCCATATCGAGTCTCGCGCAGCGAGAGTCCGTCCGCGCGCTCATCGCCGCAGGCGATATCGAACCGGCGCTCGCCGGGTTGACCGCATTGGGCAGCGCTGCCCCGGCGGAGCTGCTCCTCCGTGCAGCCGATGCCTGCCGCGCCGCGCGCGCCCACGATTGCGCGGCCATGCTCTATCGCCGCGCCAGAGAGTCGGCGGGCCGCACGCCGGCAGCCGACGAAGCCGGGCTCGGCCTGGCCGCGGCGCTCGAACAGGACTCGAGGCCGCGCGAGGCGCTCGAGGCGTACCGGGAACTGCAGCTGACCTTCCGTCAGGCTCTCGCATTCGACGCGGCCAATGCGGGTGCACGGCGCCTCTCCGCCCAGCTGGATGGGGCAGAACCGCTGACCGAAGCGGATTACGACGCGATCGTCGATCGCCTGGCTGGCGTCGCCGCCTTTCGGCGGGCCGTGGACATGCAGACCGAATGGCTCTCGAATTTTCCGGACTCGCCGCGTCGAATCTCCATCGAGTCGGCGATGGTGCAGAACTTGTACTCGCTGCGCGCCAACGACGAGGCGCGCGCCCGCGCGGCAGTGTTCCTGAAGCAGCACCCGGACAGCGCGGCGGCGCACGACGTCATCATCACCCTCTTCAGGCTCGACGTTCGCGAGGGCCGCACGGCGGACGTCGAAAAGCGCGGACGCGCGATCTTCGGCGGCCACGTGCCCGGCGCCGACCTGAGCGACCGACAATCGGCCGCACGGCTGCTGGCGGAGTATCTCGTCAGCGTCGGACAGCCTGGAAAGGCGCTCGGCGTGTACGACCAGCTCTACAAGATGACGACAGCGCGGACGGGCAGGGTCGACGTGCTATGGAGGATGGCGATCGCCTCGCTGCGGGCGGGAAACCGTGCTCGCGCCATCAGCGAGCTGCAACAGGCGCTGCGGCTGAGACCCGATTCCGAGACCGAGCGCGCGGCCTCGTTCTGGCTGGCGTACGCGCAGAACGCCGCAGGATCGACAGCGGCGGCCGCGAAACAATGGGCCTCGATCGTCGAGCGGTATCCGTTCAGTTACTACGGCGTCCGCGCCGCCGCGCGAATCGACGCGCCGCTCCCGGCGCCCTCGTTGAGGTTCCCCGATCTGACTCTGGGGGAGACCGTGACGGCGCACCCGGACCATGAGGCGGCTGCGCTCCTGTCCAGAGCGGGGTGGTTGTCAGAGGCCGCTGTGTATGCGCGCCGGCTGAACGCCGCATTCCGCCGCGATGATGCGGTGGCGCTGCTCGCCGCCCGAGCCTCGGAGGCCGCCGGCGATCACACGTCGGCCTCGACCTTGATGTCCTCGTACTTCGGCCTGTACCTCCAGCGACCCGCGAGCGGGCTGCCGGAAGATTTCTGGTCGCTCGCGTATCCGCGCGCGTACTGGCCCGAGGTCGCCGCCGCGGCGGCTCGCCACAAGGTCGATCCGCTGTTGATGCTTGGCCTGGCGCGTCAGGAATCGCATTTCGATCGCACCGCGCGCTCGCCGGTGGGCGCCGTCGGACTCTTTCAGGTGATGCCGTACACCGCGGCCGAGCTCGACGGCTCGTTCTCGACTCCCGGTGCGATGGAACGGCTGACCGACGCCAGCGTAAGCGCCGAGCTGGCGGCCAAGCTCATCGCGAGCCTGCAGGCCCGTTATCAGGGCGCAGTGGCTCCTACGATCGCCTCCTACAACGCCGACAAGGAACGGGTGCAGGTCTGGTGGGATTCCGCCAAAGGGCTTCCCGAAGAGCTGTTCATCGACAGCATCCCCTACCGGGAGACACGCGCATACGTGCGACAGGTGCTCGCTAATTACGCGATGTATCAACGCTCCGCACAATCAGCATCGCCGCAAAAATAATGCCGATGGCGACGGCCATGCGGGGCGTGAACGGCTCCGCCAGGATGAGCGAGCCGAGAATCACCGCGATCACGGGATTGACGTAAGCATAGAGCGAGACGATCGACACGGGCAGGTGCTTCAGCGCGTATACGTAGCTGACGTAACCCACGAACGTCCCGACCACAATCAGGTACAGCACGGCCGCCAGACTTCTCTGCGTGGGCTGCACCTGGGCCCATTCGCCGGTGATTGTCGCCGCAACCATCAACACCAGTCCGCCGCATATGATTTGGACGGCCGTAGCGGCAAACAGATTCTCTTCGCGCTTGTGCCGCTTGGCATATGCCGAGCCGATCGACCATCCCATACACGAGAGCTGAATCATCGTCACGCCGAGGATGATCTGCCTCGTCGAGGCGCCGTCGTTTTGAAGGCTGGAGCTGGCGAGCAGAGCGATGCCGCCGAACCCGAGGAGCAGGCCGATGAGCTGGCGCCGCTGGATTTTCTCGCCGCCAGGCATGAACGCCTCGACCCCGATCATCCAGAATGGAATCACCGACACCATCACGGCGGCCACGCCGCTCGGCACGAACTGCTGCGCCCACACGAGGCAGCCATTGCCCATGCCGATCATCAGCAGGCCCAGCAACGCGTGCCCGCCCCACGATTCTCTCGGCGGAAGCCCGATGCCGCGCAGCCGCAGGATGAGCGCGAGGACGATACCAGCGATAAAGTGGCGCGTCCCCGCCATCGCAAACGGCGGGATGCTTTCGATGGCGACGCGGGTCGCGAGGAATGTCGTGCCCCAGGAAATGCAGACGGCGAGCCAGGCCCAATACGCGCGACGCTGCTGTCTATGGGAACTCGTGAACGCGGGACTCAACGCACCGACGATACAACAAGAGGCCAGAAATCATACTGATCGGAGTTGGTCTATCGGACTTCGGCGCCGGCGGGTTTGCCTACCGCGGCGGTCCAGGCCGGGGGATCGCTGGCCGGGAACGACTCCTCGGACGCCTTGTTGATTTCGTCGACCTTCGAGCGCTTCGGCAGCAGGGGCTGAACGCGGCTCTTTAAACATGCCAGCTGGGACTTGTAGCAGTACCCGACCAGGGCGGTCCCGGCGGCGATGAGCAGAAAGCCCAGAGCCCCCACCGCGCGACCGCGCGAATGCTCCAGATCCTGGCGATCCCAGACGTTGTGCTCGGCGCGGTGCATGGTCAGATTGCTCGGGGTATGTGTCATAGGGCTTCTCCAAAGCAAACCGGGGGCCAACTCGCCTAGCGCGCGGCCAGCTGGCCGCGTCGAGTCTCATCGAGTGATAAGGCCAGGATGCGCATCGCCTCCTGGTCCGCGTGAAATCCCATCGAGTTTTCCGCCTCGACGAAATCGAGCAGAAACTGCGCACGCCTCTGGTGTCGTCGTGAGATATCCAGCGCTGCGTCGCTGATCCCCCGTCCGCTCGCGGACTTGATGTCGCCGATCAGGGCGATCACTGCATCCAGGGCGAGGTTCCGCACCTGGTAGGTTCGATTCTGGATCGTGTGAACGCGCTCGCGCAGCTCTTCCTCCGGCCAATGGTGGCAGGTCTGGCACGCCCGGTTGATATTCAGCAACGGGCTCCGCACGTGATGATCGGTAATCTTCATCGCCCCGACGCGCTGGAATGGCATATGGCAATCGGCGCACGCCACACCAGACCGGGCGTGAATACCTTGACTCCACAGCTCGAACTCCGGATGCTGCGCCTTCAACATCGGTGCACCCGATTCGGCATGCGTCCAGTCTTTGACCCCCGCCTCTTCGTAATACGCAAGAATGTCGTCGGCCTTCAGTCCTTTGTCCCATGGGTACGTCAGTCGCTTTTCACTCCCATTGAAGTAGTACTCGACATGGCACTGGCCACAGACGTACGCGCGCATTTCCTGCCGCGTGGCGTCGCGGTTCACGTCGTAGCTTGGCACGCCCTGCGCGGCCTTCACCTTTTGAATGCCTTCCAGAAATCCGGGGCGCGTCACGCGCAGCTGCATCGTGTTCGGCTCGTGACAATCGATGCACGCGACGGGATGAGTGACCAGCTTACGGGCTTCCTGATATTTC
>JANNJO010000243.1:0-30490 GCA_031395755.1 Acidobacteriota bacterium
AGGCGCCGGTTTCGGCGTCGAACACGATGACGCGGCGGTTGCCGTTCCCGTCCGCGACGTATACCTGGTTGGCCGCCATGTCGACGTCCGCCTCAGCGGCGCGGTTCAGGTTGGCCGTGTCGGTATTGCCTTTGCTTTGACCGTTGCGGCCGACCTGCAGAAGGAATTTTCCCTGGCGCGTGAACTTCAGCATCTGGTGTCCCGCATTGGTCGTGAGCCAGACGTTGTCCTTGCCGTCCACCGTGACGCCGTGCATCGACGTCGGCCACTCGTACCCGGCGCCCGGGCCGCCCCAGGACGACACGAGGTTGCCGGCGGGATCGAACTCCAGGACCGGAGGGGCCACGTCGCAGCAGATCTCCGAGATCCGGCGCTTATCGCCCGGCTGCAGCGGGGGAGAGCCGCCGGGCTGCTGCATGCCGTTGGTGCCAGCCACCATTCCAGCTTCCTTTGGCGCGACGTTGCCGCGGTGCGTGATCCACACGTGATCGCGCGAGTCGACGCTGAGACCGACGACCGATCCGAACACCCAGTTGTTCGGCAGCGGCTTCGGCCACATGGCGTCGACCTGGTACACGGGGGCCTGCACCGTGGAGCGGCCCTGTGCCGCGCCGTGGGTCTGGAGCGCCCACTGGGCCACGGCCAGCACCGCGATGACGGCGAGAAAGGTGATGCCCGTCCTGAACTTACGAGTCCGTTTCATATTGGCTCCTACGTGATAATCGCGACCGCGCGAACCGGTGCGGCCGAGGCGCCGCGCCATTTCACGGGCAGGACGCTGATTGTAAACGAGTGATAGGGCGCCGGAATCTCGTGCAGGTTGCACATGTTCTCGAGATGATAGTACTCCCGCTCGCGCATGACGCGATGCGCCTCCCAGAATTTCTTCCGCTCGAACATCTTCGCCACCGGCGGGTCGAAGCCGATGGCATCGATGCCCATCACCTTGACCCCGCGGTCCAGGATGTAGTGCACCGATTCCTTCGTCATGCCCGGGTGATCGGTCAGGTACGCCTTCTCCAGCCGCTTCCTTGCGGCGTCGGTGCGCAGCAGCACGATGTCCAGGGCCTTGATCGTATAGCCGCCGAGTTTCTTTTCGGCGGCCTCGATGTCCGCCACACCGATCTCGTCTCCCGCCTGCTTGTGCGTGAGGTCCAGCACGACGCCGTCGCCGTAGCAATACTCGATCGGAATGCCCTCGGCACGCGGCGCCGTCGGATTGACGTGGCCCCACGAGTCGATGTGCGTGCCGATGTGATCGCCGGTGACGATCATGCAGTGGTTCGTAATCTCATCGACGCCGTATTGATCGGTGCCGATGCTTTTCGCCATCTGGCTGTAGGTTTCCATCTCGACGATGACCGGCTTCACCACGTTGGGGTAGGTCATCATCCCCTGGAACACTTCCATGCTCAGGTCGATCAACCGCGGGCTCATATGCGAACGACCTACTTGCCTTCCCAGCCGCCGTCGACATGGATGGACTGCCCGGTAAGGTAGCTCGCGTCTTCGGAGGCGAAGAACGCCGCGACAGTGCCGATCTCGCGGGGCTCGCCCGGACGTCCCAGCGAGATCTGCTGCAGCACCAGCGGCAGGATATCGGGGCTCTTCATGACCCACGCGGTCATGTCGGTATCGATCAACCCGGGGTGCACGCAGTTGACCCGGATGCCCTGCGGCGTCACCTCGGCCGACATGTTGCGCGTGAGCGCTTCGAGCCCGAGCTTCGTCGGCGCGTAGTGCGTGCGGCCTGGAAGCACCTTGGCCGCCTGGATCGATCCGATGTGGACGATGCTGCCTTTGCGGCCTTCGGCAATCATGCGGCGGCAGAACACCTGCGAGCAGAGCCACGCGCCCCGCAGGTTGACATCGACCAGCCGCGTCCACTGCTCGTCGGTGAGCTCGAGAAACGGCACGATCGTCTCGATGCCGGCGTTGTTGACGAGAATGTCGAGGCCGCCGAGCTCCTTCCACGCCAGGTCGATCATCGATTCGACGTCGGCGCGCCTGGCGACATCGCCTTTGACGGCAATCGCCTTGCGGCCCTTGGCCTGGATGCCCTTGGCGACCTCTTCGGCCGCCTTGGCGCTCTCGATGTAGTTCACGGCGACGTCGGCGCCCTCGTCGGCGAAGACGTCGGCGATGCCGCGCCCGATCCCGCGGCTCGCCCCGGTGATGAGTGCTTTCTTTCCTTTGAGTCTCATGTTGGTTGTCATGTACGGAATGTGTATCCCAGCGACTGCACGTACTTCTTGCTGATCTCCGCTGTCTGGCGCGGGGTGTATGGCATCTTCGCCGAACCGTCCAGCTCGTGCATGATGTTCGCGCTGGGGTTGGCCTTCTCCATCGTCTCCAACACCGACTTCAGGTCGACGATGCCCTCGCCCAGCGGACAGTAGCCGCCCATGTGCTCCCAGCCCTTGTAATCCTTGAGGTGCATGTGGGCGATGATGCTCCCAAAGTCTTTCACGAGCTGCGCCGCGTCGGTGCCGCCCTTCTGAGCCTGGCCAAGGTCTGGCGCGAACTTCATGTAGCGTGTGTCGACCGCCTGCATGACTGCGTAGGTTTCCTCGCGCGTTTCGATGACGGTGCCGGTGTGCTGGTGCAGCCCGGTGGCGAGCCCCGCATCATTGACCGCTTTCCCGTAGTCGTTCAGGGCGGAAATGATGTTCGCCTGGTGATCCGCGAAGTTGTAGTTCGCGCGCGGGCCGTTGGGTGACTGTACGAGGAAGGTCCCCCCGTGCTTCTTCAAGATCGCGGCGTAGCGCTGGAGCATCTCGATCTGTTCCTTGCGTCTGGCCGGTTCGGTAAGGTTGACCGTGACAAACGCCGACTTGAGCGGAATGGGGTACTTCGCGAGGAGCGCGGCGAGCGTGCCTTCCTTGTCATACTGCTCGAGGATCGACGCGAAGGTCTCGAAGCTGTGGTAGCCAAGCTCGCTGGCGTCCTTGAGCGCGGTCTCGAGATTCTCGGGCGTTCTCGGTACCGCGCCCCAGATGAGCATGGTGATCCCGACTTTCAGTGTTTTTGCCTGAGCCTGCGCGCTCGGCACGACTGGAAGCGCAGCGGCGCCGAGGCTGGCGAGGATGGCCTTGGTGAAGGTACGGCGATTCATGCACACGTCCTTTCTACAGGTCTTCTATAGGTCTCGCGATTCTAGAGATCGCTTCCATTGAGTGTCAAGCACGCTTGGACACCGGTAAAGTAGTTTCCTTTAACGGTAAAGTTAGATATACCACCAGTTCCCGCGTTCCCGCGTTCAAAAGTTATGATAGTGACCGGATGGCTGTGATTGGACGAGGCGTGTCAGAGGGCTACCTCACACCCGAAGAGCTGGCAGCGGTGGGGCGCGAGGGACTGGCGCTTCTGCCGATCGACGGCCGCAAGGTGCTCGTGCTGATCCCTGATGGCACGCGCACGATGCCCATGCCGCTGATGTTCGAGATGCTCGAGCGTGAGATCGGCCCTCGCGTCGCGGCGCTCGATTATCTCGTCGCGCTCGGCACGCACAGTCGGATGAGCGACGCGCAGCTGGGCGCGCTGATCGGGCGGCCGGTCGAGAACGGCCGCGCCGGCGCGCGGCACATTTTCAACCACCGGTGGGACGACCCTGCCACGTTCGCCGAGCTCGGCTCGATCCCCGCGCGCGACGTCGCCGAGCTGACCCAGGGGCGTCTGCGCGAAGACGTGCCGGTGGCGCTGAACCGCCTCGCGACCGAATACGATCACGTGGTGATCTGCGGACCGGTCTTTCCGCACGAGGTGGCCGGTTTTTCGGGCGGGACGAAGTATCTGTTTCCCGGCATCGCCGCGCCCGACATCATCCACTTCACGCACTGGCTCGGCGCGCTCATCACGTCGTATGAGGTGATCGGGACGATCGACACGCCAGTGCGCGCGGTGATCGACCGGGCGGCCGCGCTGCTCGACACGCCGATCTCGCTGCTCGCGCTCGTCGTCTCACACGACGGCGTCGCCGGCATGTTCTGCGGCGACATCCACGACACGTGGCGCAAGGCCGCCATGCTGTCGTCGCGGCGCCACGTCGTGTGGGTGGACGAGCCATACGATCGCGTGCTCGCGGTGATGCCGCGGATGTACGACGATCTCTGGACGGCCGCCAAAGGCACGTACAAGAGCGAGCCCGTCGTGGCCGACGGCGGCGAGGTGATCATCTACGCCCCGCATGTGAACGCAGTGAGCCACGTGCACGGCCGCGTCATCGACGAGATCGGGTATCACTGCCGCGATTATTTTCTCTCGCAGTGGGATCGGTTTCAGGGATATCCGGGCGGCATCCTGGCACACTCGACTCATGTGAAAGGACTCGGGACCTACGACGCCGCGAGCAGGATCGAGGACTCCCGCATTCAGGTGACGCTGGCGACAGGGATTCCCGAAGAACATTGCCGCCGCGTAAACCTGGGCTATAAGGATCCCGGTCGGATCGACCCTCGCGATTTCGAAGGAGACCCCAGGACGCTCGTCATCCCGCGCGCGGGCGAAATGCTCTACCGCGTCGGTACTGGACTGACGACTGACGACTGAAAACTGATGACTTATAAAATTGGTGTCGTCGGCTTAGGCGTGATGGGCGCGAATCTCGCCCGTAATATCGCCAGTAAAGGATTTCCAGTCGCCGGCTACGATCTTGACTCGGCGAAGACCAGGGCGTTTGCGTCCGGACAGCCGAAGGATTTGGGTATCGGCAGCGCCGACGCGCCCGAGCAACTGATGGCCGTGCTCGAGCGGCCGCGCCGTGTGCTGATCATGGTGCCTGCCGGTCCGGCGGTCGACAGCGTTATCGCGCACCTCCGCCCTCATCTCCAACCGGAGGACATCCTCATCGACGGGGGCAACTCGTTCTTTCGCGATACCGATCGGCGAGCCGACGATCTCGCGGCTGCGGGGTTCCGCTTTGTGGGCATGGGCGTGTCGGGCGGGGAGGAGGGCGCGCTTCGCGGGCCGTCGATGATGCCCGGCGGACCGCGCGAGGCCTGGGAGGCGCTGGCGCCGATTCTGCGCGCGATGGCCGCCAGAGCCGAGGACGGAGATCCCTGTGTGGCCTACATGGGCCCGCGCGGCGCGGGCCACTACGTGAAGATGGTGCACAACGGGATCGAGTACGGCGACATGCAGCTCATCGCCGAGATCTACGATCTGTTGAGCCGGGGCGCCGGTTTGTCGGCGCGTGAGCTCGCAGGCATCTTCTCGTCGTGGAACGACGGCGAGCTTCGATCGTACCTGATCGAGATCACCGCGCGTGTTCTCGAGCGGACGGACGAGAAAACGGGGCGGGCGCTCGTCGATCTCATCCTTGACGAGGCCCAGCAAAAGGGCACCGGCAAATGGATGAGCCAGAATGCGTTCGACGTGGGGGCGCCTATCCCCACGGTGAACGCGGCGGTTGAAGCGCGCCTGCTCTCAGCGCTGAAATCCGAACGCGTCGTCGCCAGCAAGATCCTCAAGGGGCCCGTGGCTCAAGGCTCCATCACACCGGGGGCACAGGGCTTCAGCCCTGTCACTGATCGCGAACGCCTCATCGACGCGTGCCGTCAAGCCCTGTATTCGAGCAAGATTACATCGTACGCGCAGGGCATGGCCATGTTGCGCCAGGCCTCACGGGAGTACGGATACGAGATCGACCCCGGTGAGGTCGCCAGAATCTGGCGCGCCGGATGCATCATTCGTGCGGCGCTATTGTCCGACGTGCGCGCCGCCTTTGCGAAGAATCCGGGGCTGGTGAACCTGATGCTCGATCCCGGCTTCAGCGACGCGCTCGGCTCGCGCCAGCAGGCGTGGCGCGACGTTGTGCAGACGGCAATCGGCCTCGGCATTCCGGTTCCTGCCTTGAGTGCATCGCTGGCGTACTACGATGCGTACCGCAGCGCGCGGCTGCCCGCGAATCTCACCCAGGCGCAGCGCGATTTCTTTGGCGCCCACACCTACCGCCGCGTCGACGCCGACGGCGTCTTTCACACCGAGTGGACACACGAATGAGCGACCCGCTTCAGATCCCTGCCAAGGGCGATCTCGATTTTCTCGCGCTCGGCGCGCTGGTGCATCGCCTCGACACCGGCGCGTATCCATTTCACAAAGCGCAGTCGTGCGCAATTCACGTGAGCGGGGGCGAATTCAACACCGCGGCGAATCTGTCGGACTGTTTCCGCATGCGCACTGGTATCGCGAGCGCGATAGTCGATTACCCGGTCGGCGATCTCATCTCCGAGCGCGTGCGCGCGATGGGCGTACGACCGTTCTTCAAGCGTTTTCAGCACGACGGGGCACGCGGGCCGAATATGGCGGCGGTTTACAGCGATCGCGCGCACGGCGTCCGGGCGCCGGTGGTGTTTTACAATCGCAGCAACGAAGCCGCCGCGCTGTTGAAGCCCGGCGACTTCGACTGGGACGCCATTTTCACCTCAGGCGTACGCTGGTTTCACAGCGGCGGTATCTTCGCAGCCCTGTCAGAGACGACCGCCGAGCTGATAGTCGAGGCGATGCAGGCGGCGAAGCGCAGCGGGTCCGTCGTGTCGTTCGATCTCAACTACCGCGAGAAGCTGTGGAACGCCTCGGGCGGCCACACGCGCGCGCTCGAGGTGCTCTCGCGCATCATTAAATATGTGGACGTGCTGGTCGGGAACGAGGAAGACCTGCAGAAAGGCCTGGGTATTCCCGGGCCGGAGGTCGCCGCGACGTCGGCGTTGGACTCCCGGGCCTTTCTCGCTATGATCGACCGGGTCGTTGGCCGTCATCCGCAGATCAAGGTCCTCGCGACGACGCTGCGCGAGGTTCACTCGACCAACCGCCATACCTGGAGCGCAGTCGCATGGGTCAGCGGCAAGGCGTACGTGGCGCCGACGTGTGAGCTCGATGTCCTGGACCGCGTCGGCGGCGGCGACGGGTTCGCCTCCGGTCTGTTCTACGGACTGCTGAACGGCGAGCCTCCGGAAGACGCGCTGAAGCTCGGATGGGCGCACGGCGCGCTCGTCACGACGTTCCCCGGTGACACGACGATGGCGACGCTGGAGCACGTCCGCGCGTTTGCAAAAGGTGGATCGGCGCGAATTCAACGATAGTCGATCGTCCATGGTCCATCGTCAATAGTCGAAGGAGCGAGTATGTCCGACCAGAATCTCGTGAACCGTCGCGATTTCGTCAAGACAGCCGGAAGCGCCGTGGCCGCAACATCGCTGCTGGGCGCTGAATCTGTGTTCGGGCAGACCGGGCCGGCAAGGCGGCGCTACGCCATCATCGGAACAGGCGAGCGCGCCACCGGCATGTGGGGCCGCCAGATCAGGGAACGGTATTCGGATGTCGTCCAGTTCGTCGGGCTGACCGATATCAATCCGAAGCGGGTCGAGGCGTCGAAGGCGTTGATGGGCGTCGACTGTCCGACCTTCACCAACTTCGATGAGATGCTCGACAAGGCGAAGCCCGACGTCGTCATGGTGACGACGAAGGATGCGCATCACAGCACCTACATCGTCAAGGCACTCGACCGCGGCTTCGACGTGATGACCGAAAAGCCGATGGTCATCGACGAGAAGCAGTGCCAGGCGGTGCTCGACGCCGAGAAGCGCAACAACAAGAAGATCATCGTCACGTTCAACTACCGGTTCGCGCCGAAGCACCGTGCGGTGAAGGAGATCCTCATGTCGGGCGAGATCGGCCGCGTGCTTTCGGTCGACTTTGCCTGGTACCTCGACGTCTACCACGGCGCCGATTATTTCCGGCGCTGGCACGCGTATAAGAGCGGCGGCGGCAGCTTGTGGGTGCACAAGGCCACGCACCATTTCGATCTCGTCAACTGGTGGCTGGGCGCCGATCCGGTCGAGGTTACGGCGAACGGGCAGCTGCAGGTTTACGGGAAGAACGGGCCATATCGCGCGGCGAACTGCCGCGTGTGCGCGCACAAGAAAGAGTGCAAGTTCTATTACGACATCGGCACGAACCCGAGCCGCACGAAGCTGTACGCGGAGTGCGAAGATGCCGACGGCTATTTTCGCGACGCCTGTGTGTATCGCAACGACATCGATATCTACGATTCGATGCAGGCGATCGTCAAGTACTCCAACGGCGCGACGATGGCGTACTCGCTGGATGCGCACATGCCGTTCGAGGGCTTCCGCGTGGCGTTCAACGGCGAGCTGGGCCGCCTCGAAGTGCGCGACTACGAGCGGCAGCCGTGGGAAGTGGCCGAAGGCGACGAAACCGAAGTGTACGTGACCAAGAGCTTCGGCCTGCGCCGGCGCGCGACGTTCTCCAAGGGCGAGGGCGGGCACGGCGGCGGCGACGATTTCCTGCGAGACCAGATCTTCCGCAAGACCCCGGCTCCGGAACATATGAGAGTGCCCGACTCGCGCGCGGGCGCGATGTCGTGCCTGACGGGCATCGCGGCGCGCAAGAGCATTGAAGAGAAGCGCGCGATCAAGATCGCCGATCTGGTGAAACTCTAGTCGGCGAGGACGTCCAGGGATTCAACGCAGAGACGCGGGGACGCAGAGGCGGTTTTCGAAAGAGAAACTCTGCGCCTTTGCGCCTCGGCGTCGAGGCATGGCAACCGCTCACCCCATATGGCAATTTCTTCCACACGCACTCTCGGCAATTCAAACCTCCAACTCACGCCAATCGGATTAGGCGCCTGGGCCATC
Source organism: Acidobacteriota bacterium (assembly GCA_031395755.1). Taxonomy (GTDB): domain Bacteria; phylum Acidobacteriota; class Vicinamibacteria; order Vicinamibacterales; family JAMQPK01; genus JAMQPK01. Next base: position 8,655 of record JANNJO010000243.1, read on the forward strand.
GGCGGCGAGTGGCGCTTCGGGTGGGGCCCGCAGGAGGACTCCGAGTCGATCGCGACGATTCGCCGGGCGGTCGAGCGCGGGCTGAACTGGATCGACACGGCGGCGATCTACGGACTCGGGCACTCGGAGGAGGTCGTCGGCCGCTCGCTGCGCGACATTCCGCGGGACGAGCGGCCTTACGTGTTCACAAAGTGCAGCCTGGTGTGGGACGACAGCGGCAATACCTCGCACAGCCTGGCACCACAGTCGATCCGCACGGAAGTGGACGCGAGCCTGCGGCGTCTCGAGACCGAGCGCATCGACCTGTATCAGATCCACTGGCCGGTCTGGCCGGCAAGCCCGCACGGCTACGATCCGGGCTCGATCGAGGAGGCCTGGTCGACGCTCGCCGCGCTGAGGGACGAAGGCAAACTCGCTTTCATCGGCGTGTCGAATTTCGATGTGGCGCAGCTGAAGCGCATTCAGCGGATCGAGACGCCGACCAACCTGCAGCCGCCGTACTCGATGCTGCGGCCCGAGATCGAACAGGAGATCCTGCCGTTCTGCCTGGAGCACAAGATCGGCGTCATTCCGTACTCGCCGATGCAGTCGGGTCTGCTGACCGGCAAGATGACGCGCGAACGCATCGCGTCGCTGCCTGCCGGCGACTGGCGTCGCAGCAACCGGTTTTTTCAGGAGCCGATGCTGACCAGGGCGTTTTCGCTGGTCGAGCGTTTAGAGGAGATCGGTGCGCGGCACGGCCGCATGCCCGGGGAAGTTGCCATCGCCTGGACCCTGCGCCATCCGGCGATTACCGCCACCATCGTCGGCGCGCGGAAGGCCAGTCAGGTGGATGAGCTCGCGGGCGCACTGACGTTTCGATTGAGCAGGTCGGAGGAGGAAGAGCTGGACGCGGCGTTGGCGGCGGTGTAAGAGCTAGAACGGCAGTTTCGGCTGTCTGGACTCCACGCAACCAGGAACAACCACCCAAACATGCCAGCGAGGGCCAGCCAGATTGACGGCGGCTGTTCTCCTACGAACTGGCCTCGAGCCACGGCGGCTCGGCGCCCCGGCGTTGAAGCTGAGAACAATCGCGACTACAGCGTCAGCCCAAAGTACCGTTCCGCGTTCTTGTAGCAGACCTTTTCGATGAGCGCGCCGATCATTTCCTCGTCGTTCGGCAGCTCGCCGTGCTCCATTTCACGTCCGAGGAGATTACAGAGCACCCGGCGGAAGTACTCGTGGCGGGGGTACGACATGAACGATCGAGAATCGGTGAGCATGCCGACGAAATGCGCGAGCAGGCCGTTGTTCGAGAGCGCGTTCAGCTGCCATTCCATCGCTTCCTTCTGGTCGAGGAACCACCAGCCGCTGCCGAACTGGATCTTGCCTGCGACGCTCCCGTCCTGAAAATTCCCAATCATCGTCGCGAACGCGTAGTTATCGCGCGGGTTCAGGTTGTAGATGATGGTCTTCGGCAGCGCGTTCTCCCGCTCGAGCCGATCGAGGTACCGACCGAGCGCGTCGACCTGCGGGAGGTCGCCGATCGAGTCGTAGCCGACATCGCGGCCGATGGCGTTGAACCCACGCGTGTTCGCGTTGCGGCGGGCGCCGAGGTGCAGCTGTTTGGTCCAGCCTTTTTCCGCGTCGAGACGGCCGAAGAACACCATCATGTAAGACGCGAACGCCTCACGATCTTCGGGCACGGCCGCCTTTCCCGCGCGCGCCTTGTCGAAGATCGACTGTGCCCGTTCATCCGCGCAGTCTGCGGCGTAGCACTGGTCGAGACCGTGGTCTGAAAGCCGGCCGCCGATGTCGTGAAACGCCTGGTGGCGATTCCGCAGTGCGTCGAGCAGATCCTTGAGCCGCGCCACATGGACGTTCGCGGATTCCCCGAGCCTGTCAACCCAGGGATTGAACACCTCGGGCTGATGCGGATCCATCACGCGGTCCGCACGGAAGGTCGGATAGATCTTCGTCGCAAGCCCTGAAGCGGCGATCCGCTCGTGATGCGTCAACGGCTCGGCCGGATCGTCGGTCGTACAGACGGCCTTGACGGAGAATTTTCCGAGGATGCCTCTGGCGCTCAGCTCCGGAGATTGGAGCGTCGCGTTGGCGCGTTGCCACACGCTGGCGGCTGTCTTCTCGTTCAGCAGATCATCGATGGCGAAGTAACGCTTCAGCTCGAGGTGCGTCCAGTGATAGAGCGGGTTCCGCAGGCAGTGCGGCACCGTCGCAGCCCACGCCTGGAATTTCTCGTACGGATCCGCATCGCCCGTGCAGAAGCGCTCGGCCACGCCGCTCGCGCGCATCGCGCGCCACTTGTAGTGATCGCCTTCGAGCCAGATTTCAAACAGGTTCGAGAAGCGGCGGTCGTCCGCGACGTCCTTCGGAGGGAGATGGCAGTGGTAGTCCAGAATTGGCTGCTGCGCCGCGTATGTCTGGTAGAGACGCCGGGCCGTCTTGCTTTCCAGCAGGAAATCCTCGTGGATGTAACTCATAAAAGAACGTCGTGTCCGGCTTCAGCCGGACCTCAACGAAGCAGCGCCTGGCGGCAGAACTCCACGCACTTGGCGAGCTCGGCCATGCGATCCGATCCCTCCGGCACCGGATATTCGAACTCGATCGTCGCCTGAATCGGCCACTTGTTGTCGCGAATCACCTGCAGCGCTTCCTTGATTGGCGTATCCCCCTGCCCGAAGGGCGTGTTTGGTCCGTCGTTCAGCTTCCGATCCTTCACGTGGACGTGGGTGATCCGCGCATGATGCTGCTTGAGGAACGGCACGGGCGAGGTGTTGTTACCGGCCAGGAAATGCCCGAGGTCAAGGTTCGCGCCGTTGAACTTCGCCTGACTGAACGCGCCCTCCCAGTGCGCGGGCGTCGTCGTCGCGTGGCCGTGATAGCCGACCATCAGCTTGTGCTTGTCGGCGAACTGTCCGATGCGCTGCGTGTGCGCGACGTCGATCTCGCACGAGATGGCTTTCGCGCCGAGCGTGCGCGCGAGGGTAAAGCAGTAGTCGATCTCGGGGTCCGACATGGTGTAGATGCCGTCGTACTTGACGATCTCGATCATGACGCCGGCGTCCTCGTATTTTGTCCGGAACGCGCGGACGCGGTCCATCGAGGCCGTCGCGCGCCAGCTCCGCATCTGCTCGGCCGTCGCCTTCTGGCCATCGGCCGCCGGGGAGCCGAGAAAGCTCTCCACTGGCTGCGACCGCATCTCGACCGCGTTGACGTTGAGCTTCAGGCACCGATCGAGCAACTCGTCGGCGTTCATGTCACGGCCGCCGAAGTTATACGGGACGTTCAATCCGATCTGCACGCCTGCAAATTTCGAATTGGGCCTCGCCGTGCGCTGAGCCCACGCGGGCGCGGCGGCGCCGAGCAGGCCCGCGGCAGGGAGGGTTGCGAGTGTCAGTGTTCCCAGTTCGCGTCGCGTGATCCTCATGTCGCGTACCTCGCAGCTTGACGATTTTTTTAACTTTACACTTTTTACTTCTTACTTCTTACTGTTGCTCCGGCCCGTCAGTATAATCCCGCCATGCTCCTTTGCATCCTTCGCATCTTCGCGTTCCTTGGCACCGCGGCTGTGACCGTCGGTGTCGCGGCGCAGGTCAATCGATCCTGGCCTCCGGGCGTGCAGCACGTTTCTGAGGAATCTCCGCCGCTCCCGCCAGAGGAAGCGCTCAAGAAGTTCTACATGCCGCCGGGCTATCGCGTTGAGCTCGTCGCGAGCGAGCCGCTGATTCAGGACCCCGTCATGATCGACTGGGACGGCGAGGGCCGCATGTGGGCCGTGGAGATGCCGGGCTATATGCCGGACATCGAGGCGAACGGGGAGCACGCGCCGATCGGCAAGATCGTCGTCCTCGAGGATACGAACAACGACGGCCGCATGGACAAGCGCACCGTGTTTCAGGAAGGTCTGGTGCTCGCACGCTGGTTGAAGCTGCTCGACCGCGGTGTGCTGGTCGCGGAGCCGCCCAACCTGTGGCTGCTCCAGGACACGAACGGCGACCTTCGCGCGGATCGCAAGGAGCTCGTCACCAACGTCTACGGCCGCCGCGAGGGCAACGTCGAGCACAATGCGAACAGTCTGCTCTGGGCGATCGACAACAACATCTATACGTCCGAAATCGACATCGATCTTCGGCTGAAAAACGGCAAGTTCGACGTGCGCAAGACACTCTCGCGCGGGCAGTGGGGCATCACGCAGGACGACGCGGGGCGCATTTACCGGAACACGAACGAGTCTGCGCTGCACGTCGATCTGATCCCGGCACGTTACTTCATGCGGCACCCCAATCTGCTGCGCACGCGAGGCAGCTACGAATCGCTGACCGGCGCCGGCGGCGAGCTCAACGAAGTGTGGCCGATTCGCCAGACGCGTGGCGTCAACCGCGGCTATCAACACGGAATTCTGCGGCCGGACGGCACGCTCGCGAAATACACGTCCGTGTGCACGCCGATGGTGTATCGCGGAGATCGGCTGCCCGCGGAGCTTTACGGCAACGTCTTTGTCGTCGATCCGACGGTGAACCTCGTGAGCCGGTTCATCCTGGGCGACAGCGGCAACGGCCTCACGGCGAGCAAGGCGTATCGTGATGTGCGCGGCGAATTCCTCACCTCGGCCGATGAGCGCTTCCGCCCCGTCAACCTCTCGCTCGCGCCCGACGGCACGCTCTACGTCGTCGACATGTATCGCGGAATCATTCAGCACAAGGGATACATGACGGAGTACCTGCGCGATTATGTGTTGACGCACAAGCTCGATCAGGCCAACTCGTTCGGCCGGATCTATCGCGTGGTGCACGACAGCACGCGGCGCGATACGACGCGGATGCCGATGCGCACTCCGTCCGCGCAGCTCGTGTCGCTTTTGTCGCACGCCAACGGCTGGCGCCGGGACATGGCGCAGCAGCTCCTGGTGGAACGTGGAGACCAGTCCGTCGTTCCGGCATTGAGAAAGCTGGCGCAGAGCAGTGGCGACGTCCGCACGCGGCTGCACGCGCTGTGGACGCTCGATGCGATCGACGCGATTGATCCCGCCGACGTCACGCAGGCTCTCGGACACGCTAATCGGGACGTGCGCGTGTCGGCGCTGCGCCTTGCCGAACGTTGGATCGGGCAGCCCAATCATCCGATCCAGGGCGCGGTGCTGAAGAGGCTCGACGACACCGACTGGGCGGTGCGGCGTCAGTTGGCGGCGACGCTGGGAGAGCTTCCCGCCGGATCGAAGGAAGCGGCGCTGGCCTCAGTGCTCGAGCGGCACGGCGACGATCCCATTGCAATGGACGCCGCCATCAGCGGCATGCGCGGGAGCGAGCTGGCGGTGCTCGACCGGTTGATGCAGGCGACGCTCGAGACCCCACAGCGCGCCGCGGCGATCACCATGGTCGCCGCGACGGTCGTGCGAGCAGCCGATGATGCGGCTGTTCAATCGCTGCTGGCCCGGGTATCGGACAACGCGCGTGCGGGCTGGCAACGATCCGCGCTGTTGCGCGGGGCCGAAGTCGCCTTGCTCGCGGCGACGATGCCTGGGACGCCGGGCAGGGGGACGGGGGATCCCAACGCGCCGTGCGAGACGTGTCCCGGCGGGCGTGGCGGGCCGGGCGGGGCGCGTGCGTTTCCGGGCGCGCTGGAGGGCGCGACGCCAGCCGCGCCGCCGGCACGAGCGGGCGGCCCCACCTTGACGCTGGCTCGCGAGCCCGCGCTGCTGGCGCTCGCGGCCGGAAGCGGCGAACTGGCCGACCGCGCCGCGAAAGTGCTCGTGCGCATCGGATGGCCGGGAAAAGCGGGTGCGGCTCCCGCCGTGCTCCTCACGCCGATTGAGCAGAAGCGCGTTGCGGCGGGGCAGGAAATCTACAAGAACATCTGCGAGGGCTGTCATGGCGCAGATGGGCGCGAACAGCCTGGCGCCGCACCAAACATCGCAGGGTCATCAACGGTCATCGGCGCCCCGGGCGTGCCCATCCGCGTGTTGCTTCATGGGAAGGAAGGGGCGGTCGGCCTCATGCCCGCACATGGCGAGCTGCTGAACGACGAGGAACTTGCAGCCGTCCTGACTTACATCCGGCGATCCTGGGGTCAGGCGGCGGCGCCGATCGATCCCACTGCTGTCCGGCAGATCCGTGGCGCCACTGCCGGTCGCAGGCGCGCGTGGACGCCGGAGGAGCTGGCGGCAATCAAGGAATGAGGGTCGGCGTCATCGGCACGGGCGCCATTGCTGCCATGCACGCCCGTGCCTACAAGAACATCGGTTACACCATCCGCGCCTGCACGAACGTGACGCAGGCGACCGGGCGCCTCTTTGCCGCCGCGCACGGTGCTGAGTTCGTCGAGCGCTACGAAGATCTTTGCAGCCACCCCGAGGTCGACTTCGTCGACGTCTGCACATTTCCCGCGTTTCGCCTCGACGTGGTGCGCGCGTGCGCCGCTCACCGCAAACCTGTCCAGGTCCAGAAACCCATCGCGGTCAGTGTAGAGATCGCGCGTGAGATGATCGAGACCGCGCGGAACGCAAGCATCACGCTCGGCGTGGTCAGCCAGCACCGCTTCGATCATGCCAGCCAGTTTGTGGCCTCCGCTCTCCGTGCCGGGCGGCTCGGGACGCTGCTGCAGTGCGACGCGTACGTCAAGTGGTATCGCACGGATGAGTACTACGCGCGGCCGGCGAAGGGTAGCTGGGCGATTGAAGGCGGTGGCGCGCTGATCAACCAGGCCATTCATCAGGTGGATTTGCTGCTGTGGTTCGCCGGCCCGGTGCGCGACGTGTTCGGCATGTGGCAGCTCGGCGCCGCGCACGAGATCGAGTCTGAGGACGTCGTGAACGCTGTTATGCGATATGCGAACGGCGCCACTGGAGTGATCCAGGCAGCGACGGCCCTGTGGCCCGGGTACAGCGAGCGTATCGAGCTGCACGGCACCCACGGCACGGCGATCATGTCCGGCGATCAGCTGACGACCTGGGACGTGAAAGAGGACGCGGATGAGGCGCCGCCGATGGCTTCCGGCATCGCATCAGGCGCATCGGATCCCATGGCCATCTCGGTCGCGTCGTTCGAACGGCAGTTTCTCGATTTCGGCGATGCGATCCGTTCCGGCCGGCCGCCGCTCGTGTCCGGCGAAGAGGGCTGCCGCGCGCTAGCGCTCGTGGATGCGATCTACCGCTCGTGCCGCGACGGTCGTAGTGTCCGGCTTCAGCCGGACCGCTCGCTGTAGCCGGGACCCGTTTCGCCATATGATTTGACGCCCAATGATTCGTATCGACCGCCAGCGGACGCCAGCCGACTTGCTGCCGAAACTTCATCGCGTCTTCGAGCTCTCGGCGCAGAAGATCCGATCCGTCGAAGACACATGGCGTGCGGAAGACGGCTCGCCGGTGTTCACCGTCGAAGGCGTGTATCGGTCGCGCGGCTGGACGGAGTGGACGCAGGGCTTTCAATTTGGCGCGCCCCTGCTGCAATTCGATGCAACCGGCGATCGCGAGTTCCTCGAGCTCGGGCGCTCCCACACGCTGGAGCGCATGGCCGCGCATCTCACGCATGTCGGCGTGCACGATCACGGCTTCAACAACGTCAGCACGTATGGGAACCTCTGGCGCCTGGCGCGCGAAGGGAAGTTCGAGGCGGACGCGTGGGAACTCCGCTTCTATGCGCTGGCGCTGAAAGTCACTGGTGCGGTGCAGGCGCGGCGGTGGACGCCGCTGCCCGATGGCGGGTTCATCTACTCGTTCAACGGCGCTCACTCGCTGTTCGTCGACACGATACGCACGCTGCGCGCGCTTGCGCTGTCGCACGTCCTGGGGCATCGGCTTCTCGAAGAGCAGGATGCGCCGGTGAATCTGCTGCAGCGCCTCCTTCAGCACGCCCACGCGACGGCCTCTTACAGCGTCTACCTCGGCCAAGGGCGCGATAGCTATGACGTGCGTGGGCGCACGGCGCACGAGAGCCTGTTCAATGCGGCCAACGGCACGTATCGAGGGCCGAGCTCGCAGCAGGGCTACTCGCCCTTCTCCACATGGACGCGAGGCCTCGCGTGGGCGATGTTGGGTTTCGCCGAGGAACTGGAATTCCTGGACTCGCTGGATGCGGACGCGATGGTCCGGCCGCAGCCCGACCCGCTTTACGATGCGGCGTGTGCGACCTGTGATTTCTACATCGAGCATGCAGCCGCGGCCGACGGCGTGCCTTACTGGGATACCGGCGCGCCGGGCCTCGCGGCGATGAAAGAGTGGGGGACGCGCGCCGCCGATCCCTTCAACGACCACGAACCCGTCGACAGCTCGGCCGCGGCGATCGCGGCACAAGGCCTCTTGCGTCTCGCGCGGGTTGTGGCAGCGCGAGGGGGCGACGGTCGGCGATACGAACAGGCCGGCCTGCGCGTGCTCGACACGCTGATCGACGAGGGCGGGCCGTACCTGAGCTCAGGTGAAAAGCATCAAGGATTGCTCTTGCATTCGATCTACCATCGCCCCAACGGCTGGGATCACGTCCCCGCCGGATCGCGCATCCCTCGAGGCGAGTCGAGCATGTGGGGCGACTACCATTTGCGCGAGGCCGCGCTCTACGTCAAACGCCTCGCCGAGGGTGAGGCGTATTACACGTTCTTCGGCGGGAAGAAATGAGTCGCGGTCGCGTCGCCCTCGTCACCGGCGGCACGCGCGGAATCGGATTGGCCGTTGCCCGCGCGCTTGCGCGCGAGGGCTGGACGCTGGCGTTGTGCGGTTTGCGCTCACGCGAGGCTGTCGCCGACGTGCTCGAGGAGCTCACTGCCGGCGGCGAGGCCGAATACTGGCCGGCCGACATCGGCAGTGCGAGCGATCGGTCGCAACTGCTGGCGTCGGTGATCGCGCGCCATGGAACGCTTCATGCGCTCGTGAACAATGCCGGCCTGGCGCCGCGCGTTCGCGCCGATCTGCTCGCGGCCACGGAGGAGAGCTTCGAGGAAGTGCTGCGTACGAATCTGCAGGGCCCGTATTTTCTGACCCAGTCCGTCGCTCGCCTGCTGGTCGAGCAGCGGGACGCCGACAAGGCCGCCGGGCGTGCGATTGTGTTCGTCACATCGGTATCCGCCGAAATGGCGTCGCCCCATCGCGGCGAGTACTGCGTGAGCAAAGCGGGTCTGTCGATGGCCGCCAAACTCTTTGCAGTCAGGCTTGCACCCGATGGCATACCGGTTTACGAGGTCCGGCCTGGCATCATCGCGACCGACATGACCGCCGGCGTCAAGGACACCTACGACAAACGGATCGGCGAAGGTCTCGTGCCGGACGCCAGATGGGGGCAGCCGGAAGACGTCGGGCGCGCGGTTGCGGCCCTGCTGCGCGGGGACATCTCGTATTCGACAGGCACCATCTTCAACGTGGACGGCGGCTTGTCGATTCCTCGGTTGTGAGGTCAAGGGAGATGTGCTGATGGTCAAGGTCGTCACGTTCGGCGAGATCATGCTGCGGCTCAGCCCGCCGGGATTCGAGCGGTTCCTGCAGTCGCCGGCGTTGGTGGCGACGTTCGGTGGCGGCGAAGCGAACGTCGCCGTCAGCCTGGCGCGGTTCGGGCTCGACAGCTACTACGTGACGCGGCTGCCGAAGCACGAGATCGGTGAGGCTGCCGTCCGCGCGCTCCGCGCAGAGGGTGTGAAGACCGATTTCATTGTCCGCGCCGGCGACCGGGTCGGCGTGTATTTTGTCGAGGCCGGTGCGAGCCAGCGTGCGTCGAACGTCGTGTACGATCGCGCGCATTCGGCGATCAGCGAGCTCGAGCCTGGTGCCATCGACTGGGCGAATGTGTTTCAGGGAGCCGACTGGTTTCACGTCACAGGGATTACCCCGGCGTTGGGAGAGAACGCGGCTGCGTGCTCGCGAGAGGCGATCGAAGCCGCGAAGAAGGCGGGCGCGCGCGTGTCAGTCGATTTGAATTTCAGAAAAAAGTTGTGGACCGAGGCGCAGGCCCAGAAAGTGATGCGCCCGATGATGGGGCACGTCGACCTCGTTGTGGCCAACGAAGAAGACATCCAGTCGGTGCTCGGCCTCGAGGTGCCCGATACCGACGTCACCGCAGGGCATCTGAATCTCGAAGGCTACAGGCGGGTTGCCCAGCAGGTGTCGAACGAGCTCGGCCCATCGCTCGTGGCCATCACCTTGCGCGAAAGCGTGTCGGCGAGCGACAACGGATGGAGCGCCGTCTTGTGGGATGACAAGGCGAGCCGGTTCATCCGCAGCCAGCGCTATGAGGTGCGCCTCGTCGATCGGGTCGGTGGCGGCGACAGCTTTGCCGCGGGCTTAATCTTCGGTTTGATCACCGGCCGCGACGCGGAAGCATCGCTGCGTTTCGCCGTGGCGGCCAGCGCGCTCAAGCAGACGATTCCCGGCGATTTCAATCGCGTGTCCGTGGCGGAGGTCGATCGCCTCGCGGAAGGGGACGCCTCGGGCCGCGTGCAGCGGTAACGATGCGCGCCGATGATTTCTTGAAGCAGTGACCAATCTCTTCGACCTCACTGGAAAAGTCGCGCTGGTGACTGGCGCCTCGCGTGGCCTCGGCGCGGCGATGGCGATCGCGCTGGCTGATGCAGGCGCCGATCTCGCCCTTCATGCGAGCGAGCAGCCGCCGGCGAAAACCGAGGCGACGATCAAGGAAAGCGGCCGCACGGTTCGCTGCTTCACCGCGAACCTCGCGAAGCGCGACCAGACGGCGCGGCTCGTGCCGTCGGTTCTCTCGGCGTTTGGCCGGATCGACATCCTCGTGAACAACGCCGGCATCGTCAAGCGGAAGCCGGCGGCCGAGTACCCCGACGAGATCTGGGATGAAGTGATCGAGGTGAACCTCTCGAGCGTGTTCCTGCTCAGCCGCGCGGCCGGCGCTCACATGCTCGAACGCGGCGGCGGTGGCAAGATCGTCAACATCGCGTCGCTGCTGTCATTCCAGGGCGGCATCACCGTTCCCAGCTATGCGGCCGCAAAGGGGGGCGTCGCCCAGCTCACAAAGGCGCTCGCGAACGAGTGGGCCGGCCACCGCATCAACGTCAATGCGATCGCGCCGGGCTACATGAGGACCGACAACACCAGCGCCCTGCAGACCGATCCCGTGCGCAGCCGGCAGATAGGCGAGCGCATTCCGGCGGGCCGCTGGGGAGAACCCGAGGATCTCTCCGGCGCGGTCGTGTTTCTCTCCTCGCGCGCGTCGGACTACGTCAACGGCCACATTCTGGTTGTCGACGGTGGTTGGTTGGGGCGGTAGATGGTCGATGGTCCATCGTCCATCGTCATGATAAGGTCGCGCAATCCGGCTCTTTGATGAAGGAGCGCTCATGAGCATTCAGATCCCGGTGTCCGCCACGACGCCGGCAGCGGACGCAACGGGTGCCGCGACGGTCGCCAAGGCGGGGGGGTTCCGCTGGCTCGTCTGTGGACTGCTGTTCTTCGCATCGGTCATCAACTACATCGATCGGCAGGTCATCGGCATCCTTAAGCCTACGCTCCAGCAGCAGTTCGGGTGGTCCGAGCTGGACTACGGCGACATCGTGTTCTCGTTCCAACTGGCGTACGCGATCGGGTTCATCTTCGCCGGCCGGCTGATGGATCGGCTCGGCACGCGTGTGGGCTTTGCCATTGCAATCGTCCTCTGGAGCGTGGCGGCGATGGCGCACGCCGGAGCCATGTCCTTCGGTCCGGGCGCTGCGGCGCTGTTGGCCGTCTTCGGTCTCAGCTACAGCGCATCGGTGGCAGGGTTCATGACAGCGCGCTTCGCGCTCGGCCTCGGCGAGGCCGGTAACTTTCCAGGTGCCGTCAAGACCGTCGCCGAATGGTTCCCGCGTAAAGAGCGCGCATTCGCCACGGGAATATTCAACGCCGGCACCAACATCGGCGCGCTGCTGACGCCGCTGATTGTTCCCATCATCACGATCAGCTACGGCTGGGAGTGGGCCTTCATCGCCACAGGCGCGCTCGGCTTCATCTGGCTCGTGGCCTGGTGGCTGTTGTACCGCTCGCCCGAAGAGCACAAAGGCGTGAGCGCGGCCGAGCTGGCGTACATCCGCAGCGATCCGCCGGAGCCGACGACGAAGATGTCGTGGGCGACGATTCTTCCGCACCGTCAGGCGTGGACGTTCGCCGTTGCGAAGTTCATGACGGATCCGATCTGGTGGCTGTATCTCTTCTGGATCCCCGACTTCCTGTATCGGAATCATGGGCTCAGCCTCACCACGATGGGCCCGCCCATCGTGGTCATTTACCTGATCGGCGACGTCGGCAGTGTCGCCGGCGGATGGCTGTCGTCCTCGCTGATCAAGAAAGGCTGGAGTGTGAACGCGGCGCGGAAGACAGCCATGCTGACGTGTGCGCTGGCGGTGCTCCCGATCGTGTTTGCGGCGAATGCCTCCAACCTGTGGGTGGCGGTCGGATTGATCGGGCTTGCAGCGGCCGCGCACCAGGGATGGTCGGCCAACGTGTACACGCTCGCGTCGGACATGTTCCCCAAGCAGGCGGTTGGCTCGGTGGTCGGATTCGGCGGCATGTGCGGCGCCATCGGCGGCATGCTGATCGCGAAGATCACGGGCTACGTGCTGCAGTTCACCGGCAGCTACGTGCCCGTGTTCATCATCGCGGCCTCGGCGTACCTCGTCGCGCTGCTGATGGTGCACCTGCTGTCGCCGCGCCTCGAGCCGGCTGTGATCAAGTAGCTAATGGAGAAAAGGAACCAGGATCTTTTTTCGGGTGGTCGCGATCCGACAAAGGATCCCGGTTCCTTTCCTTCGCACCTTCGGCTTCCGATCGGGGCGGTCACCGACGAGTTCTCGCCGATGGATCTCGAGCGGGCGCTCGGCGCGATGGCGGATCTCGGAATGACGTTCGTCGAGCTCCGCGTGGTGTTCGGCAGGAACATCCTCGATCTGAGCGACGCAGACATCGACCGCGTGCGGGCGATGGTCGAGGCCCATGGCATGCGTGTGCTGTCGATCGCCTCTCCCGTGCTCAAGTGCACCCTGCCGGATGCTCCGCCGTTGGCCGCCCACATTCAGCAGGATGTGTTTGGATCCGCTCACGGGTTTGCGGATCAATCCAGGCTTGCGCGGCGCGCGTTCGACGTCGCCGCCCGGACCGGCGCCCGCATCGTCCGCGTGTTTTCGTACTGGCGGACGATCGATCCCGAGCAGTGCTTCAGCAGAGTGAGTTCTGTGCTGCGCGGTCTTGCCGAAGAAGCAGATCGGCTCGGCTTGGTGATCGGGATTGAGAACGAGCACGCGTGCAACATCGCGACGGGAGAAGAAACCGCGCGCCTGCTGGCGGCCGTCGATCACCCGGCGCTGCACGTGATCTGGGATCCCGCGAACGCGTTGATCGCCGGCGAGACCCCGTTTCCCGGCGGCTACGCCGCGTTGCCGATCTGGCGCATCGTTCACGTGCATGCAAAGGACTGCCACGTGCGGGACCATGTACCGGTGTTCGGGCCGCTCGGAGCAATGGGCGTCGACTGGCTGGGACAGATGGCGGCGCTCGCCCGCGATGGCTACCGCGGGGGCGTGAGCCTCGAAACACACTGGAGCGGGCCGGGCGGCGATAAATTTCAGGGCAGCATCATCTGCGGTCAAAACTTACGGGAGCTCGTTCGCCATGCTGCAGTTTGAAACGCTCCATCACGTGGCCGTGTCCGTCAGCGATCTCTCTCGCGCGAAGGCGTTCTACCGCGGTGTGCTCGGCCTCGAAGAGATCGCCCGTCCGCCGTTTCCGTTCGATGGCGCCTGGTATCGCGTGGGCGACCGCGAGCTCCACTTGATCGTGTCGAGAGACCCGACGTTCCGGGTGGGCAAAGGCGTCACCCTCGAAGACGGGCATCTTGCCCTTCGTGTAAAGAGCTTTCGCGCGGCGCTCGCGCATCTCGAGTCGAAGGGCTGTCACACGGGTCACGACGAGCCCGGGCGATCGATGCGTGTGAATCCATCGAGCGTGACGGGCTACCCCCAGATTCACCTTCTCGATCCGGATCGCAACGTGGTCGAGATCAACGCGGAGGGCGTGGATTAGTAAGTAAAAAGTAAGAAGTAGAAAGGAGAAAGGAGGTCAAGAAGTGGGCCACAAAGGCGCTACGTGTTTCCTGGTGGCGGTCCTCGCGCTCGTCGGCCTGGATGCACAGAAGCAAGATGACACCGCAGACACGGCGCGCCTCATCGAAGTGCTGGGAATACGCGAAGGAGCCAAAGTCGCGGACATCCTCAATGGCTGCTGGACATACGCAGTGCCGTCGACCGGGTGCGGCTACAAAACGTCACCATCATCGAAGGCGCGTCGACACAGACCAATCTTCCCGACGGATGCTGCGACGCGGTTTTCATGCGGCATGTGTATCATCATTTCGGCGATCCGCCTCTGATGAATGCCAGCCTGCGCGTGGCTCTGACACCCGGAGGGAGGCTTGCCGTCGTGGATTTCCAGCCGGACAACGGCGTCAGTGCATCCGCGGGAAGGCGTGGCACCGGTGGGAGCCATGGAGTTGGCGTCGAACGACTGTCGTGGTCTTCAGCCGGCTACTTCCTGGTCGTTGCGCGGCGATCGAACTAACTTCCTACTTCCTACTTTTATCACGCTCCTCCCTCCGCCAGCCCCTTCGTCTCCGGGCCAAGCCAGATGATCACGAGGCCTACCAGATAGAACACCGTCAGCACGGATCCGGCCATGGCGAAGCTGCCGCCGAAGAAGCCCATGAGCGTCGCGGTCTGAAGTCCGCCAACGGCCGCGAGGATCCGGCCGAAGTTGTACGCGAAACCCTGGCCGGTGGCGCGCACTGCGGTCGGGAAGAGCTCCGGCAGGTAGAGCGGGAACCAGCCGTAAAATCCCGCTGTGATTCCCCCAGCCAGAAAAATGGAGAAGAGAAAAAACGCGTTGAACTCGTCGTTCATCTGATAGAGCAGCAGGCACGACGCGATCGATCCCACGCACAGCGCCGCATACGTGATCCGGCGCCCGAACCGGCCCGCCACGACGCCGGCCATGATCGGAAAGACGATCGCCCCGAGCGCCGACGCGATCTGTGTGTACTCCCTGGAGAACCTCCGCGGATCGGGCTCCAGCTGAAACGCCCAGCGCGGCGCCCACTGAATCGATCCCCAGGTGCCGAGAAGCGCGACGCCGGCAAGGCTCGCGCCGAGCAGCATGTGGCGGATGACGTTGCGCTGCTGAGCGGGCGCGAGGCTGCCGGCAGCGATGGCGCGATCGAGATACCGGCGTACCGGGAACAGAAATCCCCATAGCGCCGCGGCGACGCCGATCGCCGTGATGGCAGCGGCCGGCCACGGCCCGACGCCCAGGGGTGACCAGCTCCAGATGATGGCGATCGACGCGAGGCATCCGGTCATCACGCCGATCAAGTCCGTGTTCGACCAGTGCGAGGTCGCGCCTCTGGCCTTTTCGTCTTCCCACTTCTTCGATTCGGGCACGAACAGCCGGATGAAGAAGACCATCAGCGCAGGCAGGGCGCCGCTGATCATGAGGAACCGCCAGCCGGAATTGGCCAGGAGACTGCCCACCATGGCGGCGGGCACGCCGATTCCCAGCATCAGCGACTCGACGCCGCCGATGAAGCGGTGCAAGCCGATGCTCAGCAGGCCCACCATCAGGAATCCGAGATTGGCCGCCGCGCCGATCAGCCCCGCGATCAACGCGCGGGATTTGTTGGGCCAGATCTCGTTCACAAGCGCGACGCCCAGCGACCACTCGCCGCCCATCCCGAGCGAGGCGACGAACCGCAGCGCGGCGATGTGCCAGGCCTCGGTCGCAAATCCGCAAAGACCCGTGAAGACGGCGTAGGTGAGAATGCTGAGCGACATCGCGCGCACGCGACCGATGCGGTCGCCGAGCCAGCCGAAGAACACGCCGCCCGTCGCCGCGCCGACGAGAAACACCGCGATGATCGCGCCGAACCACTTCGTGGCATCTGTGGCCGCCGCAGGCCCCAGCAGCTCGTTGAGCGCCGGCCCGCCGATCAGGGGAAACAGGCCCATCTCGAAGCCGTCGAACAGCCATCCGAGCAGCGCCGCGATCAGCGCCATCCAGCGTCCGACGCTCGATTCCGTGGCAGGCGGCTTCATATGGTCCATTGGCGCTGCAGATTATAGAATGGGCCGTCCGTTATCAGGAGATCCCAGTTATGGAGACGCGCGCGCTCGGCTCGCAGGGCCTTATCGTCTCGTCGCTCGGCCTCGGCTGCATGGGGATGTCCGAGTTCTATCCGCCCATGGACGATGCCGAGTCGGTGGCGACGATTCATCGAGCGCTCGATCTGGGCGTCACCATGCTCGACTCGGCAGATATGTACGGGCCGTTCACAAACGAGCGCCTCGTCGGGGGCGCCATCCGCGACAGGCGCGATCGGGTCGTCATCGCGACGAAGTTCGGCAACGTGCGCGGCGAAGACGGCTCCTTTCAGGGTATCAACGGATCGCCCGCATACGTGCGCTCCGCGTGCGAGGCGTCGCTGCGGCGTCTTGGGGTCGCTCACATCGATCTCTACTACCAGCACCGTGTCGATACCACCGTGCCCATCGAAGACACGGTTGGTGCGATGGCCGATCTGGTCACCGCCGGCAAGGTCCGCTTTCTCGGTCTGTCCGAAGCGAACCCCTCGACGATTCGGCGCGCGCATGCCGTTCATCCGATTTCTGCGCTGCAGACCGAGTACTCGCTGTGGTCCCGCGAGCCGGAGGGCGAAATCTTCGAGACGTGCCGCGAACTCGGCATCGGCTTCGTGCCCTACAGCCCGCTGGGCCGGGGTTTTCTGACGGGCCGGTTCACGTCGCCCGACGACATTCCTCAGAACGACAGAAGAAAAGTGTTTCCGCGCTTTCAGGCGGAGAATTTCGAGCGCAACCTTGCCGTCGTTCGTCGCCTGGAGACGCTGGCGGCCCGCAAGGGCTGCACGGTCGCTCAACTCGCGCTCGCGTGGGTGCTCGCGCAGGGACGGGACATCGCGCCGATCTTCGGCTGCAAGCGCCGGACGTACCTCGAAGAGAATCTGGGCGCCGCCGCCGTCACGCTCGCGGCGTCCGATCGTGCCGAGATTGAGCGGATTGCGCCCAAGGGCACCGCCGCGGGACGGAGATATCCGGAAGCCGCCATGGGATCTGTGGATCGCTGAACGAGGAGGACTTCTGACATCGAACAATCTCGAAGATGGACTGCCCCCGCGCGAGGTGCGCGATCTTCCGGAGCCGCCGCGCAACTACTGGCGGCTCGTCGGACCCGGGATCGTCGCCGGTGGCGTGGGCTTGTCGTCCGGTGAGTTTGTGCTCTGGCCCTACATCGCGTCGCAAGTCGGCCTCGTGCTGCTGTGGGGCGCGCTGGTCGGGGTCATCACACAGTTCTTCCTCAACATGGAGGTCGAACGCTACACGCTCGCGACAGGGGAAACGGCAGTTACGGGGTTCAACCGCTTCTGGAAGCACTGGGGACTGGTATTTGCGATCCTCGTGTACTTCGCGAACCTGTGGCCGGGCTGGGCGCTCAGCTCCGCGACGCTCGCGACGTACCTGTTCGGCGGAAGCGCGATCGTGATCGCGGTCGGCAGCCTTCTCGCGATCGGCGCGGCGCTGACGCTCGCGCCCGTCATCTACGTGGCGCTCGAGCGGCTCATCTTCGTGAAAGTGGCGGCGGTCGGCGTCCTCGTCGTGCTGGGCGTGATATTCGCGATCGAGCCCGAATCCTGGCGGGCGCTGCCGGGCGGCTTCGTGGGCATCGGCACCATCCCTCCGAGTCTCAGCATCGCGTTGATCTTCGGCGCCGTCGCGTTCGCCGGCTCCGGCGGCGGTCAGAACCTCTGCCAGAGCAACTGGATTCGAGACAAGGGTTTCGGCATGGGACAGTACGTGCCGCGACTGGTGAGTCCGGTGACCGGCGCCGTCGAAGCGGCTCCCACTGTGTCCAGTTACATCTTCGAGCCGACGCCCTCGAACATGGTGCGGTGGCGGAGCTGGTGGCGATTCGCGAACGTCGAGCAACTCCTGAGCTTCGTGCTGATGACGGTCGTCACGATCGGTCTGACGTCGATGATGGCGCACTCCACGCTGTTCGGGGAGCTAAACCTGCCGAACAACGTGTCCTTTCTGCAGATCGAGGCGCAGCGCCTGGAGACGATGGTCGGGCGATGGTTCGGGGTGCTGTTTCTCGCCATCGGCTCCTTCTCGCTGTTCGGCTCGGCGATGGGCATCATCGATTACACCAGCCGGCTTGCCGCCGACATTCTGAAGACCACGTATCTGCCGAGATCGCTCATCACCGAAAGCCGGATGTATTTCTGGCTGGTGTGGGGCATGGTCGCGCTCGGCTGCACTATTCTGCTGTCCGGCATCTCGCAACCCCTCACCCTCCTCGTGATCTCCGCCTCGACCGGCGGCACCATCATGTTCATGTATTCGATGCTGCTGATCGCGCTCAACCGCAGGATGCTGCCGGCGGCGATTCGGATCGGGCCGTTCCGTGTGGCCGCGCTCGTCTGGTCGACTCTGATGTTCGGGACGCTGGCGGCGTTGACGATCTACACGCAAACACAGTTGTTGTTTAAATGACCATGCGAGCCCTCTTACTGACCGACTACAAGAAACTCTCCGTCACCGACATGCCAATCCCCGAGATCGGCGAAGACGACGTCCTCGTGCGCGTGCGCGCGTGCGGCATCTGCGGAAGCGACGTCCACGGTTACGACGGATCGACCGGCCGAAGAATTCCGCCACTGGTGATGGGGCACGAAGCGGCCGGGGTGATCGAGCGGACAGGGAGCGCCGTCGGCGATTACCACCCCGGCGATCGCGTGACGTTCGATTCCACGGTGTCGTGCGGCACGTGCGACTTCTGCCGTCGGGGTCAGGTGAATCTGTGCGACAACCGCATGGTGCTTGGCGTTTCGTGCGGCGACTACCGGCGCCACGGCGCCTTTGCCGAGTACGTGTCGGTGCTCGCCCGGATTCTGTATCGCCTTCCCGACAGCTTTCCGTTCGAGCGCGCAGCGTTGATTGAAGCGGTTTCCATCGCCGTGCACGCCGTGGGGCGGCATGTGCCGAAGCCCGACGATACGGTGGTCGTCGTCGGTGCGGGCATGATCGGCGTGCTCGTGATTCAGGTGCTTCGCGAGAAAGGGTGCCGCAACATCGTCGCGGTGGAGATCGACAAGGAGAAGCGGGCGCTCGCAGAGCGGATGGGCGCCGGGCGTACGTTGAACCCGAAAGAGACAGATATCCCTGCTGCCGTTCGCGACCTGACCGGCGGCAAAGGCGCCGACGCATCATTCGAGGTCGTCGGGCGGGCGGAGACGGTGCTGGCGGCGATCCAGAGTGTGCGCAAGGGCGGGACGGTTGTGCTGATTGGGAACCTGTCTCCGCGCGTGGAGTTGCCGCTGCAGGACGTGGTCACCCGCGAGCTCTCGCTGTTGGGCTCCTGCTCGTCGAGCGGGGAGTATCCCGCATGCATCGAGCTGCTCGCGCGAGGGCGCGTCGACGTCGAACCGCTCATCAGCCTCACGGCCTCGCTCGAGGAAGGGCCGGCGCTCTTCGAGAGACTCCACCAGGGCGACAACCGCCTGATGAAGGTCATTCTGCAGCCCTGAACCCTGAACCATGAACCCATTCGATCTCACCGGAAAAGTTGCGATCGTGACCGGCGCCAGCCGCGGGCTCGGCCAGACCTTCGCAAAGGCGCTGGCGCGCGCGGGCGCCGATCTCGTTATCACGAGCCGCACGCTCGACTCGCTCAAGCCGTTTCAGAAGGAAGTCGAGGCGATGGGGCGTCGCGCGGTCCCGCTCGAGCTCGACGTCCGCGACGAAGGCAGCATCCGCCGCATGGTCAGCGAGGCTGCCAAAGCATTCGGCCACCTCGACATTCTCGTGAACAACGCCGGCTGCAACGTACGGAAGCCCGCCGTCGACGTCACGTGGGACGACTGGAACCTCATCCTCGACACCAACCTCCGCGGCGCCTTTTTCGTGGCGCAGTCGGTTGCGAAGGAGATGATTCCGCGAGGCCGCGGCCGGATTATCAACATCGGTTCGGTGACCTCGGTGATGGGCTACGCCGGCCTTGGGCCATACGGCGCCAGCCGCGGCGGCATCCGCCAATTGACGATGAGCCTGGCCGACGATTGGGGGCCGCACGGCATCACGGTGAACTGCCTGGCGCCCGGATGGTTCAAGACCGAACAGAACAAAGTGATGTACGAGGATCCGGAGTGGGTCGCCTATCTCGTGGATCGCATTCCGATGCGGCGGCCGGGCCGGCTCGAGGATCTCGAGGGGCCCGTGGTGTTTCTCGCGTCGGATGCGAGCGAGTACATCACCGGCCAGACGCTGCTGGTGGATGGCGGGATTTCGACAGGCGCGACGAGGGCGCTGCCGCGGGCGAAGTAGTACGTGGGGTCCGGCTTCAGCCGGACCGTGCCATTCATTAGGGATCTGGTCATCAAGCCGATCTGTTTCAAGTACGCGGGCGCCCGATGCGCTCGCGTGGCAGACGACCTCGCGATCGTACTGGCCCTTCCCGTATTTCTTTCCGACGCGTGTCCGGCACCCAGCGTCGTCATTACTGCCGCTAGAGCGAAGAGCAGTACGATAGGAATCGGGCGTCGGAACACGGAAAGCTCGGATATCATCCTGCCGCTCGGGAATGGCCGCCTTCAGCGGCCTGCGCGTGCCTGCGGGCTCTACGATCTGCAAATGACGGAGGATTCATGCGGCGTGTGTTGAGAGCGGCGGCCGGTCTGTTGTGCATCGGAGGGTTCGTGCTCGTGTCTTCGGCTCAGTCGCTGCAACCGCAGAACGCGCCGGCCTACGAGAACCGCTGTGCGTCCTGTCACGGCAGCGCGATGACAGGCGCGACAGGCCCGTCGATCCTGACCTATGTGCGCTATCACGTTGACAAGGAACTCATCCGGGCCATGGATCCGTTCACGGCAAAGAAGGTGTGGGATCTCCCGAATCCCGGCGGGGAACCCGGTATTCTTTCGACGGCCAGCGGTCTGGTGTTTCTCCCCGGCGACGGCGGGCTGCTCGTTCTCGACGGCAAGTCCGGGAAGGCTCTGCACACCGTGAACCTCGGCCATATCTCCGCGGCGGCGCCGATGACCTACATGGTCGGCGGCAAGCAGTACATCGCGCTCCACGGCACGGCGGCCTTGACGGTCTACGCGCTCCACTGACGCAGGTAGGGGCAAGGGGCAAGGGGGGAAGGGGCGAGGGATGATGATTATGAGATGCGGAACTGCGGCGCTTGTTCTGGGCGTGGTCCTCGTGCTGCTGCCCCTCAATGCGGCCGAGGCCCAGGCTCCCGCTCCGACATATCACGTCGACACGTCATGGCCGAGACCTCTGTCCAACCAATGGGTGCTGGGCGGCCTTGGCGGCCTCTGCATCGACGCACGGGATCACGTGTTCATCCTCAACAGGCAGGATGTCCTCGAGCCCGACCTCAACGCGGGACGGATGGCGCCGCTGATCATCGAGCTCGATCCGTCGGGGCAGGTTGTCAATTCCTGGGGCGATCCCGCCCTGCTCGACGCGCGCCTTCACAGTTGCCATGCCGACAAGGACAACAACATCTGGATCGGCAGCGCTCCATCCGGGATGGTGCAGAAGTATTCGCGTGACGGCCGCGCGCTGCTGATGCAGATAGGGAAGAAAGGCGTGCTGGATTCCTCCGACGGCACGCCGAAAGGCCGGCCCCTCAATTCGAGCGCCGCGGCGTTCTTCATGCCCGCCAGCATTTACGCGGATCCCACGAACGGCGATCTCTTCGTGGCCGATGGTGAGGGCATCGGCGGCAATCGCCGCGTGGCCGTGATAGATCGCTCCGGAACGTTTCTTCGTCAATGGCAGCCCGACGGGATGAC
>JANNJO010000246.1:0-9008 GCA_031395755.1 Acidobacteriota bacterium
GCTTTCGATAGACGTGTGTTTTCCGATCTCTCCGAAGATACCGTTCTCGTGCTTGCCGAAGGAAAAGGCGGGCGACATGAGAAGTTCACTCTGTCAACTGTCTCAGAGACCACAAGTCTGTCGACTGCGTTGAATTCTCAGATCGTGCTCTCTGCGCCAGACATGTCGTCGGGTGCGGCAAGAATGATCGAGTATTTTTTGCCTGATCGGACCCGCCAGTTATACAGAGAGCTCCAGCGCAGCGAGAGTATTCAGAAACTTGGTCACGTCGCGAATGTAGGCATCGGTTATGTGACTGGCGCTAATGATTTTTTCCACTTGAATGTAGCCAACGCGCGCGAGTTGCAGATTCCTGACAAATACCTGGCTCCTGTAGTGCGCAGCGGAGCCGATTTACGTGGCCTGTTTTTCACGAGAAAGGACTGGCGGGCCGCTGCCGAAAACGGGACGGCCAATTATCTGCTGCGTATTTCCGATCCGCTCAGTAGAGTGCCTGCAGCGGTGAGAAGATATCTCGATCGTGGACGACGATCGGGCATCAACAAACGATACAAATGTCGTACTCGTATCTGTTGGTATGACGTGCCTCATGTCTACCGAGCGGATGGGTTTCTGACATACATGAGTGGAGGAGAGCCTAGGCTTGTCGCAGACACAGCCGGAGCCTTCGCACCTAACACGCTGCATATAGTCCGGATGAGAAACGATGCCTCGCTGGCGGCTCAAGACCTGGCGGTGGCGTGGCATTCGGGGGTTACGGCGCTGAGTTGTGAGGTGGAAGGGCACAGCTTAGGCGGCGGTCTGCTGAAGCTTGAGCCAACGGAAGCGCAGAAAGTTCTGATCCCCGTAGTCCAATCGGAGAAGGCATTTTGCGATGAGGTTGATCGGCTTGTTCGGCAGGAAAAACCTGAGACGGCCTCGGTCCTGGTAGACGAGAGAGTGGTATTTGAAACGGGGCTTTCACTCAGCGACCTGAAGGCTCTTAGAGCAGGCGCCGCTCTCCTGAGAACGCGCAGACAGAATCGGTAATTTATGCCACTACGGGATGCGGTCATTCGCGCTGGGGTCATTCCTGATGACGATGCGCCTCAGAAGGACAAGAAGCGATACTCCGAGCTGCTGTCTCACCACCTGGCCTTAGAAGTCGCAAACGGTTTGAGGGGCGTCGGTTTTCCTAAGGTCAAGCCGGAAGAGGAGATTATCGGCAGTGGGCGTCGAAAGGGCGAGATCCGCATTGTTAAGGAAAAGGAATTCCAAGGCGGCCTCGGACCGAAGCGAGTCGACGTTTCTTTTTCAGACGATCGACACGGCCTACTTCTGGCTGTGACGATTAAGAGTCTAAATTTTCCGAGCTATCCCATCTTGAAGGATTCAGATCCTCCTCGTGCCGACCTCACAAAGATCGGAAATTTTTCGAAGAATGTGAAGAATAGATTTGGGGATCTAACGACCGAATCGATCACGCTCCACATGCGGTTCCCTTTTGCTGTTGTCGGCTGTCTTTACGTGATGCCTGAGCGGTCGATGATCGAGAAGGGGCGCAATATGAGAATATCGACGTTCGAGCGCGCTTCAATCTTGTACGGAACGATCTCTGGCCGAACTGCCTACGGCGATCCTGCCGAGAAGTTTGAGAACGTTACGTTGATGCTTTATAAGCCAATGACTGTTGCGGGCGAAACTGACGACGTTTGGGTGAAGCTTTACATCGCCGGTCAGATTCGTGACGTCATGTCCGAAGCCGACTACTTTCAGGGAATGAAGACGCTCTATAACCTGAGGAATCCTCACGCCATGGTCGGCGAAGAGGCGGATCAGGGAGAAGTTGATTTCGAGGACGTCTCACCCGACGAAGACCCCCAGAATTAGCCTTCTATTCTCCTGGACTCCTGTTGATTTCCCGTTCACAAAAGCAATGTTCGGATAGATTGGCGCCGGCACGTGGTTTATCGTGCGGAGTATGACTTCACAGATTGAACAGATTCAGCAGGCGTGCGACATCATTCGCGCGAATCCCGAGGAGCGTCACACGCTTGGCGCGCTCGCCGGCCGCGTCGGGTTGAGCCGCTTCCATTTCCAGCGGGCGTTCACCCAGGTCGTCGGCATTTCGCCTCGCGCGTATGCCGACGCCTGCCGGCTTGGCCAGGTCAAAACCGCGTTGAAGCGCGGTGACCGCGTCACGCCCGCGCTCTACGACGCCGGCTATGGGTCGAGCAGCCGGTTGTACGAGCGCGCCGGGGCGGCCCTCGGCATGACGCCGGCAACCTACCGCAAGGGCGCGCCGGGCGTGGAGATCGATTTCACGATTGCGGCGTCCCCGCTGGGACGGTTGCTGCTGGCCGCGACCGCGCGCGGCGTGTGCCGCGTGATGATTGGCGACAAAGACGCGGCCCTCGAGCACGATCTTCGCCAGGAGTATCCCCACGCCACCGTTCGACGGAACGACCGCATCCTCAGCACCCAGGTCCGAGTCCTTCTCGAGCATCTTCGAGGCCGATCGCCGCACGTGGAGCTCCCGCTCGACGTCAGAGCCACGGCGTTTCAGTGGCGCGTGTGGGGACAGCTGCAGGCGATCCCCTACGGCGAAACCCGCACGTATCGCGAGGTTGCCGCCGCCATCGGCAAGCCGACGGCCACGCGCGCCGTCGCCCGCGCATGCGCGACCAACCCGGTAGCGCTCCTCATCCCCTGCCATCGCGTCGTCCGGACCGACGGCTCGATGGGCGGATACCGCTGGGGCGTCCCGCGCAAGGAACAGCTCCTGGCGCAAGAGCGGGTGCGACAGGTGCGATAGGTGCGATAGGTGCGACCATTGACCATTGACCATCGACTAGAATGAGTCCGCCTTGCCCAAGACCCACTACGGGACCGTCTACTGGAGCGACAGGTTTCCCGCCTCAAGGCGGCCGGCTTATCCCCGGCACCGCGGAAACCTTCGGACTGAGGTCGCCATCGTTGGCGGCGGTGCGATCGGCTGTGCGACGGCCTATGTCTTTGCCGCGGCTGGTATAGACGTCGTGCTGCTCGAACAGGGCAGAATCGCGCAGGCGCAGGCCGCGCGCGCCACCGGCATCGTCATGCACGAGCCGGAG
This sequence comes from Acidobacteriota bacterium, assembly GCA_031395755.1. Classification (GTDB taxonomy): domain Bacteria; phylum Acidobacteriota; class Vicinamibacteria; order Vicinamibacterales; family JAMQPK01; genus JAMQPK01. The sequence goes on from JANNJO010000246.1 coordinate 3,093, forward strand.
CCCGATTTTTTCAGGGTTGCGCACCAGCACGGCGTGCGTGACGCGCGCCACCTGTATCAGACAGCCAGACGAGGCTCACTCGAGTACATCGCGGCCATTCGCCGCCTTCGAATCGAGTGCGGCCTTCAGGTGCGGAACGCGCTTCACTTCAGCACGACGCCCGACGGGATCGATCGGCTCGAGAAGGAATATAAGGCGCGTCGCGATGCAAGGCTCGACGTCGCAGCTCTGAAAGGGGCCGCCCTGTTCCGCCAGATGGGGACGAGCGGCTTCGGTCTGCTCACCCGCGGCAACGCCAGCCTCGACCCCTACAAAGCCACGCTGGGATTTGCTCGAGCGGCGGCAGCGCGCGGCGCGCAGGTCTTCGAGCAATCGCCGGTCACTCGCATTCGCCCGCTGCGGCGGACCGTTGAAATCAGAACCGACGGCGGAATCGTCACCGCGTCGAAAGTGGTTGTTGCCAGCGGCTATCCGACGGATGACTTCAAGCCGCTGCGGCGCAGGTTTTCGCGCTGCGACGGCTACGTCGTGCTCACGCCCGAGCTTCCTGCGGCCGTGCGGCGCGAGATGACCCCGGAAGATCTCATCCTCCGCGATACGGCATCTCCGGATCACTGGCTGCATTGGACAGGGCATCGGGTGCTGTTTTCAGGCGCCGATCAAGCCTGTTTGCCCAGCCGCGCAAAGGAACGGGCGATCCTTCAGCGCACGGGACAGTTGATGTACGAGCTCTCCGTGATGCGCCCGGCGATTTCCGGCCTGATGCCGGAGTACTCCTGGGACGTGGAGTACTCACGAACGATCGATGGCGTGCCCTACTACGGACCGCACCGGAACTACCCGCATCATTACTTCGCGTTCGGGGGAGGGCCGGGAGGGCTCAGCCTCTCCTTCACAGCCGCGCGGATCATTCTTCGTCACTACCAGGGAAAGCCCGACAAGGGCGACGAGGCGTTCTCGTTCACGAGGATTCGGGAATGAGGCAGGTCGACTTGCTGGGGTTCGGTCCCCATCCCGACGATCTCGAGATCGGCCTCGGCGGTACGCTCTCCAAGCACGCGTCTCTCGGCCACACGGTGGGTCTGTGCGATCTGACGCGCGGAGAGATGTCGAGCAACGGGTCGCCCGAAGAGCGCGTGAAGGAGGCCGAGCAGGCCGGAAAAGTGCTGGGCGCGTGGTGGCGCGAGAACCTCGCGCTGCCCGATCGCGCGATCGGTACCGCACCGGATCACGTGCGGCTGGTGGTCGAGCTGATTCGCCGCGTCCGGCCCAGAACGGTGGCCATTCCGTATTGGCAGGATCGTCATCCGGATCACCAGGCCGCGGCGCTCCTGCTTCGCGACGCGGTGTTCAACGCGAAGCTGCGGCGTTACGATGCGAGCGGCGAACCGTGGCAGCCGCAACGGGTGTGTCACTATTTCATCAACGATGCCGGGCCGGCCTCGTTCGTCGTCGACGTCTCCGCGCACTACGAGAAAAAAAGGCTGGCGCTCGCCTGCTATCGCAGCCAGTTTGCCCGTGCAACGGAATCGGCCGAAACGCGTCTAAACTCACCGGGCTTCAGCCAGCTGATCGAAAGCCGGGACGCGCAGTTCGGCGCGCTGGCCGGCGTGCGGTTCGCCGAGGGCATCTTCGTGAGCGAGCCCGTCGTGCTCGAACATCTGCTTAAATAGAAGGGCGCGAAGCGGCGCGGGGCGAAGGGGCCCCGCAAGCGGAGCGACCGGAGCGGGGATGAGGGGCCCCCGTGACTAGTCATGAATATAGGGGTGGTGTGTTACGCCTCGGTGGGTGGCAGCGGCATCGTCGCGACCGAGCTCGCGAAAGCGCTGGCGCGCCGCGATCATCAGGTGCATCTCATCAGCACCGAGCCGCCGTTCAGGCTGGGCGACTACGAGGCGGGGCTCGCCTTTCATCGCGTGCACACGCCGACGTATCCACTGTTCCGCGAGCCGCAGTATCTGCTGTCGCTGGCGAACAAGATCGTCCAGCTGTCGCGAGAGCTTTCGCTCGACATCATCCACGCGCATTACGCCATCCCGCACGCCACGGCCGCGTATCTCGCCAAGCAGATCCTGGCGGCAACCACGACCGAGCCGGTGTCGCGTGCGCCCAAGGTCATCACGACGCTTCACGGCACCGACATCACGCTGCTCGGCAGCGATCCGTCGTACTCGGAGACGGTCGCGTTCTCCATCGATCAGTCGGATGGCGTGACGGCGGTGTCCGACAGCCTGCGGCGCGACACCTATCAGGCGCTGCCGATCAGACGCGATATCCGCGTCATCCCGAATTTCCTCGAGTGCGACGTCCACCGGCGGCGGGCCCTGCCCGATCTGCGGGCGCGGCTTTGTCCGCCCGCCAGGTACGACAAACTGATCATTCACCTGTCGAACTTCAGGCCGGTCAAGCGGGTCGACGCGGTGGTCGATATCTTTCAGTGCGTGCGCGAGCACGGCGTGCGGGCGAAGCTGATCTTCGTGGGGGAGGGACCCGAGCTTGGCCGCGCGATGCGCATGGTGCACGAGCGCGGGCTCGCGTGCGACGTCGAGGCGCTGGGCGAGCAGGATCAGGTCGTGCCGCTCCTGTCGGTCTCCGATCTCTTTCTGCTGCCGTCCGCCCAGGAGTCGTTTGGCCTGGCTGCGCTGGAGGCGATGGCGTGCGAGGTTCCGGTCGTAGCATCCCGCGTCGGTGGCCTTCCCGAAGTGGTCGAGCACGGTGTTTCCGGGTTTCTCTGCGCGCCGAACGACGTACAGGGAATGGCGGAGGCGTCTATCGCCCTGCTGACCGATGGCGCTCTCCACGCCCGCTTCGCGAAAGCCGGACTCGATCGCGTGAGACGCCACTTCTGCTCGGGCCGCGTGGTGCCGCAGTACGAGGCGTATTATCAGGAAGTCATCAAGGGCTGAAACGATGAACCTGAAGCGCGCGTGCCTTGTTGCGTTGATGTCGGCGGTGCTGCTCACCGAAGGTCCCGCTAAAGCCGGACACTCCGTACTGGCTGCGCAGCTGCGAGTGCGTCCGGTGGATCTCGAAGACGGCTCGGTCGCGCTCGGCCTAGCGCTGCGACAACTCCACACGACCGCCGTGTTCATGCAGGCGACCGCGCATCCAGACGATGAGACCAACGCGCTGCATGTGTATTTGAACCGCGGGCAAGGCGTCCGCACGATTCTCGCGACAGCCACGAGAGGCGACGGCGGCCAGAACGAAATAGGCCCGGAACTGTACGACCCGCTGGCGGTGTTGAGGACGGAGGAGCTCGAAGCGATGCACCGCTTCGATTCGAGCGAGCAGTACTTCACCCGCGCCGTCGACTTCGGCTACTCGTTCAGCATCGAGGAATCGCTCGAGAAGTGGGGGAGAGACGAAATCATCGGCGACTTCGTCCGCCTGATTCGCCTGACGCGCCCCGACGTCATGCTCGCCATGAATCCCACCGGCACTGCGGGAGGGTTGCACCATCAGACGTCCGGCCTGCTCACGCGCGAAGCGTTCAAGGCCGCAGGCGATCCGTCCCGATATCCAGAGCAGATCCGCGAAGGTCTGATGCCGTGGCAGCCGCGCAAGTACTACTACCCGGCTGGCGGGCCCGGCGGCGCCGGACGCGGGCAGGCCGCCGCCTCTGCCGGGCCGCTGCCGCTCGGAGCACTGAAAGCGGCGGCGTTCGACGTGAACGGCTTCGACCCGTTGCTCGGGCGCACCTATGTCGAGGTGGGCACCGAAGAGCGCGGCATGCACAAGAGTCAGGCGATGGCGCAGCTGCTCGCCTTGCCGTCGGGCCGGACGCAGCAACGCTATCTGCTGATGGAGTCGTTTGTACCTGGGGCGCCAGGCGACGAACCGTCGCTGTTTACAGGCATCGATACGACAATTCCCGGCCTCTCGGCCTTCGCCGCTGGAACGCCCCCGGTCCCCCTGGTTTCAGGTCTTCGAGCGATCGCCGATCACGTCGGTGCTGCGCAGAAACAATTCGATCTCGACGGGCCGTTTGCCGCTGCGCCATCGATTGTGGCCGGCTTGAGTGCGGTGCGCTCGCTCAGGCAGCAGCTGGTGTCCATGGGGCTTCCGGTTGAAGCCCGCTTCAACATCGATGCGCGACTGCAGACGAAAGAACATCAGCTCACCGAAGCCGCCGTGCTTGCGCACGGCCTTCGCATCGAAGTGCTGGCCGATGACGGTGTGGTTGTGCGCGGCCAGGCCGCACGTGTTTCCATCAGCATCGGCGATCGCGGCCGCCCCATTTCGGTCGCGTCGGTTGCGCTGGACGGCTTCGCCGGGCCGGCGGCGTGCCCGTCGGGCGCGATTGAACTCGGGAGCGTCTATCGATGCGATGCCTCGATGCGCATTCCAGCTGACGCAAAGACGACAAGGCTGTACTGGAAGCGGCGTCTCGATGTCGCTCGCTACGAGTTCGAGCCCGATGCGCCGTTTGGCTTGCCGTCGCGGCCCACGCCATTCCGGGCGTCAATCACGCTCATCGCAGACGGCACCAGCATCCACCTCAACCGCCCCGTGCAGTTCCGATACGAAGGCGCCAATCTCGAGGGCGAGAAGCGAATGGAGTTGACGGTCGTGCAGCGGCTCGCGCTGCGCGCGACGCCGTCGATCGCCATTGTGCCTGCCGGCAGGGGAGCGACCGCCGCCATCGATCGGGAAGTGCGCGTCACCGTGACGAACCACGGAAAAGATGCCGTGGCTGGACAGGTGCGGCTGCAGCTACCCTCCGCGGGATGGAGCGTGACGCCGCCGTCTTTGCCGGTGTCCTTCACGCGCGAGGACGAGTCGCAAACCGTCCGTTTCACGGTGCGTCCGGGCCCCAAAGCCGCGCTCGGCGAATACGTCGTGACCGCTCTGGCGTCAGCGGGCCCCGAGACCTACGGCACCGGCTATCAGATAGTCGAGTACCCGCATATCCGCCGCCGCCAGCTGGAGATCCCCGCGAGCGTCGCTGTGAAGGTCATGGACGTGCGGCTGGCGCCCGGCCTCAACGTCGGCTACGTGATGGGCACCGGAGATGAAGTACCTGCCGCGCTTCGCGGCCTTGGCGCGTCGGTGCAGATGCTCGACGCCGACGATTTGTCCTGGTCAGACCTCAACGGGTACCACGCCATCGTGATCGGCGTGCGCGCGTATGACAGCCGTGAAGATCTTCGCGCGAACAACAAAAAAATCCTGGACTACGCGGCCGCCGGCGGCACCGTGATCGTCCAGTACAACCGCGGCAACACGTGGACGCAGTACGCGCCGTTTACCGCGGGATTCAGCAACACACGAGTCACCGACGAGAATGGGCCGATTCAGATTCTTGCGACGGACGATCCGGTGTTCCACTACCCGAACGAGATTGGGGAGGGCGCGTGGCGCAACTGGGTGCAGGAGCGCGGCACCTACTTCATCGTGCCCGACGACCAGCGCTACACAGACCTGATTCAGATTCACGAGCCGTTCGAGCACAACGCCGGATGGAAGAAAGGCGCGCTCGTCAGCGCCCCGGTCGGCAACGGCCGCTGGATTTTTGTGGGCCTTGGATTGTGGCGCCAGGTTGCCGCCGGCACCGACGGCGCGTATCAGCTGCTTGCCAATCTTGTAAGTCGAGGAAAACTCCCCGGAAAGTAGTCCCCCCGCCGCCCCAGCTGTGGGATAATAACGTTCCCTCAGCCGCGCGGTGCTTCGTCCATTTTAAATGCCTCAAGATCTGCGTATTCAGCATCTGCTTCGGCGTGCTGGCTTTGGTGCGACCGCGGCAGAGGCCGCGAACTACAGCCAGCGCGGCTTCGCCGCCTCCGTCGGCGAACTCGTAGTCTTCGGCCGTGTAGCGGACTACTTCTATGAGAGATACGCCGGGAGTGATCCTCTTTATCCGTCGACGGTCTTCACCGTCGCCCGTCAGCGCTGGTTGTTCCGGATGGTGCACAC
>JANNJO010000315.1:0-12788 GCA_031395755.1 Acidobacteriota bacterium
CGTCGGAATTGCTGCCGGGCATTCCCAAGTACAGGAATTGGACGAAGCTGTCGTACGCCCGCGTGAGCTCAAGGAGACCGAGCTGCTCGGTCTCCGAATGGCTGTGGCGCCGGGCCTTTGACGGTCGCCACAAGAGCCGCGCCGTGATCCCTCGAAAGAACTCGGCGCGACACGTCATCGTCGCGGACGGAACCGTGTGTCCGAGCAGCGTGATGCTGCGCTCGAGATGCTGCATGGCTGGCGCGTGCCGCCCTTGACGTCCAAGGGCTTGCGACAGCATTCGTTCCCACCGCGCCAGCGAGACCTGCCGGCCGGCTACGATAGTTACCGTCTTCTCAGGCTTCTCTGCAAGCGCGATCAGCCGCGACAGGAACTCTTCCGCTTCCCGGTTGGAGGAATCCTTCATGAGGGCGCGATCGCCGGCCTTGTCGAGATAGTGCATCGCTTTGCCGACGACCTCGGCTCGCTCCCAGTGATGGGCGAGCAAGGCCGACAACTCGTCGAGGTTTCGACCGGGCTGTTGCTCGAGCCATTCCGCGGTCCGCTGATGCAGCTCGCGTCGCTGCGTGTATGGAAGCAGCTCATAGGCCACCTCCTGCACCAATGCGTGCGAGAACGAGAAGCGATCATCGCGCTCGGTCGCGGGAATCAGCAGGCCCGCTTCCGTGATTGCCCGAGCGTGTTCCTGGAGGCTTTCAGATGCCACTGAGAGCGGATGGACCTTGCTTAGATCGGCGAGCGCGAATTGACGACCAAGGACTGCGGCCACTTTCAGCGTCAGCTGGTGTTGCGGCGTGAGTTGATCGATGCGGGTGGCGACGATGCCCTGGACGTTGTCGGGCAGAGAATGGGTGGCGACACTCGTGATGTCGCCGGTGAGCCGACACGTTCCATCCTGTACGACGACCGCGCCGCTATCCCGGAGCGCAACCGACAGCTCCTCGGCGAAGAAGGGGTGGCCTTCCGCGCGACGATTGATCAGGGCGGCGAGCTCGTCCGGGATTCCTTCCGCATCCAAGCGTCGACATACGAGCTCGCGTATCTCGTAATCGTGGAGGGCGCCCAGACGAATCGTCGTCACGTCGGGACGCGTCGCCAGCCGCGCAAGCCTTTCAGCCGCGTCGCTCGAGGGCCGCACGCTCAGGAGCAGGAGCAGGCGTGGCACGCGGGAGACGGCCTGCTCGGCAAGCTCCCAAGACGCTGAATCCATCCAGTGCGCATCCTCGAGCGCGATGAGAAGGGGAGTCGTCTTGGCTGCTGCCTCCAGGAGCCCGACGATCAGATTCCGCGTCGTCTGCGCGCGATTGTCGGCGTTCATGCTCAGGGTGTGATCGTTTTCGGCCTGTGACGCTGCGAACACGGGGTGGAGCAGCGGCAACCAGGGAGCATTGTCGGCGCCAAGGAGCTCGATCAAGCGAGCCTGTAGCGCGCGCGGTTCGGAAGCGACGTCCGCGCCGAGCAGGCCGGCAGCCACCGAGCGCCATGCGAGATAGGCTGTGCGCCGTTCTATGGAGTCGCCCGCGCCAGTCAGGATTCGCGTCACATGCGACTGTGCGGACTTGAGGAGGTCCTTCATTAGTGCGGTCTTGCCGATGCCTGGTTCTCCCTCCAGAATCACGATGCCGCCGCATCCTTCACGCTCCAGCGTCGTCAGGCGGCGTTCGAGCGCCGCGCGCTCGTCGCGGCGCCCCACCAGGCCTGCGTCCTTGGCGTCGCCTTTGACCGCTCGCGGCCGCCAGACATCGACGAGATTCGCTTTGCCCTTCAGCGCGACCTGGGGCAACGCCTCGAAGCGAATCCCTTTTCTGGTGGCCCCGCGAGTCGTCGCATCGCAGAGAATGCCCTCAGCCACTGACGCCAGGCGGGCCGCGAGAACTACGCTCGGGCCCATGATCGCAAACTCGAAGCGCGATGCGCCCCCCCGTCCGCCAATGAAAACGCGTCCGGTGGCGATGCCGAAGTGGGCGTCAACGCCGGCCGCCTGCAAGTCGTCCCGGAGCAGGAGCGCAGTGCGGACGGCACGCGCGGCATCGTCTTCGTGGGCGTGCGAGACGGCGCCGAAGGCGACGACTATGGTTAAGCCTTTCTCGTCGGCCACGGCCTGGTTGACGCTTCCGCCGAACTTGTCCACCGCCGCTTGAACAACGCGCATCGTGCGCTGGAGCATTCCGTGGTCGTCTGAGGCGCGGTTCCTTATTTGAACGAACACGACGGTGGCGTTGCGAAATTCCGCGAGCCACGCACGCAGGCCGGCGTCGATGCGGGACAGCACCGGCGAGGGGACCAGCGATCTGATGACTTCAGGTGCAGCTACGAGCGACTGATCGGTTCGAAGTGGTAGCGGGGAACGGAGCGGCTGGGCGCTCGCGACCACGAGATGAGCTTCGCGGCGTGCCGCCGTGACTGCCTCGCCGGCAAGTGCGCCGGCTGCCGCGGAGAGCACTAGCTCACCTGCACGAGCGACGTGCAGCGCGCCAGTTAGTTGATCGACGGCGTCACCTTGAAGCACCGTCTCCCACCGGCCATCTACTCCGCCGACGAGCGCGGCCCACGCGCGTCCGGCACCGATTGCCACCCGCAGCCGCAGCTCGATGCCGTCCGAAACCTGAAACCGATCCAGTTTCGACTGCAGCTCGAGACCGCACAGCGCGCACTGATGCACCAACTCGGCGAGATTCGTCGCATCGGAGTCCGTGGTCCAGAGAGCGAGGGCAGCGTCGCCAGGAAAGCTGAGGACTTCTCCCCCCGCGCCGTCGACGATGTCGGTGAGGCGGCCGAAACAGTGGTTGAGAATCTCTTGAAGCCGTTCCGCGCCGCGGTCGCCGTACTGACCCGCGAGCCTGTCGACAAGGTCAGTGAAACCGGACAGGTCCGCGAGCAGGACGCTGGCGTTCAGCTCTGCCCCGCGCGAGTCGTCCGGCCGCACCGTCGCGTCGCGCAGCAGGCGAAGCGCAAGCTTGGGGACGAAGGGCAAGAGGGACATCAGATGGCGTTCAGGGGCTTCTGCAGGACGGAGCTCCAGTACACCAGGCTGCGCTCCTCTAGACGCCGGTACATCGTGGTTCCCGGCAGCCCGGCCAGTTCCGCGAACACAACGCGGAGCCCTCTGGGAACCTGTTGTCTGATTGAGGCGCGTTGACGTTCGTTGTCGGCCGTTCTCGCTTGCAGAACTTCGCTGGAGAGATCAGATTCGTGCACCACGGTGAGGCCGCAATTGACGAGCTGTTCCTTCAGCAGGGTGAGTCCGCGCGTGCGTCTAGATGCGTTGCCCGGCGCGTCCCACCGAAGATCGGCGAAGACAAGGAAGCCGCCCGGCCTCAAGATCCGCTGTACCTCCTCGAGAAATGCCGCCATCGACGCATACGCATGCGACGATTCTACGTTAATGACGACGTCGAGCGACGCGTCGCGAAAGGGAAGGTGCTGCGCATCGCCGGTCAGGAAAGCGATGTTCCGAGCGTGGTGATCGGTCTGGCAGATCCGCACCGACGTGTGACAGAGGTCGATGCCGATCATTCGGCGCGGTCGGAGATAGTTAGCGATGTAGCCTGCCCCCCCGCCGCGGCCGCATCCGACTTCCAGCACCGTCGTTCCAGCGATCGACAAGGACGACAGGAGATGGTCGTATAGCTGGATGCAGAGCCGATCCATCTCGTCCTCCGGCCTGAGGTGAAGTGGATGCTCCCGAAAGCGCCCCGAGTCGAAGCCATAGTTCATAAAATGCCAGGGAGCACCGGGACCAAAGTAGCGCGCGAGTAGCTCGTAGAATGCGCGATGAACCAGCCCTTGGCTGCCCGGAATTGAGAGAGCCCGAAGGACGAGAGAGGGAAGAGCCATACGAAAGGACATGTCTTGTAAGCGACGCGTATCGCGTCAGCCAGGGCGAGATGCTTAATGTTGCTTGTGTATCTTACCTTCCTTGTTATGGAAGCTCACATCGGAGAGCGAAAACCGGGAGACGGACGATTTCAGACGCGAGCGCTCAACATCCTCGTGCGAGCCCCGAGCGTGACACATGGGAACTCGGTGCGTGCGCTCGGTGGCTGCCGGACCCACCGCCATGGCTACGCGATTGCGGAACTCGGGCCTCCGCGGCTCGTGGACAAGGAGCCTCGCCTAAGAAAAATGGCGGCCCCACTGTTCCTGGCGGGCGACGAGAAGAAGGCTCGCCAGGTTGCGCGCCAACGCGGCCTCCCGGTGGCGGGCACCCTGGGTGTGCTCGACGTCGCTGCGAAGCGTGGGTTGGTCGATCTCGCCGACGCCTTGGACAGGCTGAGACAAACGAATTTTCGCGCGCCTGCGCGCCTCTTGCGGGTCCGGCCCACGCCGAAGAAATCGTGATAGGTGGTACCCATTACTGTCGGTTGTAATTGAGATCGTTTGGCGGGCGGCCGATCGACTGTGCCCAAACTGTGCCCGCGGCGAGCCAACGACACCCAATTTCAGCCAACGCGACACACGATCGACGCGAACGGCGAATCGACGCATCTGACTGAATCAAGGTGTTTTCGAGCCAGATCGCGCGATTCGCGATCGGCAGAAATTCACCGGGGATGGCCCTGCAAAGCCTCGGGGCCGTAACGATATGGCTGATGAACGGCACCCAGGTCATCGGCGGAGGCCAAGTCGCAACGGTTGATCCTGCCTGCAGATTGTCTATACCCGCTGATAACCGCCGGCACGGACGCATCAGCGATCCCGATCGCTTCATGGCGAGTCACCGAGGCAGATTCAGCTTGCGTTTGAAGTACTACTTCCGAAGAATAGGGGCCCGTGCGGGCTCTTGCATTTGCTGGAGCCAGTAACTGGGTTTGTTTTCGGTCTGCAAATGAGTATGCACTCTGAACAGTGACAAGGCGGTCGCGAGAGCCCGAGAAGGAGGAGGACATGGCCAGTACGCGCACCAACACCTTGGGGAAGTCCGGCCGCAATGTTTGCAGGGTTGTTCTGGCGCTGACGTTCGCAGCGCTGTGTTTGTCGTCCACGGCGCTCGCCCAGGTTGACACCGGCACCGTCCAGGGGACCGTTCGGGACTCGACCGGGGCGGTGGTGCCGGCCGCCGCGGTGACGCTCATCAACGTGGACATGGGAGTCACGTTCCAGACCAAGACGAACGCCGTCGGGAATTATCAGTTTCCCTCGGTTCGCATCGGCAGCTATACCGTGGTGGCCGAGGCGCCCGGGTTTGCGCCAGGTACCCGGGAAGGCATATCCCTCAGCATTCAGCAGCGGTATGTCGCCGACTTCTCGCTCAGGCCAAGCAACGTTGCGGAAACCGTCACCGTGACCGCCGAGGCGGTGCAGCTGCAGACCCAGGAGGCGTCTCTCGGCGCCACGGTCCAGGCACAGGCGATCAACGATCTTCCGTTGAACGGGCGGAATTACACGTTCCTCGCCCAGCTCAGCCCGGGAGTGGTGCAGGCCGTGCAGGACGGTCGCGGATTCGCATCTTCGGGAAGTTTCTCGGCAAATGGTCAGGACAGTTTTTCGAACAACTATCTGCTGGACGGGGTGGACAACAATTCGAACGTGTCCGACTTCATGAATGGTACAACTTACGTGTACCGGCCTTCCGTCGACGCGCTCCAGGAGTTCAGGGTTCAGACGAGCAGCTACAGCGCCGAGTTCGGGCGCGCCGGAGGCGCGATTCTGAACGCCAGCATCAAGTCCGGAAGCGAACGGTTCCACGGCAATTTGTTCGAATTCCACCGCAACGCCATCTTCGACTCGAACAACTTCTTCAGCAAATTCCAGGGACAGAAAAAAGGAAAGTTCATCCGAAACCAGTTCGGCGGGACGCTCGGCGGGCCCGTGCTGTTCCTGCAGCGTGGGAACAAGAAAACGTTCTTCTTCGTGGACTACGAGGGAACGACGCAGCGCCAGGCGCAGCTGTTTCAGGTCAACACCCCGACGGCGTTGATGCAGCAGAGTAACTTCACGAACTTTTCGGAGCTGTTGACGCAAGGCGGTACGCGAACCGACCGGCTCGGCCGCGTATTCCCGCTGGGAGCGATCATGGATCCGGCGACGACCCGGCTCCTGCCGGCGGGCGCGGTCGATCCGATTACGGGGATCAGGGTGACAGGGACCGGGACAGCCTGGATCAGGGACCCCATCGATCCGTCGGGCAGCAACATCATCCCCGCGAACCGGATCAACCAGAACGCGCGCAATCTGCTGAAGGCCTTTCCCTTACCCACACGTGGCGGACTCAACCAGAACTACATCACCAATCCGGTCGAGCGTTCCAACAACCATCAGGGCGATCTCAGAATCGACCAGTACCTCAGTCAGAACGACACCGTGTTTTTCCGTTTCAGCACCTCCGAGAACGACAATGTCCTTCCGCCGCTGTATCCCGGAGTGATCGACGGATCGTTGTGGGGTGGAAGTCCGACAGCGATCCGGACCCACGGCGAAGCGGTGAACTGGACCAGGGTCTGGTCGCCGACAATCGTGAGCGAATTGCGTTTTGGGTACACCGGTCTGAATATGGACCGCGGCAGAGCGTTCGGGGATGACTTCAGCGTTCCGGGCCAGTTCGGGCTGCCCGTGTACAATTCGCAGGGCTACGGCGGGTTGCCCTATTTCCTCGTGACCGGCATCGGGCAGTTCGGGCCGCCCGAGTGGAATCCCGCCACGACAACGTTGAGCACGCCGCAGTTCAGCGCTGTCACCAGCAAGTTGTATGGCGCGCACAGCCTGAAGATCGGCGTTCAGTACATGCGGCCCGGGACAGAGTTCTACCAGCCTCGCTCTCCCGCGGGCGGCTATGAATACTTCGGCCAGTTCACGGAGGTTCCGAATACCACCGGCGGCAACACCGGCATGGCGCAGATGCTGCTGACCCCCATCGCAAGCCGGTACGCGAGCCAGATACCCAGCGTCTGCGGTGCCGGCGTTGCGGCCCCTTGCCGGGTGGATTTCCTTGGCGGGCCGAACGCCATCAATAACACCAGAGACCCTGCCCCGACGCCGACGGCCGTCTGGAGCATCTGGTCTGGATTTGTCGATGATTCCTGGAAGGTCACTTCATCGCTGACGTTGAACCTGGGATTACGGTACGACATTGTGAGGAACTCGGATGCTCCGGACGGACGGGGCGCCAACTTCCTCATGGAGCCGACCCCGACCTATTTCCTCGCCAAGGACCAGTGCGACACACCGCTGTCGCGACTGTTTCTCAATCAACTCGCCTCCAATGGCATCGCCCTGGGATGCCATCCGAGCAATAACCTGATCCAGAGTCCGAAGAACATGATCGCCCCCCGCGCCGGCGTCGCGTACACCTTCGACGATAAGTGGGTTGTCAGGGCAGGAGGGGGTGTGTTCTACCAGACCAGCTACCGCAGCAACATTCTCGGAAACCTGAGGCAGTACCCCTTCGAGTACAACCTTCGCCTGACAAACTTCACCCCCGGCGAACCGATCGTTTATGCAGATGGCTCGTTCGCAACCTTCGAATCAGGCATCGGTCCTATAGGCATCCAGGACGCAACGACGTTCAACCCGCGAAACATGGGGTTGTCCGGTACGCCGAGCCCATGGAAGATGCCCTATAGCATGCAGTACAACGTCACCGTCCAGCGGCAGCTCACCCCGTCGCAGACCGGGTCGGTTGGATACGTGGGCAGCCAGAGCCGTGACGGGGCGTTGTCGTATGACTACAATGCGGCGCGAGTATTGGCCCCTCCAGGGCTGAGCGCGGCGTCCTTCCGCCAGTTTCCGGATTTTGCCGGCGTCACCCAGACGGTGTCGGGAGCCAAAGGCGAATACAACTCCCTACAACTGACCTATGACAAGCGCTTCGCGGGCGGATACACGACGAAGGTCAACTACACCTTACAGAAGTGTCGCAGCCAGGCACGGCAGGTGTTGACCGGCGGGGACGTGGGAGGGCACCGCAACCTGTTCGTGCTCGGGCCGGACTGGGCGCTCTGCAATACGGATGCGCCTCATCTGTTTTCCATCAACGGGACTTTCCCCATTCCGCTCGGCAGCGGCCAGCGTTTCTTCGGCAATGCGTCCGGCGTCGTGAATCAACTGATCGGCGGCTGGCGCGTCAACCTGATTGCCATTGCGCAGAGCGGCAATCCGATCACCATTGGTTGTCCTGTTGCCACGTCGACCGGCTCCGGGTGTAATGCCATTCTCACGGGAGAGCCGTTGTACCCTGAGAATCGCACGTTCATGAACTGGCTGAACCCCGCGGCATTCGCGAATCCTCCCGCAGCGACGACGCTGGGCCAGGCGGATCTTGCACCGTTTGGCGGCGAGGCGACGCAGGCGAGGGGCCCGAACTACCGCCGAATCGATCTTTCGCTCTTCAAGGACTTCCCCGTCACCAACGGCCAGCGGCTCGAATTCCGACTCGAGATCTTCAACCTCACCGACACGCCGAATTTCAGTTCGCCCGGGTTCTCGGCCGGTACTGCGGGCTTGCAGCCGCCACCGGGCGTACGGGACTTTACGAACACCGCGAACTTCGGCCGAATTACGTCCTTGCGGAACGGGCAGAACGATCAGAGACAGATTCAGCTTGCGTTGAAGTACTATTTTTAAGCGGGCTGGAAGGTGATCCATGGATAGCGCGTTGCGGCAGTTGGCGGCGGCTATCTCGATCAGCCGCCGCGACTTCCTTCGCGGAGTGACCGGCGCGTCATTGAGCTCGGCGGTCTATCGCCCTGGGCAGAAGCCCGGCAGTCCGCTCCGGAGCCGGAAGGCTATCGTCGTGACGTTCGGCGGCGGCGCGCGGGACGACGAGACCTTCATGCCCGAAGGCCGCGAGAATATTCCGCACCTGCTGACCGAGTTGCTGCCGCGAGGGACGTTCTTCACTCAGGTGGTGAACCGGGGCATCCTGGGTCACTATGTCGCCAACGCCAGCCTGGCGACCGGCGTCTACGAAACCATCAACAACTTCATCGCGGCGCCGCCGCAACACCCGACGGTTTTTGAGTATTTTCGCAGAGACCTCAAGCGTCCTTCCTCGGACGCCTGGGTAATCGCCCCAAGCGTCGGCTTCGAGCGCATTGGCGAGAGCCGCCATTCCGCCTACGGACCGGGTCTGGGCGCCAACGTGATTTTGCCGAAGCGTCTGCTGGCCGCAGCGGTGCCTGCCGGCGCGCACGCCGACTACTAGTCGCTGCTGCACGACAACTACGAGTCCCCGCTGTATCAACCGGAAGCGGGAAACCAGGAAATCGAAGTGGGGCGGTTAACGGGCCTGTTGAAGGTCTCGGTGTCCGATTTCCTGAAGAGCGCGAGGAACCTTGAGAGTCCCGACGAGCTGTCGGTCTTCATCGCCCGCAGGGTCATGCGACAGTTCGCTCCCAGCCTCCTGTGGATTACGTTACACGACATCGATATCGCTCACGCCGGTACGTTTTCGCTCTACGTCGATGGCATCCGCCGCACCGATCGGCTATGCGCCGAGATCTGGAAGATGATTCAGAGCGAGCCCGAATACGCGGGCAACACGAATCTGTACATCCTTCCCGATTTCGGACGGGATTCCGATGAGGAGGCGGGAGGCAACGGATTTCAGCATCATCGCACCGGGGACACGCGCTCGCGCACAACCTGGATGCTGGCGCTGGGTCCCGGTATCCGCGAGAACGTCTTGATCGACCGGTCCGTAGACTCGCTGGATCTGGTGCCGACCCTGGGCTCGTATTTCGGGTTTTCGCCGCGCTTCGCGGAAGGAAGACCCATTGCCGAGCTGGTGTGAGGTGAGTCATGCGGCCATCGCAACTCCAGCCTGAGCACTTCGCGACATATCCGCCGCTGGCGCGGCGCGTGGCCACCGACGACCTTGCGGTGTTGCGCCGGCTGCCGCTCGGCTTCGTGCCGCTGCTGCTGCGCGAAGTGGTGGCCTACGACTGGAAATTTCCGGCCGAGCGCGAGCAGGTGGACGCGCAATTCACGTATATGAGATCGCTGCCGCCGGAACAGCTCCAGCAGGCGATGGCGGCGTTCGAGCGCTTGAGCCTTTCGCCGGCTCTCGAAGAGGTGGACTGGGTGAGAGCGCCTGGTGATTTTTCCGAACGGCTGTCTGCGCATCTGTGGACGACCGACCAGGTCGCCGCGTTTCGCGCGGCGGCCGTTGGATTCCTCAATGCGGTTCGCGCTGCCATTCCCGTGCCCGGACCCGTGATCCCGCGTCTGGCCATCGTGGTTGTCGGGCAGGGAGTGACGGAATACCGCAATCCGCTGTTTCGCAAGCTTCGACCGCATGGCACGTACTTCACCCAAGTGAAGCCGGAAGACGGGTTGCGGACACTGATGCGGCGCGCGTCTGCGCGAGCGACGCGGCATCCGATTCCGTTCGCGCACTGGTACGTCGAGGGCGGAGGTCCGGCGTCGCCGGCCCCGGCCGGGATGGAGGTGCTGGCCTACGCGCAGCTCGATTTCGTCCGCGACGCGGTCGTGGCGAAGCTGCGAAACATGATCGTGGCGGGCGAGGGAACCGAGGCCCGTCGAAGCGGGTTGGCGCTGTTGCGCCCGGAAGACGTCGGGCTGCAAGGCACAGGCGAGGCAAGCGTCCTCAACCATTTCAAGGTCAGTGTGCTGTCGGAAAGCTCGGGGGCACAGTTTTTCAGCACCACGTTCGTGCAATGGTCCGCGCGCGAGATCCTGCGCCGCGCGCACCCCGTGACCCTTCTGGCGCGATTCGCCCCTCGCATGACCGAGCGTTCGATGAACGTTGCCCTGAAGAGCCCGCAGACGCCGCCCGTCTTCGACGCGCAGGGCGCGCTGGCCGACGCCGACATGGGTGCGTATTACACGTGGATGAACCAGATGCGGCTTGCGGGCGCGCGCGAGTCGTCGTTTCTCGTCTGGTTCGAAAACCACTCGCAGGCGCTCCTCATTTCGCCGTCGACAACCCGCGGAGCGGAGTCAAACCGCCCGGTTAATCTCAACCAGCTGCTCGACCAGGCGCTCGCGTAGACGCTTCGCGTATGCGCGGGCGCGCCCGCATTACTTCATGGGGCAGCTCTGCCCTAACATCCGAGTGGAAAGGTGCGACCGTGGACAGACGACGAGTTCGTCGCGCTTCGAAAGGCGTCGCCTGTGGCTCGTCAGCGCCGGCGACGCTCGGGCTCGTGCTTCTTGGAGATGATGCGGCGGTCCTCGTTTCGATCGGCGTTCCACGCACTGCGCATGTGGGCAGTCGCGGTAATCCAAGTGTCCTCAGTTTGCTTGCGCTGGGCGTCAAGCTCATCGCCAAGGTCTTGCATTCCTTTGATACGCTCCGCGTCCGTTTTTCCGGTCACTCGACTGCAGATCGCATGATTGAGGCCAAGTACTCAGCGATACAAGATTCGACGAGTGATAACGAAAAACGCGAGTGCGCCCAGGGAATCGTGGCTTTTGATGTCTGCAAAACCTCCATCTCCGGTTCAAATCCGGGCGCCCTCCAAAAAAGTGAACAACTTGCCGATGCTCGATCACGTCGAGCGCAATTCAAACCCTCTAAATCGTCTAAGAGAAGCGCTTGCAGAGCGGCAGCTGACTTGTTGCCACAATCCGCCGTGCTCGGGCGCACCAGACCGCCGCACGCGAGAGGCTGACCATGAATGAGGCGAAGAAGGGGAAACGTGATCAGCGTCAGGGAGACGACGACTGGCGCGCGAGGTTCGATGGGATTGAGAATGCCGGCGACCAGCAGGTCGAGGCGCTGCGTCGATTGGTCCTGGAGTCGAAGACGGCCGGGAGCGGCGTTCGAGACGGCCGGCTGATCGCACTGCAGGGACACTTCCCCAGCGAGACCCCTGACCCGATGAAGGCGGTCGCCGCGTTTCTTGCGACGCATGCGGTCGCCCTCGGCTTCGACGTCCCTGGCCGCGTCTCGCGCACGCTCGGTGGGCGCTTGCTCGAAGTCAAGGCCATTCGTGGCACAACGCCTATACAGCCGTGCGCTACATTCTGCGCTACTCGGTTGCGGGAAAACATCTCATCGCTCCCGGCGTTCACAATCCGCGGTCTATAGGGAGGGCTCGAACCCAGCCTCGGGGTCACCGACAATCCCAACCGGACCCACCGCCATGGCTACGCGATTGCGGCCTCGCCGAATAATAATTGGCGGCCCCACTGTTCCTGGCGGGCCGGCCAGACGATAAACAAGGGAGATGAGCGTAGTCCTTCTCGCCAACGCACCAGAGCCGGACGCCGAGCCCGAGGCTCTAGGCGATGCGGCACACGTCCAGAACCAGATGCTCGCCGTCAGGGCGAAGCTCGAGGAGGCGGCTGCCGAATGCGGGCGGCTGCAGAGCAGCCTTATGTCACAGCAGCAACTCGAACAGCTTCTACGCCAGGGACGAACGCATCTTCAGGAGATGCGAAGCCGGCTGGAGCAGGCCAAAGCGGACCGGGAACAGTTGGAGGCGGAGCTCAACGACGCCAGGAATGCGCACCAACGTGAAGCCGGAGACCTTCAGACGCAGGTTGACGCCCTGCGGGAGCAGCTGCAGCAGGCGACTGCCGAGCGCGATCGCCTCACAGGGCAGCTTGAGGAGCAGGGCATTGCGCACAACCGCGACGCCGAAGAGCGCTCCGACGAGAGGGACACGTTCGAGAGGTTGCTCTTGGATGCGTCGTACAGAGAGCGCCAGATGACCGAAGAGCTCGACGAGCAGCGGCAGCAGATTGACACCCTCCGCGAAGCCGCGATGCGGGCCCACTCGCTCGCCCACGAAATCATGCGAGCGCACGAAAGCCTCCAGCCACAAACTATCGCTAAGCCGGAGGAATAGGCCCAGGGCCGTAAGCCCGTTTCACGCGTTCCC
>JANNJO010000295.1:0-1899 GCA_031395755.1 Acidobacteriota bacterium
CGGACCCCACATCGATCACCGCGAACATGACCGTCTGCCCCTCCCGCCGCAGCTTGTCGGCGCGTGCGCGCAGTGGTCCGGGATCGACGCCGAGCTCTTCGAGATATCGAAGGTTTCCGATCGCGACGGAGCGCCCTTCGACAGAGCCCGCGACGCCCTTTCCAGTGAATGACTGGAACTGTTCCACCGGCGATAGTGTGATCTGGCGCTCGCGGGCGCCCGAGACAATCGCGGCCGCCAGCGGGTGCTCGCTCACGTTCTCGAGGCTCGCGACCAGCCGCAGCAAGGTCGTCTCGTCGAGATCGCCCTGGGCCACAACCGTCACGAGCCGAGGCTTGCCTTCGGTGAGCGTCCCGGTCTTGTCCACCACGAGCGTGGTGACCTGCTCCATGATTTCCAGCGCCTCGGCGTTCCGAAACAGAATGCCCGCTTCGGCGCCCCGGCCCGTTCCGACCATGATCGACATCGGCGTCGCGAGGCCGAGCGCACAGGGGCAGGCGATGATGAGGACGGCAACGGCATTCACGAGCGCGTACGCAAGCCGCGGCTCCGGCCCGACGACCGCCCACACGATGAAGGTCGCCACGGCGGCAAGAATCACCGCCGGCACAAACCACCCGGACACCGTGTCGGCCAGACGCTGGATGGGCGCGCGCGAACGCTGCGCCTCACTGACCATGCGAACGATCTGGGCGAGCAGCGTCTCTGCACCGACCCGCTGCGCCTCCATCACGAAGGTGCCTGTCCCGTTCATGGTCCCGCCAGTCACTTTTTCGTCGGGCACCTTCTCCACGGGGATGGGCTCCCCCGTCACCATCGACTCATCGATGCTCGTCGCGCCCTCGCGGACGACGCCATCGACCGGGACACGCTCGCCCGGGCGAACCCGCAGGCGGTCGCCGACCTGTACATGCTCGAGCGGAATATCGCTCTCCACGCCGCCGGGCTCGACGCGGCGGGCGGTTTTAGGCGCGAGCCCCAGCAGGCTCTTGATGGCGGCGCTCGTGCGGCTGCGTGCCCGCAGCTCGAGCACCTGGCCCAGCAGCACGAGCACCACGATCACGGCCGCGGGCTCGAAATAGACGGCAACGGCGCCGCCCATGCGGAACGAATGAGGGAACAGATCCGGCGCGAGCGTCGCGACCACGCTGAACCAGTACGCGGCGCCGACACCGAGCGCGATCAGCGTGAACATGTTGAGGTGGCTGCTGACGATCGACGCCCAGCCGCGCACGAAAAACGGCCACCCGCCCCACAACACAATGGGCGTTGCGAGCGCGAGCTCGAGCCAGTTCAGCGCGCTAAACGTCGCGTCCGGCTTCAGCCGGACCAATGATCGATGCAGCGGCTGACCGGGAAGAAACTCGGAGACCATGAACGTGAGAATCGGAAGCGTCAGCACCAGCGACCAGCGGAACCGCCGCGTCATGTCGTCGAGCTCTTCGTTCGGCTGGTCCTCGAGCGAGACGGTCACCGGTTCCAGGGCCATGCCGCAGATGGGGCACGAGCCCGGCCCTTTCTGCCGGATCTCCGGATGCATCGGGCAGGTGTATTCAGCCTCGGAGTCCGGGGCCCCGACTGGTTTGACGCCGCTGTGCGCGGGCTGGACGAACTTCTCGGGATCGGCTTTGAAGCGATCGAGGCAGCTCTTGCCGCAGAAGTAATAGGTGTGGCCGCCGTGATCGGCATGACCGGCAGCCTCGCTCGGCACGATCGTCATACCGCAGACGGGGTCGAGGACTTCCTGCTCGGTCGAAGGCGCCGGTGTGTTTGACATGTTTTCCGCTGTTTTCCGCCTACTTCGCGTACTGACCTGGGTCGGCGTCGAACTTCACTTTGCAGCCGTTCGAACAGAAGTAGTACGTCTTGCCGTTGAGCTCGCTCTTGCCGGCCGCCTTG
>JANNJO010000301.1:0-1785 GCA_031395755.1 Acidobacteriota bacterium
AGGTCTTCGCATTCGACGCCGTGATCTTCTGCTGCCCGATCCACAAGCCTCCCGGCGCATCTGTATTCACGGCCAGCGCGTTGGGATACATGCCAGGCGATTTGAACATCCTGGTCGTCTTCGCCACCCGGGTCGGAATGGTGCCGCGTCCCCTCCCGCCCCCGCCTGCGCGACTTGGCGGCGCACCGCCTTGCTGCGCGAGCGCAATCACGGTGGAACTGATGGGCATCGCGAGCCCGGCGGCCAGAAATTCTCGTCGTTTCATGCTCATGGCGTTACCTCTCAAGGGTGTAGGCGGACCTTATACCACACAATGCGGTACGAGGATGTTTGGCGTCCCTGGGCATTCCCGCAGTGATGCCCGACCTTTGCTGGTTTGCGCGAGCGCAGTCGATTACAAAACTTGTCGATTGCGTCGAGTCTTGCAATGGCAGGCATCGCTCAGGCTCTCCACGACTCGTGAATCAGCCACGAATATCGCCCGGAAGTAAGGGCACAGGTCTTGAGTCCTCCCGGCGGTGACTCATTTTCTGTTGCTCCTTTTGGTGCTCCTCGGCCTTGCGCTTTACTTCATCACGCCCGTCGAGCGGACCCGAATCCTCCGAGTCATATTGGCAGCCCTTCGTGACGTGAAGGACGTCGTCACCCTGGAGGGCCTGCGGTGTGCCTCGTTTTTTGATGCCCTTCGTGCGCGGACACCGCGGGTGGTCGCAACGCCGTCCCTTATCGTGCTGAGCGCGACACTCTTCATTCTCATGGCCCTCGGCGTCGGGCCGCGATCAACGAACGGCGACTGGTGGCGGCTGGTCACAACGATATTCGTCCCCTCGCGGGCACTTGATCTGTTCGTCAACGCCGTGTGCTTGTGGCAGATCGGTTTAATCCTCGAGCGCCTCGTGGGGCCCCTGGCGTTCACCACGGTCTACCTCGCCTCTGGTGTCGCCGCCGGCATCATCGGTTTCTCCGTATCCCCAGGTGGCATGAGGGTCGGCGCGTCGGGGTCGGTCCTCGGCATGTATGGCCTGCTGCTTGTCACATCGATCTGGAGCATGTTCCATCGCTCGAGTCTGACGATTCCACTGAACGTCACGAAGAGACTGGCTCCGGTTGCCGCCATCTTCGTTCTATACAAGCTCACGACGACGGGTCTTGGGAATGTCGCTGAGCTCGCGGCGCTCGTCTGCGGCCTCGTCGGTGGGATCGTCGTTGGGCGCGATGTCCACGAGCGCACACCGCGAATCCGTCACCTCGCGACGGCCATGGCGACCGTGGTCACGGTCGTCACTCTTTACGCGGTAGCTGTGCTGCACCGGCCGCTGAACGCGACCATGGACGTCCGCCCGGAAATCGATCGGGTCATCGCCGTGGAAGGTCGCACGGCTGGTCTCTATGACAAAGAGGTCGATCGTTTTAGAAGAGGACGAATCACCGCGGTAGCGCTCGCCGATGTGATTGAGCGGACGATCGTGCCCCAACTGCATGTGGTGGCTGGGCGCCTGCAGGCGCTGCAGGACGTGCCGCCGGAGCATCAGCCCCTTATCGCCACAGCCGAGGAGTTTCTGAAATTGCGCGACGAGAGCTGGCAACTGCGAGCCGTGGCATTGCACAAGTCCGATATGCTGGGGTTGCGGCAAGCCGACAGCAAAGAGCAAGCGTCGCTGGCAGCATTCCACCGGCTGAGGATGCCTCTGCCGCAGGATTCCTTACCGTCGACCTTCTGACCCTCGCCGTCGAGGGTCGCTTTCGCCGATTTGTCACGGGCATTACGGCTGCGCCCTTTGTTGC
>JANNJO010000303.1:0-9141 GCA_031395755.1 Acidobacteriota bacterium
GTACTGGTACGGGGGTCAGACCCCGCGCAGGCCGCGCAGGGCAGCGTGCGGCGCGTCGCCATCATCGGGCCCGGGTTGGATTTTACGGATAAAGAAGAGGGCTACGATTTTTATCCACAGCAGACGATTCAACCCTTCGCCGTCATGGACTCCCTGATCCGCCTGGGGCTGGCGAGTGCCGACGGTGTGACGGTCACGACCTTTGACCTCAGCGCCCGCGTCACCGATCACATCGAGCGGGCGAGACGTCGCGCCAGGCAACACTCGCCGTACGTGATCCACCTGCCACTGGATGGCGGGGTGTCGTGGACGCCGGCGTTGCTGACCTACTGGCAGCAGTTTGGCGGCATGATCGGCACCGAGGCGACGGCATCGCCGGTGCCGCGCGCCGTGGGATCGCTGAAGATGCGGGCGGTAGGCGTGCGGCCCGCGCTGGTCGAGCAGATCCTACCGCGCGATCTGAACATCACGGCGCAGCATCTTGCGCTGGCCGACGCCGAACGCTTCGACCTGATCATTGGCACCAACGTGTTCGTGTACTACGACCGCCTGCAGCAGGGGCTGGCGATGCTCAGTGTCGCGAAGATGCTGCGGCCCGGCGGTCTTCTGCTGTCGAACAATGCGCTCGTCGAACTGCCGTCGGTCGGTCTGACGTCGATCGGTTACTCGCGCACCCTGTATTCCGACCGTGAAGAGGATGGCGATCTCATCATCTGGTATCAGATGGCACGCTGACCCTGTGCAATAAACTGGACAGCCCGCACGAATCCTCTCAAATCCCTCACGTGTACATGGGGTAGGGCCTTGGTACGCTCTTTGCCCCACTGTGTGCGGGAGAAGACAACTATGCGTTTGGGATTCGCAACGATATTCGCGGCTTTGAGCCTGGTGGTCCTGCCTGGTCGATCGGACGCACAAATCTCGCTGGGCGGATTTGGCGCGCTGCCGGTCAATCAGCTTTCGTCGCTCGGTGATTCGGGAGTTCCGGTGGACTTTGGCGGCCGTGTCGCCGTCGATCTTGCGCCTGGGGTGCAGGCGTTCGGAGAGTTCGGACGGATCGGCAGCGTGCTGCCATCGATTGTCGCGTTGCCGATCTCGTTGACGCGGCTGAACCTGAACGTGTCGGCGTTCTATGGCGAAGGCGGGGTGCGCCTTCTGGCGGCGCCGCGATCGGCGGTCAGCCCGTACGTCGAGGGCACCGCAGGCGTGGCGCATCTTCGGTTCGGCGCGACCGGCCTGGGGTCAACGGCAGACGCGATTGCTCGTGCCGCGCTGAACCTGGTCGATACGCGCGATCCGATGGTGGGCGCCGGGGGCGGCGTGCTGTTGCACGCCGGACCGGTCCACGTGGACGTGGGATATTCCTACAAAAGGATTCTGGCGAACAGCGTGCTGAGCTCAGTCCTCAGCGCAGGCCAGCAACTGCAGACGCATCAGGTCCGGTTCGGTGTGGGCGTGAGGTTCTGAACCTCTTACTTCCACACCGGGTTGACGAATGCACCGTTGCCGGCGACGTCCCACACGGCCAGGCGGGCCCACTGCCAGCCGGCGGCAGGGGCCTTCCATTCGAAGGTGCGTGTGCCGAACTCCCGTGTCTCCCCGAGCGGGATCATCTCGCGGTGGGTGGTCTTCCCGTCGCCCCATACGATCTCGGCGAAGCGCAGCGGAAAAGTCCACCGCGCGTCGACGGTCGCCGTTATCTGATCTGCCGTCGAGCGAGAGAAATCCACGCGCGGGATCAATACTTCTCCCGTTGTCGTGAAGAATTCACCCCGTGCAAGGGGCGCGAGCGCGTCACCGAAGCGATCGAACCCGGGCAGTCGATCGAGCTTGATGTAGTTGATGTTCATATGCGCGTACATTTCGTGCGTGTGGTCGAACTGGAACATGTCGACCTCGCCGAAAATTCGCTTGCGCAGACCTTGATTACTCAAATCGTCCAGCAGATCGAACGAGCGATCGCCGAGGCGGGGCGATGAGAGGTCGGCCGGCATCGCCTTCCACCCGGCGCCGAGATAGCGCGGATCCCGAAAATGCTCGGTCGTGAGAATCTTGTCGGGAAAACCGGTGGATCCTTTCGTCCGCGGATGCGTCTGGTACATGTAGCCGCCCTCGCGCCGGACGAGCTCGAGCATCTCCTGGGCGTCTGCCGTGCTGTACACCTTCCCGAACTTCGGATGCTCCGTGACGAACGCGCCGCCCTTGGGCCGATTCATGAACCAATACACGGGCTTCGGAAACACCACGCTCCAGTGGCCGCCCAGGTGCACGTTGGCTTCCTCGGCGGGAATCAGAAGAAAATCGGGGTCGGATTGAGCCTTGAGCGCGCGGAAGTACGCATCGAGCTCGCCGAGACGCACGTCTGTCAGATCGCTGGGATGGCCGTCGCCGTGGAAGTCCATGATCATCGAGGCATCGACGCCCATCGCCTTCAGGACCGGTTTGAACGGCGGCGTCCACTTCGGTCCGTTGGCCATCGCTTGCACCGTGTCTGCCAGGTGCCAGTGCGTACTCAAAGTTTTGTATCCGGGGAGCGCAGTAAATCGATCGCCGTTCGTGTAACGCAACACGTGCGCGAGTGCGGTTTCCGGCCCGGCGTTCGAGACCAGAAAGAACACGCCCATCCGTTGTGCGCGTCCGGGAGGCGCGTTCACCCACGGGTAGTACTGCCAGTTCTCATCGCGGAACTGCCGCACGCCCAGCCCCACGCGGCCCCGCCAGGCGCGATGCCACAGAAATCCCAGGTTCGACGAGAAGTCGCGCGGGAAGAAGTACTGATGCGGCGCGGGAAACACGGCGACGCTGCCGCCCGCGGTCTTCAATGCCAGCGTGCGATGTCGTGCCTTGACCGACTCGCGCTCGGCCTGCAGGCCGTTGCTGAACTCCCGACGGAGCGTGCCGGCCGTGTCGTAGTACACGACCTCGGTGCGCATGTTGTTTCCGGGCTGCCGATCGGTCGGTGCGGCGATGTCGAGGCCCGCGTCGTAGTAGTAGGCCACGTCGGGATCGTTGGTCGTCAGGATCGCTTCCTGGTGAATAAGACGGCTTCCTGGATAGAACGTATAGGCCAGAGCCCCCTCGAAGCTGCCCATGCGCATCCCGTCGAACAGCAGCTCCACGCGATCGCCGATGCTGCGCGCTTTCGCGCCTCGCAGGGTGAAGACGCTCTGCACGTGGCGCGTACCCTCGGGATGGCTCGTGGGGTCGTCGAAGAACGCGTTCCATCCGCCGCGGCGCCTGCCCGTCTCACCTCGATAGAATGCGCGCGCGTCGCCGATGACCGGCGCCGGCCCTGTGCCGATTGAGGTGATCAGCGGTCGCGAGGGATCCAGCGAGAAGACCGCGCGCCATGTCTGTGCCGCTTCATCGGGCCATGTGACCGTGACGCTGTTGTCGGCGGCGGCCACGGCAATCGGGCCGGGACGCAACTCGGTCGTGTCGAGCGCGACAGCCTGCGCCGCTGACGGCTGAGGGGCCAGAACAAGCACGGTGAGCAGAGCGATAGCCGGCAGGTGCTGGGTCATGCGCGGGAGTATGGGTCTTAAGCAAACGTGCCGTCAAATCTGACATCCGGCGCGAGCAGGACACAAGCGTCGTAGGAACTTGCGGTAGATTGTAGCCAGACCCAGCCTGCGGCGTCGGCGCCGTTGTCGTCATTGGCCACCAAACGTTCGCGCCCGAGGATCTCGCTTGGCACGAGACCCTGCGGAGACAGGGCAGCACAGCAATAGCGTGGGGAGGAGAAGCGGACTGAATGGGATCGACATTTCAGTTAGACGCGCTGCGTATCGAGGGGATGATGAGCTCGTGAAGTACGCGTTGAACGGCCCACGAGTCGCCGAGCCTCGATAAGTGCGGCGCGTCTTCGGCTCGCTTGCGCTGGTGACGCTGGTGATCGGCGCTGTCGCGGCAGGTCCGGGCCAAGCTCCAACACGATCGCTCGCGTTTCCACCGGCCCCTCCAGTCATTCTGTTGAGCGGTGGGATGGCGCCTCCCCCGTGGGCGTTTGCCGAACGCGCCATGCTGGACGCGGCTGCCGGCGGTGCACGGCTGTGGCTCGAGCGCTTCGTGAATCCCGACGGCTCGGTGAAGGTCGTCGAGCGCTGGGGTGTCACGGATGGCCCGGACGACATCATGGAGAGCGTCCGGGGCTGGCCCTTGATTTATGCGATGGGGGCGCCAGAGCCGGTCATCGAGGCGTTCGAGAAAGTGTGGGAAGGGCACCTCCGGCAGTTCGGCAGGGCGAAGATCCCGACAGTCGAACTGGCGAAGGACGGGATCTTCGTCAAGGAGTTTCCTCCCTCGTTCGACTGGGAGCACACCGGCGAAGGGCTGCAGGCGTTTTACTGGTTCGGGCTAGGCCGCCCGGGCGACCCGGTGAGCCGCGCGCGGGCGCGCCGCTTTGCCGGCTTCTATCTGAATGAGGATCCGGACGCGCCGAACTACGACCCCAAACATAAGATCATCAAGAGCCTGTTCAACGGCAGCACGGGACCGATCACGCGGCCCGTGACACCTGTGGATTGGGACGGCGACGAGAATCCGGAGCGCGCGGCTCGATTCAGGACGTCCTCGAATATCCGTGGCGATCATCCGCTGAACCTGCTCGCCACGAGCCTGGCGACGCAGGCGTACCTGCTGACCCACGACGCCAAGTACAAAGCCTGGGTTCTCGAGTACGTCGACGCCTGGCGCGATCGCGCCGCGGCGAATGGCGGAAACGTTCCCTCCAACATAGGGCTCGACGGCAGGATCGGCGGGGAATGGGGTGGGCAGTGGTACGGCGGGATATTTGGGTGGAGCAGCCCGGATGACGGGCTGCGTAACTACGTCATGCGGGGCGTGCCGGCCGCGTTTGGCCAGGCGGCGATGCTGTCGGGCGACGCGACCTACATCGACACGATACGCAGGCAGGTTGATAATCTGTTTGCTGCCGGCCGTGCCGAAAACGGACAGATACTTCTGCCGCACTACTACGGAGAGAAGGACGGCAGGGTTGGCTGGTACGGATATCGGACAGGCGAGTTCTTTCCGACCGGCGCGTTGGGCAACCTGTCGGAAACGACCATCGAGTTGTATCTCTGGTCGCTGAATGCCGCCGATCTACGGCGGATTCTTCCGAGCCCTCCCGATCGCCGGCCGGTGCAAGGGTGGATCGAGTTCCTCCAGGGACGCCGGCCGAACTACCCATTGGAGGCCCTCCAGGAGGAGTCTCTGCAATCGGCGCGGACTGCGGAGCGCATTCGCAATCAGGTCGGCGGGTATGGTCCAAGCCCGGTCGCGTTCGAAGCTCTCGCCAACCTCACGATGGGTGCCGCCAACCTCTATGGCTCTGGCGACGTGTTGCGAAGCCAGGTCCGCTATTTCGATCCTGATCGGCGTCGCGCCGGATTGAGCGAGGATGTTGCGGCGCTGGTGGAGAAGATCGACGCCGACGGCATCGTGCTGACGCTCGTCAACACGAGTACTGCCCGCCCTAGACGTCTGATCGTGCAGATGGGAGCGTATGGCGAGCACCAGGCTGTTTCGGTGGCGGCCGGTGGAAAGACGATTCCGATTGATGGACCGTCCTTCGAGATTCGCCTGGCGCCCGGCGCTGGAGAGACGCTGGGCGTGAGGATGAGGCGCAACGTGAACGATCCCACGCTTGCGTTTCCATGGGATCGTCCGACGCGGTGAAGGGTAGTGAAAATTGCCCTAATCTCAGGCCTGCACTTCGGAATTCACCGCGTCAATCAGAGCCTTGATATACCCGTTGCCGTAAGCGAAGGCTTGAAGCTTGCCAGGATCATCAGGATGGCTCGGCATATGATCCGCACAAATTGAATAGGCAAATTGCGTATCCCTCAGAATGCGCATGATCTTGGAGAAGTCCATGTCTCCTTCGTCCGGATAGACTTCCGCGAAATCGTGAAGCCCTCCGCGGATGTTGCGCATATGGATCTGGTGGATCTTCCCCCGTTCGCCCAGGTATTGGACAATAGGAAGGACTTCCGTGAGGGGTCTCTTCAGTCCCTCACCCGCGGTTCCCAGGCACAGTTGAAATCCGTTGTAGGGACTGTCGACGATCTTTTCGTAGCGTTTGAATCCCTCAAAAACCGACGGAGAATCCCAGTTCTCAGCCCCCTGGTAGCCAAACGGCAGGCCCGGTGGATCGTAGGGATGGGCGGCCATTCTCACGTCATGCTGTTTGCACACGGGAATGACGTGCTCGAGAAAGTACGTGATGCGCTCCCAATAGTCGTCCGACGAGACGACACCGGCTTTCCCCACGGGAAGGTCCTTCCAGTTGCTCTCGAGCTTGAATGCCGAATACGTGGCACCACCTCGTCCAGGCACTTTGTTGTTTCGCCGGATCGGTATCACCGTCCAGTGATGCGTAATCACCTTGACGCCTATTTGGGAAGCCTTTTGGATATTTCCCTTGATGCTCTCGAGCCTGCGATCGCGTTCCGGGCCCTTGCGCAGCATGATGTATTCGGAGTCCATTCGTATGGCTTCGAATGCCACTCCGTACTTGTCGCAATTGTCCTTCATCCGCTTCATGTCATCGAGGTCCCAGGCGCCTTCGGGAGACATCTTGCTGATTTGGGCGGTGAGGTGTTTGACGCCCTGACGCAGGTTAAATTCGAGATTCGCTTTCCCCGTGATATCGGCTCCGGGGCCTCCTGCCACATAGTGGTAATCACCGCCAACATGCATCAACGTGTTTTTCCTGGGAGGAGGAGCTGCTTGTGCCGAAAACGGGGCGACAGAACCCGCAACACCAGCACCGATCACGCCGCCAGCAAGGGCTTTACCGAAGTCTCTTCGTTTCATGTTTCAAACCCTCCCGATTGGCAATCTGCACTAGAAGCTGAATTCCAACCCCAAACGGGCCACTCGGGGTGGAAGGATGTTGGTGACTCTGCCGAACGTCCCGCTGAGGTAAGAAATGCCAACGGCGGCGCTGCTGTTGGTCACGTTGTACACCGCGAAAGTCACGTCCATAGTGTACCTACTGACGTTGAACTTCTTGGCCGCCCGCACGCTGGTAACAGGTACGGTAGGGCCCTGTTGCGAGCCACGGGGTTCCATGCGCAGTGTTACCGTGCCCTGGTTCAGCCTGGAGTCGGTGAAGGTCTGAGTCCTCTGTCCCTGAGCCCCGGATGAGGCCCGCACATTACCGGTAACATTGATGTCCGCGGGAAGGCGGTAATTGGCGTCCGCTCGAGCTTCCCAACTCCAGGTCTCGTTGATGGGAAAGCGATCGTCGTTCGGATTCCCCGGCGTCGCCACGATCCATTCGCGGGTCTTGGTCATCCAAAACGACGACGACATGTTCCACCTCCGCGAGAAACGCTTGTTAAGCGTCGTCTCGAAGCTGTGGAAGGAATCCGGCCGGTCGCTCGGCGCGTTCAGCCGCATGTTCTGGTTGAACGCGGCGCCCCGGTAAGAGGCGGGGTAGGTGTAGACCGTCACGGGCTGCCCGTCAAACGGGTCCGTCAACACAATCGGAACGGTCCAGACTTCGTACGGCCGCCCCACATTCACGCCGTTGCCGGTGTTGCCTCCGCCGAAGGTGCCGTACCAGTTGGTTTGTTTCTTATAGATGTAGCCGAATCCGACCCCGACGTTCGCCACCAGTTGCCGGTCGAACCGCACCGAGGCTTCATAATTCTTGTTTTGCTTGAGGTTCGGATTTAGCAGACTGCTGGATCCCCCGGTCGCGCTGATGTAGTCCCTCGCGCCGGGCGCCGTGCTAAAATCGACGCTTCCCGGCAGATAGTCGCAACTGGTGTTGGGAAGATTATAGGAAACGTTCGTAAACGGGGTAACCACGCATGGGCCGGTCCATCGGTACCTGGTCGTGACCTCGGCATTCGGGTTGTAGGTCGCCGCGAAATCGGCCCCCATCGTATCTCCGAAGATCCCGTAGAACGCCTTGAGCGATGTTTTGCCGTCCCCCGTCACATCCCAATTCATGCCGACACGCGGAACGACATCCGTCCACGTCAGAACATCCACAGCGTCGAACGTCTGCGCACGGCTGAACTGTCCTGCAGCCTTCGCCTGTGGCGGTATGAAGTTGTGGTAACGCTCCCATCTCACGCCGTAGGCCAGCGTCACGCGGCCCATCGACCAGGTGTCTGTCACAAACGCCGCCTGGCTGTACAAACGGTCGACAGGGAGAGTAGGGGTATTGTACGTTCTCATCTCCGTCGGCACTCCCCGATTGAACAGCAATGTGTAGCTGCCGCTGGGATATTCATTCGGGCGGGTGGAGTCCTGCCGCTCCCAGTTGAGGTCGGCTCCGACCTTCAGCTGGTGTTGTCCGGCCACGTAGCTGATCGTTGATCGCGCCTGGAGCCGTTCGGACACCGTGCCCGGTATCGCCCCTAACGGCCCGGTCAGCATGTTGTTCGTGATTTCCTGCGAAGCCGGGTTACCCGCGACGGCCGTGCCGGGCTGCGGTATGTAATTCGTCCAATAACAGCAGAAACCGACGACCGAATCGATGAACGTCTTGCTGTTCAGGGTGTTCTGACTCCCCACCTTCCACGTCAGCGTGGGTTGACTCTGGACTCTCGTGGTTGGCGCCGGGGTGGTGGCGCTGGCTCCAAAAAACGGAGATTTTTTCTCCGCCCTCACGTACGTGCCAATGAGCCTGTTCGACTGTGAAATCTGCCACTGGACTTTGGAATATTGCTGGTCGAGGACCCTGATAAATTCACCGGGCGGCGCGTCGGCGCACGTCCAGCACCCTGCGGCATTGGGGCCCTCCACGAAGCCGATCTGGAACTGTGAAATCTTCTGTGAGCTCGCGCCGCCATAGAACCACAGTTTGTTCTTGACAATGTAGCCACCGAGATCCGCATTCCAGTCATGATAGTAATTAATCGGATTCGTGATCCTGAAACCCTGTGCGCGAAGGTCTGACGAGACGTTGTTGCCCTGGAAGCTCTTGTTCTCATACGAGCCCTGGGCGGATCCGCGAAACATGTCCCCGCCGGTTTTCATGATCATCTGCTGGTGAACACCGCCGAACGCCACATCAGCGTTGTTGCCGGTGGTTTTGAAGGACGCTTCCTCCACCTGGAAGGAATTCAGATACAGGGCCGTGTTCCCTTGGCGGGCGGTCGTCGAATTGATCCCCTCGAA
>JANNJO010000366.1:0-16519 GCA_031395755.1 Acidobacteriota bacterium
GGCCGCCAGGATAACTTATTTTTCTTGAACAAGGGTTCAAAAGACCAAGAGGTTTTCGGGCGGTGTTATTTGAGAATTGTGTTTTTAGCGCTCCGCTGTGCGGTCGCGATGGCGGCGCTTGATCCCCAATGTTGAATCCAACGCTTCGAGCATTCGCTTTTCACGGCCTGTAACTCAGACGGACGAGAGATTGAACGTTCGCCGAAGTCACAGGAATTATCGCGCAATCACCTATCCCCCAATCTCCAATATTTTCGCCGGCAGCTCCAGGAGACTCTTGATCACCGGCACGTCGCCGACGAAGGTCTCGCTCGCTGCCTCCGATCGCCTCACCAGCACGCCCGTCATCCCGACCCGGCGCGCGCCTTCGATGTCCTGCGTCAGGCTGTCGCCGACCATCATGGCCTCGGACGGCGATACGGCAGCCAGCTTCAGCGCCGCTTCGAAAATGCTCGGATGCGGCTTCATGTAGCCGTGCTGTGACGACGAAATCGCGACGTCGATGAGGCCGTCGAGCTCGAAGTGCTCCTGAAACGATTCCAGGCAGCGGTGAGAGTTCGAGATCAGCCCCAGCTGGATGTCCCGCTCGGCGAGCGCGTGCAGCGCCGCCGGCACGTCTTCATACAGAAGAAAATGCTGGCACGCCGCCCATTCCTCGTAGATCTCGGCCGCGCACGCCTCGACGGTCCCGCCGCCGCCGCCCATCTGCCTGATGATGTGCGCCGTGTAGTCGATGAAGATCTGCGGGTTGTACACGGCATCCTGCTCCCGGTCGAGGATGTGCGAGGCGCTGTTCACCGCCGCCGTGAACCGCCGCGGATCGACATCCATCCCATGACGAGCGCAGAACGTCTGGTACCCTTCGCCCTGAAATGCGGGGCCGGGGTAAATGAGCGTGAAGTCGACGTCGAAGAACACGGTATTGGTCATCGCTGATAGGGACCCGCGACGACGACCGACGCCCGATCGACGTCGAGCGTGTCCCGGGCCGCAGCGTTGACGTCTTCGAGCGTCACGGCACCGAGCAGCGCTGGCAGCCGAAGGTCATGGTCGAGACCGAGGCCGAAGAACTCCGCCGTCTGCAGGAATGTCGCGATGGCGCCGTTGGTCTCCAGCAACCGGGGAATCGATCCGACCAGATACTGCTGGCAGTCCTGCAGCTCCTGGGCCGTCAAACCTTCGCTCGCCATCCGCCGCAACTCTTCGTCGATGGAGCCGATGGCGCGCTCCACATTGGAAGGATTCACGCCGGCGCGGACGAACAGCGGTCCTTCGACGACATTCGCGTCGAACGAGCTGAACACGTAGTACGCCATGCCCTGCCGCTCGCGGATGCTGTCGCCCAGCCGACCGCCTATGCCGTACTGCCCAAGGGCGTTGTTCATCAACGTGTAGGCGTAATATCGCGGATCGCTTCTGACGATGGTCGTTAGGCCGTACGCGATATCGGCCTGCGCCTTGTTCATCATCGGAATCACCCGCTCCTGCCGCGTGCGCTCCCTGGGCGGATGCGCCAGTGCGACCTCGTCCGGCACGGGTTTCTGCCATCGACCCAGGACCCGCGCTCCGGCCGCGACGGCGCGCTCCCGCTCCACGTCGCCGACGATGATGGCCGTTGTCGTGGAGGGGGCAAACCGCGTCTCATGAAATCGCACGAGGTCTTTTCGAGTGATCCGGCCGACGGTCTCGCTCGTCCCTTTTGCGGGCCGGCCGTAGGGATGCCGATCGGGGTACAGCATCGCGAACAGGTTCTGCATGGCTATCGCCGCAGGGCTGTCTTCGTCCTGCCGGATGGCGTTCAGTACCTCACCTTTCCGCGTCTCGAGTTCCTGTTCCGGGAACGCGGGCTGCATCATGATTTCGCCGACGAGCTCGAGCATCGCCTCGAAATCTTCGGAGAGGCAGGTGCAGTTCACAGTGAGGACGTGCCGGTTCGCCCCGACGCTCAGCGACACGCCGCGCACGTCAAGCGCCTCGGCGACCTCTTCGCTGCTCCGCGCCATCGTTCCGCGATCGAGGACGCGCGACGTGAGATGGCTCAGGCCGAGCAGCTCGTTCGAATCGTAGATGCTCCCCGCACGGGCAGACATCTGGATCGTGACAGCTGGTACTGTATGCGCTTCCTTCGAGATGACGACGGCACCGTTGTCGAGAGCGTGCCGGGCTGCCGCCAGCCCTTTCGGCGCCACGGTCGTCATTTCGTGTCTCCGATTGCAGGGTGGGCAGGGGGTGTCGGCTGAAACCAGCCGACTGTGCGCCGATCGGTTTTCAAATAGCGCGTCGCGATGCGCTCGACGTCCGTTTGGGTCACCGCGGCAATCCGGGCCGGCCCGCTGTGATACATCTCGCGATTTGCCACCGTCTCGAAATAGCCGAGCTGATGGCCGAGATTCGTGACGCTGTCGTTCTCAAAGACGAGGCGGGCGCGAAGTTGATTCTTCGCTTTGATCAGCTCCTGGTCCGTAATGCCGCCCTTGGCCACGTCGTCGAGACACTCGGTGCCTGCCGCCTCGACATCCGCAAGGCTCACGCCTTCCATAGCCGTCGCTGAAATCAGATAGAGGAACGGATGCTCAGTCGGCAAGAGCCCCGCGCCGACATTGGAGGCGAGGCGCCGCTCGACCAGCGCACGGTACAGGCGTGCGCTTCGCTGGGGAGGAGGCGTGCGGAAGCTCGACCACAGGTTGATGCCCTTCGCCCCGGTGAGAATCGCGTCCAGCACGAGCATGGGAAAAAAATCTGGGTCGCCAACCGCTGGTGCATGATAGGCGAGCTTCAAATACGCGGTCGTCCCTTCCCGCGACACCTGGACGCGTCGCTCGCCGAACTGCTCCGGCTCGATGACGGAGACACGCTTCAGGCCGGGACCAGACGGAATGCCGCCGAACTGCTTTTCGACCCGTCGAAGCACGTCGTCGGTATCGACATCACCCACGACGACCACGGTCGCGTTGTTGGGAACGTAGTTGCGGCGATAGTGCTGATACAGGTCGTCCCGGGTCATCGTCTGGAGATCCGAGAGCCAGCCGATCGTGGGATGCCGATACGGGTGGACCGTATAGGCGGCGGCAATCACTTCCTGTTCGAGGAGCGTATCCGGATCGTTTTCGCTGCCCTGCAGCTCTGAGATGATGACGCTCCGCTCCGATTCGCAGTCGTCCGGATCGTAGATGCAGTTGGCCATGCGCTCGGATTCGATGAACAGCATGCGATCGAGCCCGGCCGTAGAGGCGGTTTCCATATACGTGGTCTGGTCGATCCACGTATACCCGTTCCAACTGCCGCCGAACTTCTCGATGATGCCCTTCATTTCTTCCCGCGGGATGTTGGTCGTGCCTTTGAAGTTCATGTGCTCGACCCAGTGCGACACGCCGGTCAGGCCGGTGGTCTCGTCCTTCGAGCCGACTTTGTACCAGCACCAGACCGACGCAAGGGGCGCCGTATGGACCTCCTGCACGACCACTTTCAACCCGTTGTCGAGAACCCTCGATGTCATATTGCTGTCCATTATACCGGCCGCTCGAGGGGCTCTCCGGGGGCAGAATGGGGGAATTTCCTAAAGGAAATGAGCGATCCCTACACGGCGACGGTGGCAAGAACGTTGCATTGTCAACCTGTGGACTGACATGCATCGCAGATGCACTTGTGACCATACACAGACCGTCGAGCTGAACAGCACTACGTAAGCGTCCGGCTTTCGCCGGACCGACAGGAGGAGCGTCATGCGCAAACTATTCATCGTTCCCATCATCGTGGGAATACTCGCATTGGGTGCCGCACAGGCGTTCGCCCAGTCCGCAACGGTCGTGATGCGGAATGGCGAGAGGCTTCGGGCCGACGTGATCGACATGGGCGGTGCGTTCACGTTCAACGTGAACGGGCAAACGCGTTCGGTGCCGCTCGGCGACGTCGTGCTGATCGATTTTGCCGGCGATGGCCGCAACATCCCGACCGACGAGATCGCCAAGGTCAACTCCGCAAACGGAGGGTACGTCGTGATGAGGAGCGGCGAGCAGTTCAACGCCGGGCTGACGGACTTCACCGGCAAGCCGCTCATCGCCGTGTTCTCGAACGGCCGTAAGAACAACATCGGCGATGTGGCGCGCATCTACTTCGGTTCGGTGGCCAACATCTCCGGCTTCCCGAACACGAATACCGCCGCGAATGCGCCGGCCGTTACGACACCCGACCCGATGCCGGAAAACCAGGGCTGGCGTGGGCGCGGACGCGGACGGGGTCGGGGGAACCCTGATGCATATCGGGACCGCTCCGCTGCACCGGGCAGCGCGCGATCGGTGGTCGTGCCGTCCAACGTCGAGTGGACGAACACAAACATCAACGTGAGCCGCGGACAGTACCTGCGGTTCGAGCCGTCCGGTGAGATTCGGCTCAGCCATAACGGCGACGACATGGCGCGGCCCGCCGGCGCCGCCAGCTTCCGGCACGCCGACAAAGCCACGATTCCAACGATCCCGGTCGGCGCGCTCATCGGTCGCATCGGCAACGGCCAGCCGTTTTCGATCGGCGACTCGACGCAAGAGTTCGACATGCCGGCGAATGGCCGGCTCTTCCTGGGCGTCAACGACGATCACGTCGCGGACAACAGCGGCAACTTCGTCGTCAAGATCTGGGAACCGTAACTCGCTACTCGCGCTGACAGCCAGCGCTCGCACACAGGGCAGAGGGCAGATGGCAAAGGGCTGAACATGCCCTCTGCTCTCTGCCCTCTGCCTTTTTCAGGCCTGCTCTCCGGTGCAGTACAATTCACCTCCGTCCATGTCCGACTGGAAAGACACCCTCAATCTCCCCCGAACCGATTTCCCGATGAAGGCGAACCTGCAGGCGACGGAGCCGCAGACGCTCGCCAAATGGGCGGAAATGGATTTGTACGGGAAGATTCGCGCCGCGCGCAGTGGCGCGCCGAAGTTCGTGCTGCATGATGGACCGCCCTATACGAGCGGCCACATCCACCTCGGCACTGCGCTCAACAAGATTCTGAAGGATCTCGTCGTCAAGTCGCGTTCGATGTCCGGCTACGACGCGCCGTACGTCGTGGGCTACGACTGTCACGGCCTGCCGATCGAGCTGAAGGTCGACAAGGAGCTCGGCTCGAAAAAGCGCGATATGAGCGTCGCGGAGTTCTGCCGCGCGTGTCGCGCCTACGCGGAACGGTTCATCGGTACCATGACCGAGCAATTTCAGCGGCTCGGCATTCTCGGCACGTGGGACCAGCCGTATCTCACGATGGATTTCCGCTATCAGGCGGCGATCGCACGCACGTTCGGACGGTTTGTCGAGAAGGGCCTGGTCTACAAAGGCAAGAAGCCGGTGCACTGGTGCATTCATTGCCGGACGGCCCTGGCCGAAGCGGAGGTCGAGTACGAACCCCACACGTCGCCGTCGATCTACGTCGAATTTCCGCTCGAACCGGGGAGCGCCGGCGAGCTGGCAGCGCGCGTGCCCGCGCTGGCCGGACGCGACGTTTCGGTGCTCATCTGGACGACGACACCCTGGACGATTCCGTCGAATCTCGCGGTCGCGTTCCATCCGGAGTTCGACTACGCCGCGTATGATGTCGAGGGCCGCGCTGTCATCGTTGCCGAAGCGCTCGCCCCAAAAGTTGCGGAGGAAACAGGCCGGAGCTTCTCGACCGTCGTCGCGAAGATGAAGGGAGAACAGCTCGAACACATCCGCTTCCGCCATCCGTT
This sequence comes from Acidobacteriota bacterium, assembly GCA_031395755.1. Taxonomy (GTDB): domain Bacteria; phylum Acidobacteriota; class Vicinamibacteria; order Vicinamibacterales; family JAMQPK01; genus JAMQPK01. The sequence goes on from JANNJO010000366.1 coordinate 5,709, forward strand.
ATTCGATCGCGATTCGCTGGGAGTGCTCGGCGCCTACGTCACGCTCGAGGCCGGCACAGGCGTCGTGCACACCGCTCCGGGGCATGGCGCAGACGACTTCAACACAGGCCAGAAGTACGGCCTCGAGATTCTCGCGCCCATCGGTCCGTCCGGACATTTCCTGGATACGGTGGAACTGTTTGGCGGCCAGCGCGTGTTCGACGCGAACGCGAACGTCGAGATGGAGCTGAAGAAGCGGGCGCGGCTGTGGCATCGCGCTGACTTCTCGCATCAGTACCCGCATTGCTGGCGCTGCCACAACCCCGTGATTTTTCTGGCGACGTCCCAATGGTTCATCCGGATGGACGGCGAGCCGGTGGTCTCGTCCACTGGCGGCCAGCCTGAAACGCTGCGCCAGGCCGCGCTGAACGCGATCGACAGGAACGTCAAATGGGTGCCGTCGTGGGGGCACGATCGCATCTACAACATGGTGTCGAGCCGGCCCGACTGGTGCATCTCGCGGCAACGGGCGTGGGGCGTGCCGATTCCGGCGGTCGATTGCACCAAGTGCGGCGACGCGATCACGACTCCCGAGCTGGTGCAGAAGGCCGCGAGCGTCTTCGAGCAGTTCGGCGCCGATGCCTGGTACGAGCGGCCGGTCGAGGACTTCCTTCCCCCCGGCCTGACGTGCGCCACGTGCGGAGAGTCCACCTTCGCGAAGGAAATGAACATCCTCGACGTCTGGTTCGATTCCGGCTCGAGCCATGAGGCTGTGCTCTCGGTTCGCCCGGAGCTGACGTGGCCCTCGGATTTGTACCTTGAAGGCAGCGATCAGCATCGCGGCTGGTTCCAGAGTTCGCTTCTCCTGGGTCTCGGCACCCGCGGCCAGGCCCCGTATCGACAGGTGGTCACGCACGGTTTTCTGCTGGACACGGACGGCCAGAAAATGTCGAAGTCGCTCGGCAATGTGATCACGCCGCAGGATGTGATCAAGCAGAGCGGCGCCGACATTCTCCGCCTCTGGGTCTCGATGAGCGACTACCAGGAGGAATCGCGCGTCAGCAAGGAAATCCTGGCCCGCGTCGCGGAGGCCTATCGAAAGATCCGGAACACCCTGCGTTACCTGCTGTCGAACCTGTATGACTTCAAGCCGTCGAGCAACCGGGTCGATCCGGCCGAGCTCGAGGAAGTCGATCGGTATATCCTCGCCCGTTACGCACAGGTCGCGCAGAAGATCCTGAAGGCGTACGACGAATACGACTACAGCACGATTTTTCAGGCCGTCAACGGCTTCATCACGGTCGATTTGAGCGCGTTTTACGCCGACATCTCGAAGGACCTTTACACCTTCGCCGCCGCGTCGAAAGAACGCCGGTCGGCGCAGACGGCGATGTATCTGATGACCGACGGTCTGACCCGCCTCCTCGCGCCGATTCTCTCGTTCTCGACGGACGAACTCTGGAGATACCTGCCCGGGATGCGCGAAGAATCGGTCCATCTGGCGCTTTTCCCGGAAGCCCACGAGCTCGATCGGTTCATTGATCTGAAGCTGCTCGAAACGTGGGAGCACCTGTTACAAATCCGCAGCGCGGTAAACGCGTCGCTTGAGTTGCTGCGCAAAGACAAGGAGATCGGCAACTCACTGCAAGCGAAGGTCGACATCACTGCATCGGGGGAAGACCTCGCTCTCTTGCAGCGATATCAGAAACAGCTGCCCATGCTGTTCATCGTGTCTGAAGTTGTTATTGAGCGCGGCAGCACCCCGCCGGAGGTCGCGAAACATGCCTTGGGCATAGCCGTCAGTCGCGCGACCGGCACCAAGTGCGAGCGCTGCTGGCGATACGTGCCCAAGGTGTCCGCCGATCCCGGCCAACCTGGAATCTGCGAGCGCTGCGAAGACGCGCTGGCCGAGGCCGTCAACTCCTGATGGTCGCGTTCCGCGAACGATCCTCGGAGCTCTGGATAGCGGCCCTGATTGTCGCGCTCGATCAGGCGACCAAAGCGATGATCCGGGCCAGGCTTCCGCTGCACGAGAGCGTCACCTTGATCCCGGGCTTCGTCGACTTCACGCACGTCCGGAACACCGGCGCGGCGTTCGGGATGCTGAACGGCGTCGACTTCGAATACAAGCCCCTGGTCATGGTCGCCGTCGCGCTGGTCGCGTTCGGTGCCGTGGCGAGCTACGCATTGACGCTGCCCCCCGATCAGCGGTTGGCCCGCTTCGGGCTCGCGCTGATTCTGGGCGGAGCGGTCGGCAACCTGATCGACCGGGCAACCGCGGGGTTCGTCATCGATTTCGTCGATGTCTACTGGAGGGGCGTGCATTTCTGGGCTTTCAATGTGGCCGACTCCGCGATTACAGTTGGCGTAGTGCTGATGCTGCTCGACATGCTGGGAGTGGGACGTGTATCCGAGACTGCTTGAGATTCCGGAATTCTTCGGCATAGGTCCGCTCACGATCTACACCTATGGCGTGATGCTGGCGGCCGCCTACCTGCTGGGGCTACAGCTCGCGATCGTTAGGGCGCGCAAGGCGGGCCTCGATTCGGGACGCATGCTCGACCTCGGCGTGTACATCGTCATTGCGGCCCTTGTTGGGGCGAAGCTCCTGCTTCTGTTCGTCAATTTCACCTACTTCCGAAACAACCCCAACGAGATTCTGGTGCTTGCGCGATCGGGCGGAGTCTTTTACGGGGGGCTCATCACGGCCACGCTCGTGGCCTTCTGGTACATCAGGCGCCACCGGCTGCCGTTCTGGACGACGTGCGACATGTTCGCGCCGGGCATCGCCCTCGGACACGTCATTGGACGGCTGGGGTGCCTGATGGCCGGCTGCTGCTACGGCAGGCCCGCGTCGGTGCCGTGGGCCATCACCTTCACCGATCCGTTTGCGGCCGCGAACGTCGGCACGCCGCTCAACGTGGCGCTGCATCCAACCCAGGTCTACGAGGCGGGCGCCGAGCTGCTGATTCTGATCTTCCTGCTCGTCACGGAACGGAAAGGCCGGCCCTTCGCGGGCCGCACGTTCTGGGGCTACATGCTCCTGTATGCCGTCTCGCGCTTCATCATCGAGTTCTATCGGGCCGACGAACGCGGCCTGGTGATGGGGCTGTCCACGTCGCAGTTCATCTCGGTCATCCTCGCGCCGCTGAGCCTCGTGTTGCTGGTGTACCTCGGCCGCCGTACGACCGCCCCGGACCCCGCGAAGGCCGCCAGGCGCGCGGCCTGACAGTGCAAGCTCACAGCCTTGTGGTCTCGCCAGAGGAGGCCGGCGTCCGTGTCGATCGCTACCTCACGAGCGTCCTCGCGGGTCAGTCGCGCTCTCAGATTCAGCGCCTGATCAAGGACGGCAAGGTCACGATCGACGGGCAGGGCGTTCGGCCGAACCGCGCCGTGCACGCCGGAGAAACGATCGTGATTGAGATCCCGGAGCCGGCGGCCCCGGCGCCTCAACCCGAAGCGCTCGATCTGGACATCGTCTATCAGGACACCGACCTGGTCGTCGTCAACAAGCCAGCCGGCATGGTCGTGCATCCCGCCGCCGGTCATGCACAGGGCACCCTCGTCAACGCGCTCCTTCACGCGATCACGGATCTGAGCGGGATTGGCGGCGAGCTGAGGCCGGGCATCGTGCATCGCCTGGATCGGGGCACGTCCGGGCTGATGGTCGTCGCGAAGAACGACCGCGCGCATGCCGAGCTTGCCCGCCAGTTCCAGGATCGCGAGGTTGAAAAGGAGTACGTGGCGCTGGTCTGGGGCGTGGTGCAGCCTGGGCGCCGAATCGATCTGCCGATCGGGCGCGATCCCTCCGACCGTAAGAAGATGTCGGCCCGTGCCCGACGGACGCGCTCGGCCGCCACGCGGGTCACCAAAGCGCTCCAGATGCCTGGCGTCACGCTGATTCACGTCGCGATTCTGACCGGGCGGACCCATCAGATTCGGGTGCATCTGAGCGAGATCGGCCATCCGATTGTGGGGGACGCGGTGTACGGCGGACTCCGGCGTCGCGTGGCCGGCGATCTCCGGCCGCTCCTCGCGCTCGAGCGGCCGTTCCTGCATGCCGGCCGGCTCGTGTTCCACCATCCGGCGGACGGACGTAAGATGGAGTTCGAGGCGCCCCTCCCTCATGATTTGCAGTCTGTGCTCGATCTGATCCTGCCGGAAGAATATGAGCGAAGCACCCCCTGATCTGAAAAGCTCGAAGGTCATCTACACGGGGCGGGTTTTCACCATCACGGTCGATGACCTGGTCTTTCCAGACGGACGCCTGGTCAGGATGGAAGTCGTGCGGCATCCCGGTTCCGTCGTGTTGCTGCCGATGACCGCGCCCGATCGCGTGCTGCTCGTCCAGCAGTATCGCTACGTGGTCGATCGATGGTTATGGGAGCTCCCTGCAGGCACGCGCGAGCCGGACGAAAGCCTGGACGCCGCCGCGCGGCGCGAGTGCCATGAGGAGGTCGGAAAAATAGCGGGCCGCGCGGAGACCCTGCTCAGCCTGTTTCCATCCCCCGGCTTCTGCGACGAGGAAATGCATTTCTTCTTGCTGACGGATCTCCGCGATCGATTAAACGACGAGCCCGAAGCCCATCAGGACGCCGACGAGCTGCTCACGGTGAAGGAGTTTTCTGTCGCCGACGTTCGCGCGATGGTCCGTGCTGGCGAGATTGTCGATATGAAAACAGCTCTCGGGATTACGCTGGTGTAAGGACGATCTTGAACAGGAGGTCAAAAGATCAGAAGACTCCTGATCTTCTGATCTCCTGTTCAAACCAGGCCTACTGCACCGTCCCCTGCACGCGCGTCGCGCTTCGACGCTCACGATGCTTTGTCGTGGGCGGCGTGAGGGCCAGCAACAACGCCTCGTCGATCGTCGAGACCAGGTGAATCGTCAGGTCGCGGCGAAGCTCGTCGTTGAGGTCTTCCTTCGCGTCCTTGTCGTTCAGCCGCGGCAGGATGATTTCCTTGATCCCCAGCCGCCGCGCCGCGAGCACCTTCTCCTTGATGCCGCCGACCGGAAGCACCCGTCCGGAGAGCGTGATCTCGCCCGTCATCGCGATGTCGCCCCGAACCGGCCGGCCCGTCAGCTCGGACGCCAGAGCCACTGCCATGGTGACGCCCGCCGACGGACCATCTTTCGGAATAGCGCCCGACGGCACGTGCACGTGAATTTCAGACGACTTGTAGAAGTCCGGATCGACGTTGAACTGCGCCGCATGCGCGCGGAACCATGAGAGCGCCGCTCTCGCGGACTCCTTCATCACGTCGCCGAGGTGGCCGGTCAGCGTGAGCGTTCCGGTTCCCTGCATGCGCGACGCTTCGATGAAGAGGACTTCCCCGCCGACAGGCGTCCATGCCATGCCGATGGCCACGCCAGGGTTCTTCGTGCGCTCCTCGATCTCCTCATCCAGATACCTCGGCGCACCCAGAAGCTCGACCACCGTGTCGCGCGTCAGCGTGACAGCCGCGTCCTGCCCCTCGGCGCGACGCCGAGCAATCTTTCGCGCCAGCGAAGCAATCTCGCGTTCCATGTTGCGCACACCCGCTTCCCGCGTGTAGCCGCGAATCACGAGGCGAATCGCTTCGTCGGTGAAGGTGACGGTGTCCGGCGTCAGCCCGTGATTCGCGATCTGCTTGGCGATGAGGTGCTCCTTTGCGATTCTGAGCTTCTCTTCTTCGGTGTAGCCCGCGATCTCGAGCACTTCCATTCTGTCGCGCAGCGGTGCCGGGATCGTGTCGAGCACGTTGGCCGTCGTCACGAACAACACCTCCGAGAGATCGAACGGCACGTCGAGGTAGTGATCGCGAAACGAGTTGTTCTGTTCCGGATCGAGGACTTCGAGCAGCGCCGAGCTCGGGTCACCGCGGAAATCGGATCCGAGCTTATCGATCTCGTCGAGGATGAACACAGGGTTCTTCGACTCGGCCCGGCGCAGCCCCTGGATGATCTGGCCCGGAAGGGCACCGATATACGTGCGCCGATGGCCACGGATCTCGGCCTCGTCCCGCATGCCGCCAAGCGACACGCGGACGAATTTGCGGTCCAGGGAGTTGGCAATCGACTTCGCGAGTGACGTCTTGCCCACTCCTGGAGGTCCGGCGAAGCAGAGGATCGGGCCCTTCATCGTCGGGTTGAGCTTCCGCACCGCAAGGAACTCGAGGATGCGGTCCTTCGCCTTCTCCAGACCCGAGTGGTCCGCATCGAGCACCCCTTTGGTCCGCGCCAGGTCGATCACTTCTTCGGTGCGCTTGTTCCAGGGCAGCGCGATCAGCCAGTCGAGATAGGTGCGGGAAACCGTATATTCCGCGGCCGCAACCGGCATCTTGGAGAGGCGATCGAGCTCGCGCTTGGCTTCTTTCTTCACGGCCTCAGGCATGCCGGCCGCTTCGATTTTCTCGCGCAGCTCCTCAACTTCCTTCGTCTGGTCGTCGCCCTCGCCCAGCTCCTTCTGTATCGCCTTCATCTGCTCGCGCAGGAAGTACTCGCGCTGGTTCTTGCCCACTTCAGACTGCACCTGCGATTGAATCTTGGAACCGAGCTCCAGTACTTCGGCTTCTTTAATTAACAACCGGTTCAGGAGATCGAGGCGCGCGCGCACGTCGACCGTTTCGAGCACTTCCTGCTTCACGGTGGTGGTCAGCGTCGCCAGGCTCGACGCGATGAAATCGGCCAGGCGGCCCGGCTCCGTGATGTTCATGGCGAGCGCCTGAAGGTCGTCGGACAAGAGCGGCGACAGCGATACCACGTGCTGGAAGTTGGTCTTGATGTTTCTCTGCAGCGCGTCGATCTCGAGGCGATCCTCCTCGCGCACGTTGTCATCGGCCGGTCCCACCCGCGCGCGCAAGTACGGCCGCACGGCCGTGACGGTCTCGAGGCTCAGCCGCGACAGGCCCTGCACAATCAGCCGCAGGCTGCCGTCGGGCAGCTTGAACATCTTGTGGATGTGCGTCGCCGTACCGATCCGGTGGAGATCGTCCTGGGCCGGTTCCTCGACTGAGGCATCACGCTGGGTAAACACGCCGACGAGCTTGTTTCCTGCGATCGCTTCTTCAATGAGCCGGACGGAGCTCTCACGCGCGACGGCCAACGGCAGGAACGAATTCGGAAACAACACGGTGTCGCGCAGCGGGAGAATTGGCAACTCGTTGGGAATGGCTACCGGCTGCTCCGCTGGCGCTTCACCGATGTCGAGACGTTCGTCTTCACGACTCATGGCTGGGAAAACCTCGTAGGGTGCCGCAGTTTAGTGCTTGTTGATCGGGAGGGTCACAGGCCCCGCCCCTCAACGGCGGAGCCTGCTTCAAAAGGACACCGGTTCAGCTCGACATATCGAAGAAAAACGCCGGGCCATTGCGCTTTTGCGCGAGCACCTTCTCGCGCTCAACCGCCATCTCCCGCCCTTCTTCGCAATCCTTGCAACGCACCGCGAACGGCAGCGCCCGCAGGCGTTTGTCAGAAATCTCACCGCCGCAGTCTGCGCAGTACCCATAGGCGCCGCCTTCCAGCCGGGCGAGCGCGTCGTTAATCTTCGTCAGCGTCTCCGCCTTCATCTGGATCAACGCAAACTCGATATCTTCCTGAATATCCGCCTCGGAGCTTTCACCGGCGTCCAGGACTTCATTTACCTTGCCCCACGCATCGGCTTCGCGCTGATCCCTGATCCGGCCCTGAACCTCGCTCAGGATCTCTTTACGGCGCTCCTCGAGCATCCGCTTCAGATCGGAGTAGCGTACTTCCGTTGCGGAAATCTGCTTGTTCTTCGTCTTCATGATCCGACTCCTTCCGCCGCTGTCTCAAATCGCGTCACTGATCGCATCCAATCCTCTGGGCTTACTGCAAAGGGAATGCCCATCGGCCAATCTGAGCAGATCCGGAGCCCTCTCGGTTTTTCGTGGGAAAATAGGGGTTGGCTGGTCAGGAGAAGGGCGCGGTTTCTGCGTTCTCGCTTCAGCCCCCCGGCCGTCCCACTGCTATCCGACTCATGCAGCTAGACTTATCAGCTTCCGAGCTGGCATTCTGGACATTTCGTAACTCGTAAGGGTTTAGACGTCGCGACAAGAGGAACGGTTCGGTTTGAAGACACTGGGTGACAGCGGCGTTCGTGAATAGAGGACAATTTCCCACACCCCATGCTTTGTCCCGTCTGTAACCAACGGAAGGCGAAACGCGCCTGCCCGGCTCTCGGCAAACCGATCTGCGCCGTGTGCTGCGGCACGAAAAGGCTCGTCGAAATCAGCTGTCCCGCCGACTGCGGCTACCTCGCATCCTCGCGCACGCATCCGCCGGCCATCGTGCAACGGCAGCACGAGTTGGATCGGGCGACGGTGCTGCCCCTTCTTCAGGGCTTGTCCGAGCGGCAGGCGCGTGTGTTTCTGATGCTGGCGGCCGCCACGGCGCGGCACCAGAGTGAGATGCTGCAGAAGCTGGTCGATGAAGACATCGCGCAAGCCGCAGGAGCCCTCGCGGCGACGCTCGAGACGGCTGGCCGGGGCATTGTCTACGAGCATCAACCCGCGTCGCTCCCCGCAGCACGCCTGATGGCGGAGTTCAGGACGCTGCTCGACGAGATGTCAAAAAGTGCCGGCGCGGCGCTCGATCGCGACGCGGCCATTGCACTTCGGCGCATCGAGCATGCGGCCAGGACGATGGCAACTGTCAGAGCGAACACCAACGAGTTTCAGCAGCTTCTGGGACGGGTGCTCACGCCGGCGCCGGGAACCGACGGAGGCGAGGGCGCCGCGCCCTCTGGCAGCGGAAACGCGCCGGCCTCTTCCCTCATAATCCCGTAAACGGCTATAATTACTAGTTTTTCCCGGGAGGAAGAGAATGGCCAGAGTATGTGAAATCTGCGGTAAGAAGCCCGTTGTCGGGCGGACGGTCAGCCACGCGCATAACGTGCGTGCCCGTCGCTTTCTACCGAACCTGCAGACCGTCCGCGCGCTGATGAACGGTGGCGTCCGCCGCATCCGCGTCTGCACCCGCTGCCTGCGCTCGAACAAGGTCACCAAGGCCGCTTAGCGATGCTGTCTGCCGTCTCGACCGGATCGGCCCCGAAGGCGCTGGGGCCGTATTCCCAGGCGATCCGGGCGGGGCAGTTTCTCTTCGTGTCGGGACAGGTGCCGATCGACCCTGCGACGGGAGATCTCGTCCCGGGCAGCATCGGCGACCAGACGCGCCGTGCATTTGAAAACATTGGCGAGATTCTCAGGGCCGGAGGCGCGTCATTCCAGCACGTGGTCCGCACCACGGTTTACCTGGCCGACCTTGGCGACTTCGCCGCCATGAACGAGGTCTACGCCTCTTTCTTTACGCCCCCGCAGCCCGCCCGCTCGACCATCCAGGCAGCCAGGCTCCCCAAAGACGCCCGCATCGAGATCGACGTCATCGCTTTTGTCGGTTAGTTAGTTCGGTCTTGCAGCGGAGCGCTCGACATCGAGGACACCTTCGACACCGCGGAGGAGCTTGATGACTTTCTCCAGGTGCTTCACGTCCTTGATCTCGACCGCCATGTTGATGCGGCCGAGGTGATCGCTGTCGGCGCCCGTCGCCTCGACGTTGGTGATGTTCGTGTTGATCGCCGCGATCCGCGAGCTGACGTCGGCCAGTATGCCCTGCCGATCTTCCACCTGCATGGTCAGCCGCACGATGTAGCGCGAGGGGTCTGCCGCGTTGTCCCACTCGACGTCGATGCGGCGCTCGGGGTCGTACAGCAGATTCGTGACGTTCGGGCACGCGGCCGAGTGCACCGAGACACCCTTGCCGCGCGTGATGTACACCACGATTGATTCGCCGCGAATCGGGTTGCAGCAGCGGGCGCGCACGACCATCAGGTCGTCGATGCCGCGGACTTTGATCTTGTCATCGCCGGCCGGCACACCGGTGCGGAGCACGCGGCGCATGACGGAGGCGACGGTGCTTTCCGGCGGCTTCTCCTTGAGCTGATCCTGCGGCACCAGCCTCGCCAGCAGCTTGCGCGGCGCGACCTTCCCGTAGCCGATCTCCGCGAAGATCTCATCGCCGGGTCCGTGCTCCGCGCTCGCCTTCTTGAAGGCGTCGCTCTCGAAGAGCGTTCCGGGATTCACGTTGAAGCGCCGCGCTTCCTTTTCCAGCAGACGACGGCCCAGATCCACGCTGCGGGCGCGCTCTTCCCCCTGCACGAAATGCTTGATCTTGTTACGCGCTCTCGCCGTAACGACGAAGTTCAGCCAGTCGCGGCTGGGCTTGTGGCCGTTGTTGGTCACGATCTCGACGATGTCGCCGTTGCGCAGGCGCGTGCGCAGCGGCACCATCTTGCTGTTGACGCGGGCGCCCACGCACTGATGGCCGATATCGGTGTGGATGGCGTAAGCGAAATCGACCGGCGTTGCGCCCCGCGGCAGGGCCTTCACCTGCCCCTTCGGGGTGAAGATGTAGACCTCCTCCGGATAGAGGTCGACTTTGAGGTTCTGGATGAACTCGTGGGGATCGCGGACTTCCTGCTGCACTTCGAGAAGCTGGCGCAGCCACTGGAAGTGCCGCTCGTCGCGGTGATCGCCGATGCGCCCTTCCTTGTATTTCCAATGCGCCGCAATGCCTTCCTCCGCGTGCCGGTGCATCTCTTCGGTGCGGATCTGCACCTCGAAGGGCACGCCGCGCTCGCTGATGACCGACGTGTGCAGCGACTGGTAGCCGTTCGGCCGCGGCATCGCGATGAAATCCTTGATGCGCCCCGGCACCGGCGACCATGTCTGGTGGATGATGCCCAGCGCCGCGTAGCAATCCTTGACGCTGTCGGTGATGATGCGGAGCGCCACGAAGTCGTACACCTGATCGAGCTCGATACGTTGGCGCTTCA
>JANNJO010000038.1:0-9356 GCA_031395755.1 Acidobacteriota bacterium
CGCCCCTCGATGGAATTGCGCTGCTCAAAGACAGGGTGCTGGCTCTCAGGCTGAGCGGTCGAAACGCTTTGGCGCCACTCCTGGCTGAAATCTACCGGCGGGAGTTGAAGCCTTCGCTCATCACGGTAGACACGAGCGGCGGACCGGATGTCGTGGCGGATCTGTCCCGGTCGTTGGACGCATTCGAAAAGGCCGTGCAGCCAGTTGTGGCCGAGCGCGTGGCGCAGCTCTCCCGTGGGATCCCGATCAAGGGACCCGATCGCTTGACTCCCGAGGAACGGGAGAAGATCACCGCGGCGATTCCGCGAAGACCTGCAGCGACGCCGAAGGCATCCAGAAGGCTTCTGATCTATGACGCGAACATTGGTTATGGCGGAGCGAATGGCGGACATCGTTCCATCCCGGCAGCGAACATGGCGATCGAACTGTTCGCGAAAGCGACCGGCGCGTACGAGGCAGTGTTCAGCAACGATCTCGACAATTTCAAGTACGACAGGATCCGAAAATTCGACGCCGTCTTCCTGAATAACACGGTAGGGATGATCTTCGTCGATCCGGAGATTCGCGCCGGCTTGAGTCGTTTCGTGCGTGAAGGCGGCGGCCTGGCGGGATACCACGGCACGAGCCACGCCTCGATGGACTGGGCGGAGTTCGGGGAGATGCTCGGCGCCGTGGAGGGCAGCCACCGCGAGCCGACAGAGATAGCCACCGTCAAGATCGATGACCCGACGAGCCCACTCGTCGCCGCGTTCGAGGGCCAGTCATTCGTTCATCAGGACGAATTCTACCGCTACGTTGAAGGACCCCTGTCGCGCGACAAAGTGCGTGTCCTGATGAGCATCGACATCGAAAAGACGGATTTGAATCAGGGGAGGGGCTGCGGTCGCCCGTGCGTCCGCCCCGACGCTGACTACGCTCTCAGCTGGATCCATACCTACGGCAAAGGCCGCGTCTTTTTCACCGCATTGGGTCACACGCCGGCGTTTTTTGCGGCGGCGAATCTCAGCGACTTCTTCTTCAGGGGCATTCAGTTCGTACTCGGCGATCTGGACGCCGATACGACGCCGAGCGCGAACCGCTCACGGCGGTGACCTCCGCGGAATCCTTTCCATACCGGCGTGCGTCATACTCAAGTGAATGCTTGAGCTGGGTCTGGATACATTTGGCGACGTGGTGTACGACAGCGGCGGCCGTCCTGTGACGCAGGCGCAGGCGCTGCGCAACGTCGTTGCTGAAGGCGTGCTTGCCGAACAGGTCGGCGTCGACGCATTCGGCGTTGGCGAGCATCATCGCGCGGACTTTTCGGTGTCCGCGCCGGAGGTGGTATTGGCGGCCATCGCCGGCAAGACCGAGCGAATTCTTCTTGGCTCGGCGGTGACGATCCTGAGCACCGATGACCCCGTCAGAGTATTTCAGCGATTCTCCACGCTCAACGCGGTGTCGAACGGACGCGCCGAAGTGATTCTCGGCAGGGGATCGTTCACGGAGTCGTATCCGCTCTTCGGCTACGATCTTTCGCAATACAACGAGCTGTTCGAAGAGAAACTGGATCTGTTCGTCGAACTGCTTGACCAGCAGCCTGTCACCTGGTCGGGCCGTACGCGCAGCGCGTTGATGAATCAGACTGTCTATCCGCCTGTCGAGACCGGCCGCCTGCGCACGTGGGTCGGCGTTGGCGGCAGTCCCGAATCCGTCGTGCGCGCGGCGAGGCATGGCCTTCCGCTCACGCTTGCCGTCATCGGAGGCAGCGCCAAGCGGTTCCTGCCGTACGTGGATGTATACAAGCGCTCTTTAGAGGAGTTCGGAAAGGCGCCGCAGCCGATCGCGGTCCATTCTCCCGGGCATGTTGCGGTTACTGACGAGCAGGCGAAAGAGGACGTCTGGCCGCACTATTTGGCGATGATGAATCGCATCGGCCGCGAGCGCGGCTGGCCTCCGCGGGGCCGCGACGACTTCGAGCGCGAAGCCGGTCCCGACGGCGCTCTATATGTCGGCGCGCCCGAAACGGTGGCGGCGAAGATCGCGCGCACCGTGAGGGATCTTGGTCTGTCGCGGTTCAATTTGAAATACAGCAACGGCACGCTGCCCCACGACGCGCTCATGAGGAGCATTGAGCTGTACGGCACCAAGGTCGTCCCGAGCGTGCATGCCTCGCTCTCCGATTCCGCCTACACAGTTAGTACATAGTGTCCGGCCTCAGCCGGACCATCGCTCTTGACGTGGTGTTAACGGGCTCACGCCGACGTTCTGCTCGCAGGCAGCGTGTCTTCGAGTATCCACTGCCTGCTACGCAGAACATCGGCGCGAGCCCGTTGCAGACGCTTGTTCGACGAAGCTGGATCGTTGACTCCGTGTGAACAAGAGAAAGGAAGATCTAACGAGATCGGAGATCAAGAGCTCTCCTAATCTCTTATCCTCCTGTTCAAATCTTCTGGTCTCTTGTTCAGGGTTTCGCCGAACAGTCGCAAGGCGGACACCCTTTATCGAAGATCACCTTCCACGAACCGTCGCCCTGCCGCTGCCAGATGGAGTTGAACGTTCCGATGCGACGCCCCTGAGGGTCGAAAACCGGTCCACTCGTCATGCCGAGGGTGCCCGACGCCAGCACCTCCACTTCGGCCGGTTTCCATGAAAAGGGCGCTGAGGGGCCGTCGAAGAAGCGCTTCCACCCGGCGACAACCGCCGTCCTCCCTCGCATGACGCTCTGATTTCCGAAAAACACCGCCTCATCGGCAATCAATGAGGCAAAGGCTGCAGCGTCGCGGTCGGCCATGGACTTGGCAAAGGCGATCTCGGCGCTGCGAACCTGCTCGGTAAGACTGTTTTGAGCGTCGGCCACGACAACGCCAACCGTGAACAGCGCCACGGTCAGCAGCGCAAGAGATGTCTGACGTTCCATGTGCGCCCTCCGGGCCGGATTATAGCGGCTGACCTGTCTTGTTGGAGTTGGCGTTTCAACCGATACTGTTCCACGGTTGAGCGACTTATTCTCCGTCTTCGCGTCGGATCTCCTGCCCATCTTCGTCATTGCCGGCGCGGGTTTCGTTCTCGCAAGGTGGCTTAATGCCAGCGCCACAACGTTGACGCACGTCGTCTTCTATGCGCTCCTGCCATGCTTTGCATTTCGCCTCCTGATCACGACCGTTGCAACCGGACGGGAGTTCGGACGGATGGTTCTCCTGGCCGTGCTCGTGATGCTTGCAATGGCGGTTGTCGGCGCAGTGCTGTCGCTGGCGCTTCGACTCAGCCGCACCGAGGCGAGCGCGTTCCTTCTTGTCGTGATGTTCTCGAACGGCGGGAACTACGGTTTACCCGTGGTGTCGTTCGCGTTTGGGGAAGAGGCTCTTTCGTATGGCACCGTATTTTTCTTGACAGGATCGGTGTTGACCAACACCGTTGGCGCGTTCCTCGCGGCCTCCGGACGCCGCAGCCTGCGCACTGCCGCGACGAGCGTGTTGAGGATGCCCGCGATCTACGGCATCGCCGCGGCGATGCTCGTGATTGCGACCGGCACCACACTGCCGACGCCACTGCTGCGGCCGGTCATGATGCTGAGCGATGCGGCGCTTCCGCTGATGATCCTCGTCCTTGGTATGCAGCTGGAACGCGCCGTGTGGCCCAGACGCCCCGCACTCGTGGCCGCTGCCGTCTGCGTGTCGCTGCTGGCGGCCCCGTGTGTGGCGCTCGGCCTCGCCTCGCTGCTGGACGTATCGGGGGCCGCACGTCAGGCGGTGGTCGTGCTCTCATCGATGCCGGTCGCCGTGGCCACGACCATTCTCGCGCTCGAGTTCGATGCCTCGCCGGACTTCGTCACGAGCACGGTGTTTCTCTCGACGATCCTCAGCCCGATCACGCTGACGCCGCTGATTGCGTATCTTCGCTAATCAGGGGTCTCCTGATCAAAAATAACACCATGAGCTTTTGCGACCATTGTTCCGGCCAGCGATTCGATCGTGCCCAGGTTCTGCGTGCGCTTCGAGCCGCGCGCAGGCAAGCGAGGCGTGACAAAAAATCTAGTTCAGCCGAAGAAATCATCGCGCTGGCCATCGAGGCGGTGCGAACGCTCGAGATTCCACACTTCGATCCCATGGACGACGAAGTCGTCGACGGAGAAGTCATTCACTGAGGTCTGCCCACTCGCCCTGAGGAGATTGATCATGCACCGAACCGTCGGCCCGATCCTGGTGGGTTTGATGGCGCTGGCCTGCACGGCCTGGGCCCAGAGTCCACCCGGCAAAGAGATCTTCGAGGACCGCTGCGGCACCTGCCACGGCGCCGACGGCAACGGCGGAGAACACGCTCGCGCCATCACACGGGCCGCACCGGACCTGCAGGATCCGCAGCTGGCAACGCTGATTCGCGAAGGTCTGCCGGCTCGCGGAATGCCGGCCGTGAGCGTCAGTGACGCGGAACTGCCGCAGTTGATCGCGTTCGTCCGGACGCTCCGGCCGCGCGGCGGATTCCAGCCATACCGCAAGAGCTTCGGGCTGAGCAACGGCAGATCGCTGGACGGCCTGGTGGTCAACGAAGGATCGGCAGACGCGCAAGTTCGCTCCGACGACAACCGGATCCACCTGCTGCGGAGGACGGACTCGGGCAAATTCCGTGAAGTCACGTCGGAGATTGATTGGCCTTCCTATAACGGAGACCTTGGCGGCAATCGCTACACGACGCTGCGACAGATCGACAAATCGAACGTGAAGCGGGTCGCGCCGAAATGGATCTTCAGGATTCCAAACGCGGGCCGGCTGCAAGGCACTCCGGTCGTGGCCCACGGCGTGATGTACGTCACACAGGCGAACGAGTGCTACGCGCTCGACGCCGGTAATGGCCGTCAGGTCTGGCGCTACCAGCGTCCCCGGTCCAGCGGCTTGGCCGGCGACGCAGCCAGCGGGATCAATCGCGGTGTGGCTCTGGGCGGCGACAAACTTTTCATGGTGACCGACAACGCTCACTTGATCGCTCTGAATCGTGCGACAGGCCTGCTGGTATGGGATGTCGAGATGGCGGACTGGCGAAAAAATCACGGCGCAACGTCAGCTCCGCTCGCCGTGGGCAACCTCGTGATTTCCGGGACCGGCGGTGGAGACAACGGGGCGCAAGGTTTTGTCGCGGCCTTTGATCAGGCAACCGGGAAAGAAGTGTGGCGCTTCTCGACCTTGCCGAAACCGGGAGAGCCGGCGTGGGAGACGTGGAAAGGTAAAAGCATCGAGCATGGCGGCGCCAACACCTGGTTCACCGGCACCTACGATCAGGACACCGATACGCTGTTCTGGCCGACGGGCAATCCCGGACCGGACTATAACGGCGACGAGCGCGGCGGCGACAATCTGTATTCCGATTGCATCCTCGCGCTCGATCCAGCCAGCGGCAAGCTGAAGTGGTACTACCAGTTCACCCCGCACGACCTCTGGGACTGGGACGCGACCGAGACCCCGATGGTGATCAACGCCAACTGGGAAGGCCAGCGCCGCATGCTGCTGGTGCAGGCCAACCGCAACGGGTTCTTTTACGTCTTCGATCGCACCAACGGGAAGCTTCTGCTGGCCAAGCAGTTCATCAAAAACCTGACGTGGGCCAGCGGAATCGGACCCGATGGAAAACCGATCAAGACTCCGAATCAGGAGCCGACCGCGGAGGGCACGCATGTGTGTCCTTCCCAGGATGGTGCGACCAATTGGTTCTCTCCCTCCTACAATCGCGCAACCGGGTTGTACTACGTCCAGGTGTTCGAGAAGTGCTCGATCTATACCAAACGGCCGGTCGAGTGGGAGCAGGGCAAAGCGTACGGCGGCGGAAGTCAACGCGTCGACACCAATCCGAAACCGCAGCGCTTGTTGTACGCGATCGATCTGCAGACAGGCAACCGGAAATGGGAGCTGCCGCAGGCCGGTACCGGCTCCTCATGGGGTGGGACGCTTGCGACCTCGACCGGCCTGGTCTTCTTCGGCGAGGACAGCGGAGCCTTCGCTGCGGCCGACGCCGTGAGCGGCAAAACGCTGTGGTCCTTCCAAGCCAACGCGAACTGGCGTGCCTCGCCGATGGCGTACCAGTTCGACGGTCAGGAATACATTGCGATCGCCGCCGGAGACGACATTCTCGCGTTCGGACTCATCAAGTAGAACTCGCGTCGAGTGCATCCAAGCGCGGTCTGAAGCGCCGCTGGATCAATCACGAGCCGGCATTACGTCGCTTGCAAGGCGGAACTGACGCTGTACGAACACGCCTTGCCGCGACGTATCCCGACTCGTTCATTCGCCAATCGGCGACGATTGGACCGTGGTCGTCGTCGTGACCGCATTCCCCGCACTCTGCGAACGCGCCCTCCATGACCCCCTGAACCCGGCCATGCGGCAGACGGATCCGCCTCTCGCGTTAACGGCGAAGTAGAGTGATGAAGCCGATGTTCAGGATACACTCGGCGCGTGGCGCCTGCGCCGTCAACTCCACCCCAAACCGCACCCATCTATTCCGATGTCGTAGGAGGCCTCACCACCTTCTTTACGATGTCGTACATCGTCTTCGTCAATCCGACGATCCTGGCGACGCCTGGCACCGGCATGACCTTTTCGGGGGCGCTCACGGCGACGGTGCTCATCGCCTTCAGCATGACGCTGATGATGGGACTGTACGCGCGCCTCCCGTTCGGCGTGGCGCCAGGAATGGGCCTCAATGCGTTCTTTGCCTACACGATCGTGCTGCAGAATCACGTCGCGTGGCAGACGGCGCTCGGAATCGTGTTCTGGGCCGGCGTGCTTTTTCTGATCGTCTCGGCAACGCCGTTGCGGGAGCGAATCGCGGCGGCCATACCGCCAGCCTTGCGCATCGCGGCTGCGGCAGGCATCGGACTGCTCTTGACGCTGATTGCCCTTCGGAACGTCGGCGTTGTCGTCGGCGATTCGGTCACCGTGGTTCGTCTGGGCGAGCTGGATCATCGCGTGCTGTTTCTGCTGGCCGGCATCGTTGTGGCGTTCGTTCTGCAGCGAAGAGGGAACCCGCTCGCGTTCCTGGCGTCGATCCTGGCGGTTACCCTCGCCGCTTGGGCGTTGCGCTACGCGCCGCCTCCAGACCGGCTGTTCAGCGCGCCCGATTTCTCATCGGTGTTCCTGAAGCTGGATATCGTCGGCGCACTGCAGCTGTCGTTGCTCCCTGCCATCATCGCCATCATGTTCACCGATCTGTTCGACTCGCTGTCGACCTTCATTGGCGTCGCAACCGCATCGGGTCTGACCGAGCGCGACGGCAGGCCGCTCAATCTGCGTCGAGGGCTGCTCGTCGATGCGTTCGCCACCCTCGGCGCCGGGCTGGCTGGCACATCACCGGGAACGGCGTACGTCGAAAGCATCGCCGGTATCCGAATGGGCGGCCGCACGGGACGAGCGTCGGTCGTCACGGCTCTGTGTTTTTTGCCGTGCTTCTTCATCGCTCCGTTGGCGGCGGCTGTTCCCGCCTACGCTACCGCCCCGGTCCTCGTGTTGGTGGGTTTGGCGATGTTTCAGACCATCACCGCACTCGACTTCAACTCAATCGAGGACGCACTGCCGCCCTTCATGACGGTCGTCCTGATTCCGCTGACGCTCTCGATTACGCAAGGCATTCTGTGGGGATTCATCCTCCACGCGTTGCTCTACGCGCTGAGCGGTCGTGCGCGGGAAGTGTCCGTGGTATTGTGGATTCTGGCCGTGCTGTCGGCTGCGCTGCTGCTTATTGTCAGGTAGCCGCCGTTGCAGAAATTACGACGTATCTCTGTTGCGTCAGCCGCATGCTTACCCTAGGGCTCGGCTTTAGCCGTCCGGCCCGCCAAGCTTCCGGGCGACAACTTGCGGCGCCTATTTCTCCTGTCCCCTGCCCGAAGGGGCGCCGCTCGACGCGCCTGCTCCACGACCGCGATTCGGGTTCTTAGGATTGTTACCTGTCGGATTGCCTTTTTCGTCGACCTCGGTCTGAACGGTCGTGACCGGTCCGTACCCCATGAGTTGAACGATCACTTCGTTGTCGTCCATCGAGCCATCGTAGTGATGGTAGCCAGCCGGATGGAACATGAAGCCACCAGCCTTGATCGGCACCATCGTCTCGGGCTTGAAGACGTCACCTTCGCCGGTATACCACGTGCCCTTGACGACCATCGCCCATCGATCCTTGTCGTGATAGTGAGGGCGGCTCGTCTGCCTCGGACCGAATCGGTTGCGATAGACGTAGAAGCCTTCCTTCGATGAATCGCCAAAGATCTTGAGCGGGGCGATGACTTGTTCGGGTTGGACCCGCAGGTTCTTCGCATCAAGCAGCGGCGGTGCGTTTCCGCCCCCACCCTGGCCGAGCACGCGGTTCCCAAAGCCGCCGAGCAGCACGGCGACGAGCGCGCAACACATCCACTTCGCAGAACGAGAGACGTTCATGATTTCCTCCTTCTACAGTTAGGGCCGGAGAGATTATAGCTACCGTTTGCCATCTTTCACGCCCAGGCGCCCTTTGCCATCAATCCGCCATCTACGCACACGTATTCGCCGGTGATGAACGACGCCTTCTCGCTCGCAAGGAACAGCACGACTTCGGCGATCTCTTCGGCCCGGCCAATCCGTCCAATCGGGTGTTTCAATCCCCATTGCGTGAGCGCCTCGTCAGGATTCTGTGGAGATTCCAGTGCCGCCGTCGCCCGCAGCATGGGAGTGTCGACAGAGCCCGGGCAGATGGCGACGACTCGAATGTTTTTGTCGGCGTAGTCCAGCGCGAGATTCCGGGTCAGGGACAGTACCGCTCCCTTGCTGGCGGCGTACGCCGGGACCAGCCTCTGGGACTGCAGCGCCTGAACACTCGCATTGTTGATGATGACGCCTGCGCCGCGTTTGAGCATCTCCGGAATGGCGTACTTGCAGAGCAGAAAGCAACTCTTGGCGTTCACATCCATGATGCGGTCCCATACTGCTTCGTCCAGATGTTCCGCCGTTCTGTAGCTGTCCGGCGGTTGTATGCCGACGTTATTGAAGAGAATGTCGACGCCGCCAAACGCTGCCACGGTCTTCTGTACGACGTCGCGCGCTTCGCTGGAGCGAGAGACGTCCGCTTGAATGAATGCAATGTCGCCGGTCGGTGAGCGCCTGCCCGCAGCGAGCTTTTCTCCGGCGGCACGATCGATGTCGGCGACCGCGACGCGATAGCCCTCACGGGCGAACGCAAGAGCGGACGCCTCGCCGATGCCGTGCGCGCCACCGGACACGATGACGACCTTCGGTGAGGACTTATCGCGTTCCGTCATTTCTTCGTCGCGCCCGTCTCTCCGTTCGCGAACAGATGGCTCCAGTGGCCGTCCGCCCGTTTGACAACCGTGTCGACGTCGTCTTCGAGCAGGTAACCCTGCT
>JANNJO010000423.1:0-7062 GCA_031395755.1 Acidobacteriota bacterium
GTACTGACCTGGGTCGGCGTCGAACTTCACTTTGCAGCCGTTCGAACAGAAGTAGTACGTCTTGCCGTTGAGCTCGCTCTTGCCGGCCGCCTTGTTTGGATCCACTTGCATGCCACACACAACATCCCGTTCCATGAGTCCTCCTTTTGCTACCTGCCACTCCGTTGACGCATTACTTCTGGCGACCCGAGCACCACTAGAACCAGGTCCGCAGGCCGACTGCCAGCCGGGTGCTGCCCGATTCGCGTCCGGCGGATCTCGCCAGATCGGCTGTGCTGCCAAACCTCTGCTGCCACGTGATTCCCACGTAGGGTGCGAACTCACGTCGGATCTCGTATCGAAGGCGAAGGCCCGTTTCCGCCGTGCTGAACCCGGCCCCAATCCCGCGCAGCGGGTCGGATTTGCCATACAGTTCCAGCTCGACCAGCGGCTGTGCGATTAAACGGTTCGTGAGCAACAGCTCATACTCAGCTTCGAAGCGCGCATGTGTGCGTCCGCCTTCACCGATGTAGCCGGTCGCTTCGATGGCAAACCATTGCGGCGCGAGCCCCTGGATCCCAAATGCTGCCCACGTGTGCGCCGGACCGGGCCGTACATCCTGTCGGATTCCCCCAACGACATCCCACCACCGTGAGATGGCTCGCCCGTACAGAACATGTGCGGTCGCCCGCTCCACGCCGCCTTCCCCGGCCTCACCTTCTGTGCGGAACCACAGCCGATTGAGATCACCTCCGAGCCAACCTTTATTGTCCCAGTCGAGGCGGCCGTTCTCTCCGGCCTGCCATTCGAGCTGATCGAACAGCACGAACAGATTCATCGCCTTATCGTGAACCGCGTGCCCTTCCACATCCGGAAACGCCGCCGCGCGATCGGCGTCGGTGATGGGCGCGATCGGCGTCGAAGACCCGGCCGGCTTGGGCGTTTCGGGCTGGTGATCGGCGTGATCGGCCTGCCCCGCCGGCGGTGCCTGTGCGCGGGCAGCAGCCGGCGTCAGTCCGAGCACGATCGCCGCAGACATCACCAGTATTCCCGCTTTCATTCCTCCACTCTCACTTCGCGAAACATGCCGGCTTCCATATGAAAGAGAAGGTGGCAGTGATACGCCCATCGACCAAGCGCGTCGGCCCTGACTCGATAGCTCCGCTTGGTTCCCGGAGGCATATCGACGGTGTGCTTGCGGACCTGGAAGGCGCCGGCATCGTCTTCCATGTCGCTCCACATGCCGTGGAGGTGGATCGGGTGCGACATCATCGAGTCGTTGACCAGCACAATCCGCAGCCGCTCTCCGTAGGTCAGACGCAACGGCTCGGCATCCGAAAACTTGATGCCGTTGAAGGACCACGCAAACCGTTCCATGTGGCCGGTGAGATGGAGCTCGATCGTTCGCGAAGGCTCGCGGCCGTCCGGATCGTCGAAGACGCTCCGCAGATCGGCGTAGGTCAGCACGCGCCGGCCATTGTCCCGCAGGCCGATGCCCGGGTCATCGAGGCGCGAGGTGGGGGTCATGCTCTGCATGTCGACGAGCGGATTCCCCTCCTCGCCGGCCGGGTGCATCTGCATGTCCCCGCCGCCCATCGCCGACATGTCGTGGCCCCCCGGCGCAGGGACTGCGGGTGCCGATTGCGCCGGCATGTTGTGACCGGCGTGGGGATCTGGCGCCGCGGGTTTCTCGGGCACGGCGTGGCCTGCGTGCGGGTCATTCGCAGGCTTCATCGTGCTCATGTCACCCATCCCGCCATGGCCCATGTCCGCCATGGTCAGCAACGGTCGCGGATCGGGCGACGGGACGCCTGCGCGCAAACCGGCGCGCACCGCCAGCGTGCCGGCCGCATATCCCGTGCGATCCATCGACTGCGCGAAGATGGTGTAGGCATCCTGGCCAGATGGCTCAACCATGACGTCGAACGTTTCGGCAACCGCAATGCGGAATTCGTCAACTGACACGGGGTGTACGTATTGACCATCCGCGGCGACGACCGTCATCTTTAACCCGGGAATTCGAATGTCGAAATACGACATCGCCGACCCGTTGATGAAGCGCAGCCGCGTGCGCTCGCCTGGCTTGAACAGCCCGGTCCAGTTCGCCGCCGGCGACTGTCCGTTCATCAGGTATGTGTAGGTATAGCCGCTCACGTCGGCCAGATCGGTGGGGTTCATCCGCATTTCGCCCCACATCTTCCGGTCCGCCATGGTCCGCTTCAATCCCGTCTGACGAACGTCGCGCATGAAGTCGCCCACGGTGCGCTGGTTGAAGTTGTAGTAGTCCGACTGCTTCTTCAGTTTTCCGAACACGCGTTCCGGTTTCTCGTCGGTCCAGTCCGACAACAGGACCACGTGCTCGCGGTCGGGCATCACTGGCGAGGATTCCCGCGGCTCGATGACGAGAGCGCCATAGACGCCGCGCTGCTCCTGGAAACCCGAGTGGCTGTGGTACCAGTACGTGCCGCTTTGGCGGACGTGGAATCGGTAAAGGTAGGCTTCGTTGGGGCGGATGCCATGGAAGCTGAGGCCGGGCACGCCGTCCATATTCGCCGGCAGCAGAATGCCGTGCCAGTGAACCGACGCGTCTTCATCGAGAGCATTGCCGACACGCAGCGTCACCGTGTCACCCTCGCGCCAGCGCAGCGTGGGTGCCGGCAGGGAGTTGTTTACGGTGAACGCCGTGCGGGCTGCGCCGGTGATATTGACGGGCGTTTCACCGATCTGCAAATCGAACGACGTTCCGGAGAGCTCGGTTGTCGGCTGGCGGGCGCCCTGCGCCCAGCCTGTGCCGGGCAGCCAGCCGGCGCTTGCGGCGGCACCGCCGATGGCCAGCCCTTTCACAAACATCCGGCGGGTCGGATATGCGGGAGATCTCGGTACGCGTGTTCTGTGCATATGGTTCGCTGCTCGATCGATGCTACTTTGCTTTTCTCAGACCGACAGGGCTCCACAGGGCGTATTAAAGGAATTTAATTGTCTGTCGGGGGCCGGTTGGGTATGTTCAAATACTCGTCAGGATCCCCCGTCACTTTTATTCGAAGGAGCGTCCGTCATGCGAAAGCGAACACTCGGCCTCGGCGCAGCGCTGCTGCTGGTCGCCAGCGCCGCCTACGCGCACGTCAATCTGCAACCCCGCGAATCGGCTCCCGGCGCAACCGTGACCTACACGATGCGTGTCCCGACCGAGGGCACCGTCACGACAACCGGCATCGAGCTTGAAATCCCCGACGCGATGACGGTCGTCTCCGTGGACGGACCAGCCGACGCATACGAGGTGAAGAAAGCGGGAGACCGCATCGTCGCCATCACGTGGAAAACCGAAATCCTGTCCAAGCAGTTCAAAACATTCACGTTCGTGGCGAAGAACCCTTCGGCCCCGTCGGAGATCTCATGGAAAGCCCATCAGCGTTTTGCCGACGGGACGACCTTCGACTGGGTGGAACCGGCCGGCGGCAAGCGACCGGCGGGGAGGACGAACGTTGCCGTCGCGGTGGATAAAGCCGCGATGCCCGCCGATCACAAGCACTGACGAAGTGCACCGTGCGCGTCCTGCTGGTTGAAGACGAGTCGAAGCTCGCGCACGTCATTGAGACAGGCCTTGAGGAGGAGTCGTTCGCCGTCGAGACCGTGCGCGACGGCGAACAGGCATTGGAACGCGCCGGGCAAACCGCCTACGACCTCATCATTCTGGATGTGATGCTCCCGGGCATCGATGGGTTGGCGGTGTGCCGGGACCTGCGCGCGCGCGGGAACCTGACGCCTATCCTCATCCTGTCGGCGCGCGGCATGGTCGAAGACAGGGTCAGAGGCCTCGAAGTCGGCGCCGACGACTATCTGACCAAGCCGTTCGCGTTCATGGAACTCAGCGCCCGGATCCGCGCGATTCTCCGCCGGCGGCAGCCGGCCGACCTTCTCCTGCTTCGAGTCGGCGATCTCACGCTCGATCCCATCAGCCGCGTCGTGAAACGCGGCGATCGCCGGGTAGATCTTTCTCAGAAAGAATACGCACTGCTGGAATACCTGATGCGGCATGCCGGCCAGGTCGTGACCCGCGCGATGATTGCCGAGCGCGTGTGGGACTTCGATTTCGACCGGCTGACGAACGTCATCGACGTCTACATCAATCATCTCAGAAACAAGGTCGAGCATGGTGCCGAGCCCCGACTGATCCACGCGGTGCGAGGCTCCGGCTATGTGATCCGCGATCCTGATGAAACCGGCTGAAACGCTGCGCGCCCGCCTCGCCCTGTGGTACGTGGGCGCTCTCACGCTCACGCTTTCAGCGTTCGCGCTGCTCCTGTACGGCTGGCTCGCCCAGACGCTGTATCGCCATCACGATGCCGAGCTCGAGGCCAGCGCACACAGGATTGCAGAGGTCCTCTCCTCGACACCGCTCGAACAGGAGCCCATCGCCCAGGTCCTTCGGACCAGCGACGCCGTGCCGCGGATGGTCATGGTGCGGAACGGCCACGGAGATCTCCTCTATCGCAGCCCGCTGCTTCAGGTTGCCGAACCCACAATCGGGAGACACGAGGCACTTGTCCACGCCGCCGCGCATGCGCCGTCGGATCCCGAGTTTTTCACGGTCACGCTCGAGCAGTCCGGCCTTGTGCGTTTCATCTGCTCACCCATCGATGGCGCTGACGCCGCCTATCTCCAGATTGGAAATCCACTGGGGGACGTACCCACCACACTCCACGCGGTTGCGACCGCATCGGTCGTTCTCGTGCCTCTCATCGTCATCGTCACGAGTTTTGGCGGGTGGTTGATTGCAGGACGCGCCCTGGCGCCTCTGTCAGCCATCGATGCCACGCTGCGCGACATTCAGGCCACGGATTTATCCCAACGCGTCGAAGTGAATCCCGCCGATCGCGACCTTCACGCGCTTGTGCTCACGATCAACGGCCTGCTCGGCCGGCTCGAGCACGCGTTCGCCGATCTGCGGACCTTCGCCGCCGATGCTTCGCATCAGTTACAGACCCCGCTGGCCGTGATGAAAGGTACGATCGAATTGATACGGCGGGATCGGGATTCCGCGCAGGACGGGGCCCTGCTCGAGGGCCTGGATCAGGAAGTCAACGACATGTCGGCTGTCGTATCCGACCTGCAGACGCTCAGCCTGGCCGATGCGGATGCCCAGGTCGGCAAACGTACCGAATTGGATTTTTCAGCGCTGTGCGACGAGGTGCTGGAAGTACTGGCGGCATTAGCCGAGTCGCGAAACGTGCACGTCCGGGGGGACATTCGGCCTGGCATCCGTCTGACCGGGGATCCGGTAAAGCTGAAGCAGATACTCCTGAATCTCGGTGAGAATGCCGTCAAGTACACGCCGGCAGGCGGCGTTGTGCGCTACGATCTCCGGCTCGACGGAAGTTGGGCGCTGGTGACCGTGAGCGACACCGGCCCGGGTATCGACAAGGCCGACCTCCCCAGGATCTTCGATCGGTTCTATAGGGCAGCCTTAGGGCGCGAGTCGACCCGAGGCGCTGGATTGGGCTTGGCCATCGTCAAGCGCTTCGTCGAGGTGCACAGCGGCGTCATTACCGTCACGAGCGAACTGGGCGCAGGGACACGTTTTTCGGTTCGATTGCCGTGTTGATGTGGGTGAGCCACAGGCGACAGGGATGAAATAGGAGACGAGATTGCTCTACCGATGGATCCGTGACTTGCATTTGTATTTCGGGCTGTTCATCAGCCCGTTCATTCTGCTGTTCGCGGCGAGCGTGTTCTATCTGAACCACGCGAAGCTGATTGTCGGTCCACAGCCGGCCGAGACCTTCCGGGGTCTCCGCATCCCCGAGGGCTTCGACCGGCTGAAAGGCCGCGAGGCGGTCGAGCGGGCGCGGGAAATTCTGCCGCAGGTGGAAGCGGCCGGAGAGATCGGCTTCCTCAGATATGTGGCCAAAGATCGCCATCTGATCTTTCCCGTGTCGAGAGCAGGTGTCGAAGCGATGGTCGACGTCGATCTCGACTCGCGCTCCGCAACCGTGAAGCGGCGCGCGACGAGCCTGTGGGAATCGCTGGCCTATCTCCACAAGATGCCGGGGCCGCATAACGTCGCCATCCGCGGAAACTGGATCGGGACGCAGGTGTGGCGCTGGTTCGCCGACACTACGATCTATCTGCTGCTGTTCATTTCCCTCAGCGGCCTCTATCTCTGGTGGACGATCAAAGCCGAGCGGCGAATCGGATTCGCGCTCCTGACCGGAGGCGCCGTGACCTTCTTCGGGCTCATCTATGCCGTCATCCGGTAAGGCCCTCGAAGTCTGGAATCGCAGGCTGCACTTTTATCTGGGGCTGTACTTCCTTTTCTTCCTCTGGCTGTTTTCCCTCACCGGCCTGATGCTGAACCATCAGCAATGGTTCCGGAATCTATATCAACGCGTCGAGACCAAGTACGACATGGCGATCGAAACACCGCGGGGCGAGACAGATCTCGCGCGCGCTCAGGACGTGATGCGTCAGCTCAATCTGCGGGGGGAGATCGACTGGCCCGCGGCGCAGCCGGTCGGGCATCTCGACTTCAGCGTCAGCCGTCCGACTGGATCCGTCCAGGTCCGCGTCGACGTGAACGCGAAGGACGCCTACATCCGGGAATTCGACAACAACGCGCAGCACGCCTTCCAGATCTTCCACACCTTCAGCGGCTCGCGGTTCAATCAGCCGGCGAGCCGGCGCGACTGGATCGTCACCAGCCTCTGGGTGTGGGCCATGGACGCGCTGGCGGCAGGGCTCATCATGATGGTGCTGGGCAGTTATTACATGTGGTACCGGCTGAAGAAGCGCCGGGCGCTCGGCTTTGCGGTCCTCGCCGGCGGGTTCCTCGCCGGCGGGCTCTTCCTTATATACTGATGCCATGCATCGAAATATCGTGATCACGCTCGCCGTCGCGGCGTTCGCGTTCCTGGGACTAGCCGCGGCTCAACAGAAACAGACCGGGCCGCTCGTGGAAGTGTTCAAGTCGCCGACCTGCGGATGCTGCGCGAACTGGGTCGAGCACATGCGCGCGAGCGGCTTCACGGTCCGCACGACCGATGTGAACGACCTGACACAGATCAAAACGTCGCGAGGCGTTCCCGT
>JANNJO010000456.1:0-19760 GCA_031395755.1 Acidobacteriota bacterium
CGCCGCCAAGCTCGCGTTGAATCTGTTCGACCAATCGGCCGACGCCCTTGTGAAAGAGCTCGCGCACCGGCAGGCGGCCGTCCATGAATGTCGCGAGCGTCTCCTCGGCATCGAGAATCATCAGGCTGCCGGCGGCTTGAAGCTCCCCGGCATTGTGGCCGCGCTCGGAGAGAAAGGCACGGACGCACGCGCAGTGCGGCGGCGACGCAATGACCAGCGCCGGTTGACCGGCGTCAAGACCGACGGCAATGAAATCGGCGACGGTCCGGCACAGATAGTCGGAGTCTTCGTAGAACTGGACCGTGTGGTTCGGCCCCAGGCTGTCGAGCACCTGGGCGCGTGTGGATTCCATTGATCGTTTCGAGCATACAAAAAACGTCACGTTCGTGAAACGAAATTGTGACAAGCATCAACGATTAATTTGTGATGTACATAATCCCGACAGTCCGTACGACGTTCACAGCGCTGTCTATTCACCGAGCAGCGCGGCAGTGGTGGCTGGTTCCATGAGGATCGCGGCAAGCGCGATTCCGGAGGCGAGCGCGATCGTGAGCACGGTGGTGAGAGGCCACAACGAGGCGAGCAGCAGCGCGTCTATGGTCAGCAGCGCGGCCATTGTCAGGTCGGAGACCAGTCTGACGCGCTGAGTGCGCCGCAGTTCGCTCACCAGGTGCGGCCGATTCATGACGTCGGTAAACACCAGGTGCCCGCGGACGATGCCGCCGACCGAGGCCCCGATGCCCAGCAGCACGAATACCCAGAGCGAAATCGGCTCGCGCAGCCATTCCTTGATTTGCCACGCGTGGGCGCTGGCGATCGTGTAGAGCACCATCGCCACGACCTGATGCGTGCGCCACCAGATGCTTCTGTCTGCCGTGCGCCGTGGAGAGATCGCCGGATGATCGAAGGCCGCCAGCAGATCGGATCCGGAACTGAACCGCTCCCCTGCCGGCTTGCGCAGGCACCGATCGATGACCTCCGACAGCCAGAGTGGCGCATCCGTGCGTTTGCACAACGGCTCCGGCGTGCTCTCCATCACGCGCGCAAGCGTCGCGAGCGGCGTCCCCGCTTGAAACGGATGACGTCCGCAGATCCACTCGTACATCAGCACGCCGAGTGCGAACACATCGGCGGCAGGGCCGACAGCGCGCCCCTCGATCTGCTCGGGAGCCATGTACGCCGGCGTACCGGCCATCGCGCCGGGCAATGCGGCGGTCAGAGCGCCGCCGGCCGAGCCTTCCATTCGCGCGAGGCCAAAGTCGAGAATCTTGATGCCGCCGTCCGGCGTCCGCATGATGTTCTCAGGCTTGAGATCCCGATGGGTGATCCCTTTGGCGTGCGCGCTCGCCAGGGCGGATGCCAGATGGCGCCCGGTGGCGATGATGGCCTCGATCGGGGGCCGGGCTCCGCCGGAGATTTCCTCGCGAAGCGTATGGCCCTCGACGAACTCCGTGGCGATGTACAGCTCGCCGTCCAGCTCCTCGAGTGCGTAGACCGTGCAGATACCCGGATGCGTCAACACGGCCGCCGCGCGCGCCTCTCGCCGAAGCCGCTCGCGATGATGCGCTTCGAGGGTGAGCTGCGGGGGCAGGGCCTTCAGCGCGACGGACCGTCCGAGCTTGCCGTCCGACGCCAGGTAGACGCGGCCCATTCCGCCTCGGCCGATCTCCCGCACGATGGTGTACGAGCCGATCACGGTGCCCGGCTCCAGCGTGTGATCGTCCTCGAGCAGATGCGGAGCCACTTCGAGGAGCGGCTGCGTGAGAAATGACCCGGCGCGGGAATGATGGTCGAGCAGCGAGCGCACCTCGGCGCGCACGACGGCATCATCCGGAACTGCGTCATCGAGCCACCGCGACACGTCGGCGTCAGGAGCCGGCTCGCGATCCAGCGCGGCTTCGAACAGGTCGCGCGCGCGGCGATGCTGTGCAGGAGTCACTTGTGAGTCGCGGGGGGCCCATCGCTCCGCGCCGCTCGCCGCATCATTGCGAGAGCTCGCGGAAGAGCCAGGCGCGCGCGAGCGTCCATCGGCGCTTGAGGGTCGCGGGAGACATGCCCATCGCATCGGCCGCTTCTTCGACGCTCATGCCGGCAAAGTAGCGAAGCTCCACGATCTTCGCCTGCTCGGCATCGAGCTGTTCCAGCTTGTTGATGGCTTCATCCAGCGCAGGCAGCATCGTTTCGGGACTGGCGGCCAGCGCGAGCGAATCGGTGATCGACACGCGGTTCATGCCGCCCCATCGCTTCTGCGCGCCGCGGGAGCGGGCACGCTCTACCAGAATCTGCCGCATCGACCGCGCGGCAATACCGACGAAGTGGCGCTCATCGTGCCACGGGGTGCCTGCCCGCGCCAGCCGCAGGTAGGCTTCGTGCACGAGCGCCGTCGCCTGCAGGGTCTGCCCTGGACGCTCGCGCCGCATGAAGGCCGCAGCGACGCGCCGCAGCTCATCGTAGACGAGCGGCGCGACCTCTTCAGCCTTCGGCGGCCTCTCCGTCATGCAGCGGTTTCTGAGGAATCCTCGCGGATGTCGTACACGAAATCGTGCGCGCGCAGGACTTTCTCCGCCAACGCGCGGCGCGCCGGCTCGTGGGCCTGATCGAGGCTCTCGACCAGCTTCTCGCGATTGCCGAATACGCCGTCGAGGATGGCCGCGCGGTCCGCCTCCGGCTCTTCGATAATCGACAGGAGCACGCGCGAGCCGTACTTAATCCAGCGCGGCTGCGGCACGACCCGGCTGTCGGCCTTCGTCTCCACGACCTGCCGTTTGAGAAGCGTGAGCACGAGCTCTGCGTTGGTCTTTTCGTACACCGTGCCGAGCTTCGCGAACAACGCCTTCACTGTCTCGCGGCGCTCATCGAGCAGCGTGAGGAAGAGCTCGGGCGTCACCCGATCGCCCTTCTTCGAATACGTCCCATCCGCGGTGAGCTCCACCCCGTGGAAGACGGTGAGATACAGGAAGTGCCAGAAGATCTCGTAGGTCGCCAGGTCGTTCATGAAGCGCAGGCCGGTGCGCGGATCGTAAATCGCCGCCGCATTGTTACCGAGCAGCTGCTGATACATGAACTCGGTGGACATGTACATCGCATAGCGCAGCCCGTCCTCCGTCGTCGGCCCCTGCGGCCGGGCCAGCAGCTTCCTGCGCGCCTCCTCAGAAAACAGCTTGTCGGCCGAGAGATCGGCTTCCGTCAGCTCCATCGGCGAGATCCTGCCGTCCTTCAGCAATCCCAGATCTTCGAGCCGCTTTTTCTCGTCCGGCCTCAGCTTGTCGACGACACCCTGGAGATCGCCCGCACCGGTCACGAGCGGCTCGCGACCGGCCTCGACATACGCCGGCGCAATCGTCGCTACCCAGCTCTGCCGGTACGTGTCGTGAAGTGTCCCGTTGATCGTGAGCAGCCCCGTCAGCCGCTCGCGCAGCTTGTCGAACCAGATGTCCCGGAGCGCCTTCGCGTCGTTCTCGGGCGCGCCCGGATTCTGCATCTGCGCCGCCATGCCGCCAATCGGCATGCCGCCGGCCAGCAACGCGAGCAGCGCGTTCCGCATGGTGTAATAGGTCAGCGACGGCTCGGTCATCGTCACGGTGTTGGGATCGGGGATCACCATCGCGGGATCGTGGCGGAACATTTCTTCGCGGCTGTTGAGATAGTCCCAGCGCCCGACGTTCGGCCCGATGAGGTTCTCGCGCAGCACCCACATGATCGCTTCCTGCTGCAGCGCGTACTCGGCGCGCTCGTTCAGCATCTTGATCTTC
This sequence comes from Acidobacteriota bacterium, assembly GCA_031395755.1. Lineage (GTDB taxonomy): Bacteria > Acidobacteriota > Vicinamibacteria > Vicinamibacterales > JAMQPK01 > JAMQPK01. The sequence continues at coordinate 3,753 of JANNJO010000456.1, forward strand.
AGCGACCCGCGCGGCAGGCCGATCGCCTCTTCGAGCGTCTTCAGGATCCCCGACACCAGGCGAGCCTCCTGCCAGGTCTCGATCTTCGGCACGTAGTAATACACGCCCGAGCCGTTTTTCTTCTGCGTATCGTAGTTGTTCACCGCGTGCATCACCAACGCCGGGATGATCGCCGGCACCTGCTCGCCGTCGAGCGAGATCTGGCGGTTCTGCAGGTGCAGCCCGGGCACTCGGTGGAATATCGTCGGCCACTTCTCCGGCGGCAAATCGATCGTGTACTGCCGCGGCTTGCCCGCCTCCTTCTTGGTCGGATGCGCGTATGGCTTGCCGTTCCAGGCATGCGCGAGCAGATCGCGGAGGTTCTCCCAGCCCTGATACAACTGATCCTTGTAATCGCCGCCGGCGTCTTCCCAGTCCCACATCCACGACGCGGCGCCGGTGTTGAGCGCACCCATCGCCATGCCGAGATCGATGGCCGGCCCCGTCCCTTCGAGCCCCGGCGTCATCGTGTCTTTGGGAATCGGCACCGACGCGTTCAGACGCCACGCGTGCGGCGTCTGGCGTCCGAAAAACCCGTCGAGCATGCCTTGGCGGATATCTCGAACGGTGGCGGTATGACCATCGGCATCGCTGATTTTCGTGTCCGGTGCGAGGAACCCGTAACTCCGCTCGCGGCGGCCGACCTGTTCCTGGAACGCGTGCCGCGCGCTCAACAACGTGCGGAACTCGCTCTTGGCGTCCCGCGTCAGCCGCGCGATCAGTTCTTCGACGTCGATACGCCGTCCGTTGACCGTCTTCTCGCCGAAGAGCGACCGATGCTTCTCGTAAATGTCAGGCCTGACCGTTATGGCACCCATTTTCCCGCTTTCATGACGCGATCGATTTTGATCGTATTGTTGATGTCCACGATCGGATCGGCATTGAGCACGACCAGATCCGCGATCTTGCCTGCCCGAATTGAGCCGTACGCGGGGTCTTCCGTCCGCTCGAGCACGCGCGCCGCGTCGAGCGTGGCCGCGCGCAGCGCGGCAGCCGGCGTCATGCCGGCTTCGACAAACATCTGCACTTCGCGATGTGTGGTGTGGCCGACCGGCGTCGTTTGAGAAGCTTCGGCGCCGCAATCCGTGCCCGTCACTACCCGGACGCCCCCATCCGACATCATCCTGATGAACGGATAGTTGCTGTCCTTGAACCGCTGCTTCGTCTCCGCAAAGTCGGCGGCTCCGACGATCTCCTGCTTCCGCGCCGGATCGTTCAGCATCGCGCGGCCGCGCGCGTAGAACCCGTCGAACTTCGGATCCATCGCCAGGAACTCGGGATGCTCGTAGTAGAACCACCGTGACTGCCCCTGGCCGAGCGTCGGCGCGAAGGACAGGTTCTTCGCCTTCGCGTACGCGATGAACTCCGCGTTCATGCCATCGCGCGCCTCGTGAAGAAAGTCGATCACGCCCATATCCGCAAGCTGCCGCACGTGGGCGACGTTGCCGATATGCGCCACGACCGGAAGGTTCTGCTTCCTGGCTTCGTCGACGATGGCAGCCACGACCTCCGGGCTGAATCCCTTATCGCCCATCCAGATCTTGATGAAGTCGACCTTCTGGTCCTTGTGGGCCCGAACGCCGGCTCGCGCTTCGTCCGGTGTGGCGGGCTTCAGGGTCGGGGCCCCGGGATACGGACCGCTGAGGTTGAATCCCTGCCCCGCGCTGTACACCCGAGGCGACGGGAACGTGCCTGCCCGCGCTTCGGTGTACACGTGCATGATCTCCGGCTTGTCGTTCCCCACCATGCGCACGGTTGTCACGCCCCAGTTGAGCATCACCGGCAGCAGCCTCCGCATGACGTCCGCTGGCTGATTGAGGTGGCAGTGCACATCGATGAGCCCGGGAATCACGGTCTTGCCGGCCGCGTTCACAACCGTCGCGCCCTGCGGCACCGGTACGCCAGCGCGCGGCCCGGCGGCCGTGATGCGATCGCCATTGACGAGGATGACCGAGTCATCGATAGGCGCCGAGCCGGTGCCGTCCACGAGGCGCGCGCCGACGATGGCCGTGACCGGCCCGGCCGGCCCTCGCTGCGCGCTGGGCGCAGCGGCGCAGGCCAGCATGACGGCTGTGCACAGGATCAGAACCTTCGTTCCCATCGTTCCTCCGGACGTGTCAAGACGGGATGTGAACAGGAGGTCAGGAGGACAGGAGCAACGCCTGATCTTCTGAACTCCTGCGAGATCTTAGTTCGGGACTTGTAAATCCGGCATCGGCGTCGTCACGAACAGCCGGCGCGCCTGCTTCGCCATGACGCGCGCCCACTGAGCCGAGCGGCTCACGCGCGCGCTGTCGGTAGCGATGCCGGTGTTTGCGTACATCTGGCGGTAGAGCTTCGACATCACCAGAAACAGAAGGCGCCCCTTCAGCGACTTCACGACGCGCGCGCGCTCCCAGATCGCCGGCACACCGTAGAAGCGATCCCAGGTCGACTGCGTGCCGCGGCGGATCTCCTCGGGCGACAACGACGGATGCGGCGTGTAGACCTTCGGCCGCTGTTGGCGCGGGATCAGCCAGAACCGCGTCAGCGGATATCCGGCAATGCGCGTCGGGTCGTCGGCCATCTTCTCTTCCCACTTTTGAAAGTCGACGGTGCCCGGAAACGGCGTCAGCATGATGAACTGCGCAAAGGCGATGTCGGATTTCTGCGCGAGCTCCGCGGTGGCGTCGAACGTCTCGAGCTTGTCGGACGGCAGACCGAAGATGAACGAGCCGAGAATGTGGACGCCGTGCGCCCGGAACTCCTTGAGCCTCGCCACAAGCTTGTCGCCCGCGTAGTTGAAGTCCTTGAAGACCGACTTCAATCCTTCCGCCGTCACCGACTCGACGCCGACAAGCGCGCCGCGGATCTTCGCCCGGTTCATCGCCTTCAGGAACTCGGGATCTTCCGCGGCTTCCATCGTGATCTGCGTGTAGAAGACGAGGTCGTCGGGCAGCTTCGCGAGGCGGTCCATCAACTCGAACCGCTCGCGGCGAATCTCCATCAGCGAATCGATGCGCGTCTGATTTCCCTGCCGCTCTGCAAGCCTCAAATCTTCCATCGTCACCGGATAAAAATTGTCGTCCGAGAGCAGAATGAAGCGGAACCCCATCCGCCGCAGCTCGACGACTTCCTTGACGACGGCATCGGCCGTGCGCTGGCGAGGCTGTTGGCCGTCCGTTCTCCAGACCGAGCAGAACGAACAATGCTTCGGGCAGCCGCGAAGCGTTTGCACCGAACCAAACATGTAGCGATCGGCGGGCAGCAGATCCCAGCGCGCCGGCTGGAATGTGGTGCCGCTGACGCGACCACCGTCGTACGTGTTGAGGAGCGCTCCCTTCTGGAAATCGGCAAGGACGGAGCTCCACACCAGGTCGCCATCCCCTTTGACGACCGCGTGTGCTCCGCCGAGCTCGAACGACTCTTCAGGATACAAGGTGGGATGAATGCCTCCGAAGACGACCGTCGCGCCGCGTTTCTTCGCTTCGCGACCGACTTCGTACCCCCTGAGCGCGTTGAAGGTGTGAATGCCGATGCCGACAACATCGCCCGGAGCGATGCTGTTGAAGTCCATGGGATCCAGCGTCTCATCGATGATGTTGGGATCGCCGTACTCGGCGGGGGTCGCCGCGGCGAGCACGTAAAGCCATCGCGGAGTGATGACAGCCGTACCGAACGAAATATCGCTGGGATTGACGAGATGGATTCTCATTTTTGGAGCCCTAAGTCTACTTGAAAACCGCCCTAGAACCTCCGGGCGAGAGACACTCCGGCGCGCGTGACAGTCTGGGCGATCCTGGTGCCGGCCTTTTCCGCCACGCGCCACGGGCGCGGCGCTTCCGTCGGCGAGAACGCCGCACTGACCGGACGGTACTGTCCATCGAACGTGCGCGCCGTGAGAACGGGTGCGGCAGGTGCGTTGGGTGCGGCAGGTGCGTTGGGTGCGACGGGTGCGGCAGGTGCGTTGGGCGTGTCCGGCTTCAGCCGGACCGTGACATGGACAGAAGCATTTCCGGTGGGGGCCGCATTTATGCGGACCGCCGGCGCATTTGCGAAGGCGGGCAACACCACTTCCCCGACTTCGGCCACGAGCGGAAGTGAGCGAAACTGCAGGGAGATCGCCACCAGGGCGCATGCGCCGGCGAGGGCGGCAATTGCAGAGACCTTGGGACGCACGCGTCCCTTGACGGCGAGCAACCGCTCGATGCGTCGAACCAGCTGCCGCGTGTTCCCGAACAACGCGGACCCGAGCATGGGACGCGTCGTCAGGCAGGCCATCTCCGCGGCACGCGTCAAGCACTGCGCGTAGGCTTTCGGCAGCGCCGTGCGGGCGACGACCCACTCATCGCACGCCACCTCGCGCTCCAGGTTCAATCGGCGTCCAACGAGCGCGATCGCCGGATGAATCCAGAGCGCCGACTGCAGCAGCGCCTGCGCGAGCCTCGTCCAGTCATCCCGCCGTTGCACGTGTGCGTACTCGTGCAGGAGGATCTGATCGAGCTCCCCGGGGGTGAGCGCCTCCACCAAAGAAGATGCAAGCGCGATGCGCGCACGGCCGAACCCAAGCATCGTTGCGCCAGCCACCGTGTCGCACAGCATCAGACGCACCCTGCGGCCGCGCCCCTGCGACTCGAGCCACAACGGGAGCTGCGCTTCCAGACCGGCAGGAAACGGGCGGCAGCGATCGCGCAGTGCGCACACGGCGCCAACACCGACGAGGACCCGAAGGAACCCGAGCAGCGCGACCACGGCCCACACACCAAACGCGATAGTGACCAGTGCGTCCGGAGCCGCCGGAACCACCAATAGGTGCATCGCACCTGACGCACCCGACGCACCCATCGCACCCATCGCACCCATCGCACCCAGAGTGCACCACCAGATCCAGTACCGGGTCGCGGCGTTCACATGCGGCAAGACGCGGAAGGCGGCGGTCGTCGCCAGCGTCAACGCGAGCCCCTGCCACAGCCATGTCAGCCACCACGCGGCCACGGCGCCTCCTCGATGCGATCCCTCAATTGTTTGAGCGCCTCAGGTGAGAGCTGTTCGTCTTCGAGCAGGTTCAGGATCAGCAGACGCGGCGACCCTTCGAAGAAGCGGCTCACCAGCGTCTTCAGCGCGCTGCGGCTTGCGTCCGCGCGACCGATCACCGGCAGAAAGATGAACGCGCGCCCGTTCTTGCGGTGCGTGACGTATCCCTTTTTCTCAAGAATCCGCAGCAGCGTCAGCACGCTGTTGTACGCCGGTTTCGGCCGCGACTTCAGCGCGTCGACGACATCGTTGACGGTCGACTCGCCGTTGTCCCACAGGACGCTCATGAGCCGCAGCTCTCCGTCGGTCAGCGTCGTGGATTTCGGGCGAGGCACTGCTGCCATGGTACCTCGTTTCAACGTTTCAACTAAAAACTTAAGAATTCGAAATTTCGGTGAGGCATTCGTCCAGAATGCGCACGGCAATGTCTGCCTGCTCGCGAGTGAGCACGAGCGGCGGCGACAACCGGATTACGTTCGGACCTGCCGCGAGGACGAGCAGCCCCCGGCGGAACGCGGCCATCACCAGCGCGTCTCGCTCGGTGGTGGCGCGCTCCTTGGTCTGGCGGTCGCGGACAAGTTCGATCCCGATCATGAGTCCAATCCCGCGCACATCGCCGACAAGCCGCTGGCGCGTGGCAAGGTCCCTCAGCCGGCCGTGCAGGTAGGCGCCGACGTCGGCGGCGTTCTGCATGAGGCCGTCTCGCACCAGCGTGATCGTGGCCAGCGCCGCAGCGCACGCAATCGGATTTCCGCCGAACGTGTTCGAGTGCGCCCCTGTCGGCCAGTCCATCACGTCTTCGCGCGCAATCGTCAGGCCCATCGGCAGACCGGAGGCCACGCCCTTGGCGACGACGAAGATGTCGGGTTGGACGCCGTAATGCTCGACGGCAAACATTTTTCCGGTTCGGCCGATGCCGGACTGCACTTCATCGGCGATCAGGAGCATGCCGTGGCGGCTCGCGATCTGCGCGAGGCCCTGGATGAACTCCGGCGGCGGCACGATGTAGCCGCCTTCCCCCTGAATCGGCTCGAACACGATCGCGGCGACTTCATCGGGCGACACGAGATGCGTGAGGATCTGTTTTTCGATGTACGAGAGGCAGGCATCTGCGCACGAATCGGCGTCGCGGCCGACCGGGCAGCGGTACGGGTTGGCGTACGGCGCATGGTACACACCGGGCGCCATCGGCCCAAATCCGCTCCGCTGCACGGTGCGGCTCGCTGTCAGCGACAGGGATCCGAGCGTGCGCCCATGGAACGAGCCGAGGAACGCGATGATGTTGACGCGCCGCGTGTGATGCCGTGCGAGTTTGATCGCCGCCTCGACCGCCTCGGTGCCGGAGTTCGAAAAGAACGTCTTCGCGCCCCCGCCGACGGGCACGACCTCCGAAAGCAGCTCGCCGAGCTCGACCTGCGGCTCGTGGTAGTAGTCGGTCGAAATGTGGAGGTAGCGCGAAGCCTGGTCGGAAATGGCCCGCACCACATCGGGATGCGAATGGCCTGTGGCCGCCACGGCGATGCCGGCGCAGCAATCGAGGTACACGTTGCCGTCGACATCGTGCACGACCGCTCCCTCGCCTCGCGCCATGACGAACGGCGCGCTGCGGGGATAGGACGGCGACACGACCGCGCGGTCGCGGGCCAGAATGGCCTGCGCGCGCGGCCCCGGCGGCGGCACCTTGATGTCTGGTACGTTCATTGTTTTTTCACAGATCAGGAGACAAGGAGTTTTGTCTTTTGGAAAACATTCTCCTGTCCTCCCTGACCTCCTGTTCCGTTACTGGTATTGTAGACCTGTGCCTGCGCCCGTTCATTTGATCGGCGTGCCGCTCGACCTGGGCGGCAGCAGGCGCGGCGTCGACATGGGACCCTCGGCGTTTCGCATCGCCGGCCTCGGCGATCAAATCACGGCGCTGGGCCGCTTGGCCGTCGATCGAGGCGACCTTCCATCGCCTACTCCAGAGACGAAAAAGCACGGCGACCCGACAAAGAAATTCATCCGGGAAATCGCCAAGGTCTGCGACCGGTTGTATCAGCTGGCGCGCGCGTCGATCGAGGAAGGGGCGATCCCCCTCGTGCTCGGCGGCGATCACAGCCTCGCGGCCGGTTCGGTCGCCGCGTCCGCCGCGCACGCCCGCACGGCCGGCCACTCGATCGGACTCCTGTGGATCGACGCGCACGGCGACATGAACACACCCGCAAGCACGCCGAGCGGCAACGTGCACGGCATGCCGCTCGCGGCGCTGATCGGGCCGGAGCCCGCCGAGCTCTCCTCCATCGGCGGCTTCTCACCGACCGTCCTGCCCCAGCATACGGCGCTGGTCGGGGTGCGCAACCTCGACGAACGTGAAAAGGACCTGGTGCGGAATTCAGGTGTGCACGTCTTCACCATGAAGGACATCGACCGGCTTGGCGTGGCGGCCGTGGCGACCGAAGCGTTGCGGGCTGTCACCGCCGGGACCTCAGGCATCCATGTCTCCTTCGACCTCGATGTCTGCGACCCTGCCATCGCGCCGGGCGTGGGTACGCCGGTCAAGGGAGGTCTCAATTACCGCGAGGCGCATCTGCTGATGGAGATGATCGCCGAGTCCGGCCTCCTCGCCGCGCTGGACCTGGTTGAGGTCAACCCTACGCTCGACATCCGCAACACCACCGCCGAACTCGGCACCGAGCTCGCCCTGTCCGCGCTCGGAATGAGAATTCTGTAGTCGACTGACGACTGATGACTAACGACTGACGACTCCAGAGGACACTCGTCACTCTTCCGCCGCAATTCCTACCGATTTCACTCCGCAAAACGCACCTCTCGGACTTGGCCCGACTTTGGCATCACAGAGATTGGTTTACGTCGGATATGTCATTCATTCAGGAGTGCCCCATGCGGCAGATATCTCGCCGGTTTCCCCTCACCCTTCTTTCGATTCTGCTCCTTTCCCTCTGGAGCACTCCCGCCCAGGCACAATATTTCGGGCGCAACAAGGTCCAGTACAGGGAGTTCAAGTTCGAGGTCCTCAAGACGGAGCACTTCGATATCTATTTTTACGAAGAAGAGCGGGAAGGCGCCGCGCGCGTCGGCCGCATGGCCGAGCGGTGGTACGCCCGCTTTTCGCAGGTCTTCCATCACGAGATGGCCACGCGCCAACCGCTGGTGCTGTACGCGTCACACCCCGACTTCGAGCAGACCAACGTCGTCGGCGGCATGATCGGCGAGGGCACCGGCGGCGTCACCGAGGGTCTCAAGCGGCGGGTCGTGCTGCCGCTCGCCGGAACCCTGCAGGAAACTGACCACGTGCTGGGTCACGAGCTCGTCCATGCATTCCAATACGACATCTCGTCGCAGCGGGCGCCAGGCGGCGGTGGCGGCGGCATCGAAAGCCTGCCGCTTTGGTTCGTGGAAGGGCTGGCGGAGTATCTGTCGATCGGGCCGGTTGATGCGCATACAGCCATGTGGCTCCGCGACGCCACACGCGAGGAAGAGCTCCCGCAAATACAGGACCTCGACAGCGGCGAGTTCTTTCCCTATCGCTGGGGCCAGGCCGTGTGGGCTTACGTCGGCGGCAAGTACGGAGACGATCTCATCGGCCAGATCTACCGCGATGCGGTCCGCTCGGGCAGCCCCCTGCTCGCCCTGAAAGCCGCCACGGCGATCGATGACAAGGAGCTGTCGACGAACTGGCATGCGGACATCCGCGGACAATACGGCCCGATCATGGCGGCGACCGGCCGCGCGCACACGTTCGGGCGATCGCTGACCGCGAACGACAAGACGCGGATGGCCACCAACGTGTCCCCCTCCATCAGCCCGGACGGTCGCCACATCGTCTTCTTCTCGTCGCGCGACCTCTTCTCGATCGATCTGTTTCTTGCTGAAACGGCGACCGGCAAAATCGTGCGCAAGCTTGTCGACACGGCGCTCACCCAGCACTTCACGAGCCTCCAGTTCATCGGCTCGGCGGGATCGTGGAGCCCCGACAGCAAGCAATTCGTCGTCGGAGGCGTCCACGCCGGCAAGGCGGTGCTGGCGATTCTCAACATGCAGAACGGCGACGTGGCGCGCGAAATTGAGCTGCCGGAGGTCGGCGAGATCCTGAATCCGAGCTGGTCGCCCGACGGCAAGTCGATCGCGTTTTCCGCCACCGTCGGCGGCGATTCGGAGCTCTTCCTTTACAACCTCGAGTCCGGGACGTCGCGACGGGTGACGAGCGACCTGTTCGCCGACCTGCAGCCGGCGTGGTCGCCGGACGGCAGCCAGATCGCGTTCGTGACCGATCGGTTCACCACGCAGGCCGACACGCTGCACGCGGGCGACTATCGACTGGCGCTCTTTGACGTCGCATCGGGGCGCATCACGGCCCTGCCCACGTTCGAGCAGGGTAAGAACATCAACCCGCAATGGAATCCCGACAGCCGGCGGCTGTACTTCGTGTCGGATCGCAGCGGCATCAGCAACGTGTACTCGGTCAACGTGCAATCGGGCGCGCTCACGCAGATTACGAACGTCGACAGCGGCGTGAGCGGCATCACCGCGCTGAGCCCGGCCATCTCCTCCGCGATCGATTCGCGGACCCTGGCGATCAGCGCGTACGAAGAAGGCGCCCATCACATTTACGTCCTCGAAGGGGCGGAGCAGCTTGCCGGCACGCCTGTTCCGACCACATCGACCGCCGCGCGGCTTCAAGCGGCGTCGTTGCCGCCGGTCGCGCGCGAGGCGGCGATTGCGCGCATCCTGAACGATCCCGCGACCGGGCTGCCGGGCACCACGGGCGAGGTCGAGCCGTATAACGCGGGGCTGACGCTCGACGGCGTGAGCCAGCCGTATATCTCAGCCGGTATCGATCGGTTCGGCAGCTCCGTGGGCGGCGGCATCGCGTTCAACTTCAGCGACATCCTTGGCAATCACAACTTGTACACGCAGATCAGCGCCGACACGTCTGGCGGCGGCGTGGGGGATCTGGCGAACAACACGGGGGTTCTCGTCGCGTATACCAACATGACGAAGCGCCTCAACTGGGGCGTGATCGTCGAGCAGAGCCCGTACATGGCCGGAGGCTACGCGATCGGGCGGGGCGTGGTCGGTGGTGAGAACGCGCTGCTCGATTCGACGATCATCCAGCGGCAGGTGAACCGCGGCATCAGCGGGATGCTCGCGTATCCGTTCAGCCAGAACATCCGCCTTGAGTTCGGCGGCGGGTTTACCCGGACCTCGTACGACCAGCGGATCCGCACCATCGCTTCGTCGCTGCGGACAGGCCGAATCCTCTCAGACGAGACGGAGACCACGAAGCTGGCCGACTCGATGAATCTCTCGAACGTCAGCACCGCGTTCGTCACCGACAGCTCGCTGTCCGGGCCGACGAGTCCCGTTGCGGGCGCGCGTTCTCGTTTCGAGGTGGCACCGACGTTCGGTGATCTGCGGTTGACGACCGCACTCGCCGACTATCGGCATTACTTCACGCCGGCGCGGTTTTACACGATCGCCGTGCGCGGAATGCACTACGGCCGCTACGGCGCGGGTGGTGACGATCCCCGGTTGCTGCCGTTGTTCATCGGCTATCCGGAGTTCGTGCGCGGATACGGGGTGAACTCCTTCGAAGCCGGCGAATGCGCTTCGAGCACCGACTGCCCGACGTTTGAGCGGCTGTCCGGCAGCCGGTTGATGGTCGGCAACCTCGAATTCCGGTTCCCGCTCCTGCGGCCGTTCGGCGTCAACGACCGAATGTACGGACCCGTACCGGTGGAAGTCGCATTCTTCCTCGACGGCGGCGTGACGTGGAACAAGGGCGATAAGCCTTCGTTCTTCAACGGCACCCGCAAGCCGGTCACGAGCGGCGGCATCTCGCTGCGAACAAACCTGATGGGATTTGCAGTGGCGCAGATCGACTACGCGAGGCCGTTCGACCGGCAGGGACGCGGGTGGATCTGGGGGTTCTCGCTCACGCCGGGATTCTAGAGAGCGTGAGATGACAGGGCAGAGGTAAGAGAGCAGAGGGCAGAAACACAAGGGCAGAGTGACAGCGGGACGTTATACCCTCTGCCCTTTTCCCCGTCAGACTCGGTGAGTGAAGCGTCAGTGAGACCGAGTAAATTCCGGATGCGGCATCCACCGCAGCACGTTCCCCGTCAGGCTCGCGACGAAGATATCGCCGTTCGGGGAGCCGTTGACCGAGTGGCCGGGCGACTCCATCGACCCGAGCACCTTCCCGCTTTCCAGATCGAGTCGCATGAGGCGGCCCGCGAGCGTATCGGCCGTGATGTTCTCGACATTGTTGCGGTGTGTGAGGATGTACATCTCGTCTTTCGGCGAGATCCAGATGCCCTGCGTGGAGCCGAGGTGGTTCCACGTCTTGATCAGCTTGCCGTTGTTGTCAAAGATCTGGATGCGGTTGTTCTCGCGGTCGCTGACGTAGGCGCGATCCTTCGAGTCGAACTGAATCGAATGAACGGTCTGAAACTGTCCCGGACCGCTTCCTGCGGTGCCCCACGTCATCACGAACTTGCCGGTCTTGTCGAACTTCACGACGCGGCTGTTCACGTAGCCGTCCGCGATGTAGGTGCTGCCCTGCGAGTCCCACGCAAGATCGGTCGGGCTGCCGAAGGACTTCTCGTCGTTGCCCCGGACGCCCTTGGTGCCGATCGTCAGCAGCAGTTTGCCCGTGGTGGTGAACTTGAGAATCGCACCGGATCGGTCGACGACCCACACGTTGTTGTCGCGGTCGACCCTGATGCCGTGGGGATCGCCGATGAGGCCTTTGCCCCACGACCGCAGGTAGTTGCCTTCGGCGTCGAACACCACGAGCGGGTCGATCTCGCCGTTTCGATGCAGCACGTAGACGTTGCTCTGAAGATCGTTGGCCACCATCGACACGCGCCCGAAATACCAACCGGCCGGCATCGACGTCCAGGTCTTGGCGTCGCCGCCCCGCAGCGGCTCGACGCCGAATCGCAGGTGTACTTTCACGCGCAGCAGCCCGCCCTCGTGCGGGTTCCAGCCCTCGCCCACCCAGCCTTGATCGGGCGCCTTTGATGGCACACCTGACGGGTGGGGCTCGGCCGCACCCGGCGCGCCGCCGCCACGCCGTGGTTGCTGCCCGAGGACGCCGACAGACGCCATGAGACAGATGACGAGCCCAAGCTTCTTCATGAAACCTCCGGACTTTTTACCTTTTCCTTCTTACTTTCGGATTTCAAACAAACTGGGTGAGCGTGACGGTGACCTGTCGCTCTCCGCGATCCGCGCGCCGCCACTGCACCATGATCGGCGCCTGGTAGGTGCCCTCGACCACGGATCCTCGTCCGGGCGTGCGCGAGTCCGAGACGAGCAAGTCAACCGAGCGTTTCATTCTCAGAAATCGTGAGGCCGGCACGGCCAGCGCCTGAGAGAACACACGCTCGAACGCAGACTCGGCCAGACCGAGCGCGTCGACGAGCCGGTTGACCGCGCGAACCAGATCGTATTTCGCGTAGTCGATGGTCTTCGACGGAACGGCCCGCGGGTCGTCCCACGCGTGCTTGGCTTTCTGCGCCGCAAAGCGCAGCGGGTTCTTCAGCACTTCCGCCAGGTCGTAGCGCATCAGCAGTGTCTCGTACTCGTTGACGGTGAGGCTGGCACACTGCTCACCCGATCCGAGGCTGAGACGGATGCGGCCTTTCTCGACGCCGTGCTTCGTGATCAGGTCATCGAGTTCGTCGTACAGGCCGAGCCGAGAGTCCTTGAGATTCACGGCATCGACCGGGTGCGTCGCCGACACCGGAACCAGCAGCGTTGTTTTCGCCACTTCGATCTCGCTGTCATACCCGACCAGCGTCGTCATGCGACGCCGTGGCTTGCCGGCGTTCACGCCGTCGAGATCGATAAACGAGACCGGTCCCGGGCGCCGCGTGACGTACGACACACACGCGCGAAGGCCACTGCCGATGAACGCCAGGTGCGAGTCGGCGTTCGGAGGCTCGACGGGACGCTGCTCCGCCGTCAGCTCCGTCCGGCGGTCGAGATCGTCGTGGTGATATCCGGCGCCTTCAGGAAACACCGTGGTGAACAGGTCGATGTAGGGGCGCACCGCCTGCGGTCCGGTTCCGAGCCGCGTCGCGAAGCTCTGGGGCAGATATCCGGCGGTCGTGTGAAGGGAGCAGTAGAGACAACGGTTGTACCGCTCGAAGACGTCCCCGTAGGTGCCCGCAGCTTGCGCCCGGACATCAATGACGTCGAGACGACCTCGCGGCGTAATGTCGAGACTGAGTTCGAGGGGTGGCACCGAAGATCGAGTGTAACACTTGGAAGCCCAAAGAGCTAACCCGCGTACGATTCTTGCACAGCTGGTCCGCATGAATTGCCTATGGACACGAATCAATACACTTGCGCTCGCTTTTGCCGTCGCGATGACGGCCGCGGCCTGCCAGGATCGAAACTCCGAGCCGCAGCCCAACGCGGCTCTGCAGTCGCTCGTTGAAGGCAAGACCCTCGAGGCCCTCATCGCGGCGCCGGAAATACCGGCAGCCGAGCGGACGAGGCTGGCCGACCAGATTCGCCGTTTCTACAAGGGGCAGAGTTACCGGCTGGTATGGCTTGACGGCGATCGCCCGGCGAGGCGGTACCAGGAGCTCATCAAGGTGTTGAACACCGCCAACGAGCAGGGTCTCCCCACCAACCTCTATCACGTCACGCTCGAGAATCCGACCCCGGAGTCCGACGTGAAAACCACCGCGACATTTTTCCGCTATTTCTTTCACCTGACCGGCGGCCGGCTTGATCCGCGCGCGCTGCAATCGGTCTGGACCCTGCGGCCGGAGAAACCGGATCTCGTCGACGCGCTCACGGCCGCCGTGAAGCACAACGATCTCGTCAAGGTCATGGAGCGGCTGCAGCCGCCGCAGGAGGAGTATCGCGAGCTGCAGAAGGCGCTCGTCCGCTATCGCGCGATCGCCGCAAAGGGCGGATGGCCGGCCGTCCCCGTGACCACGAAGGTGAAACCGGGACAGCCGTCGGGCGTGATGCCCGCGCTGCGGCAGCGTCTTGCCCTGGAAGGCGATCTGGATCCGGCGCACGAGAAAGACCCGAGCCCGGTGTTCGACTCCAACCTTGTCGCAGCGGTGAAGCGATTCGAGGAGCGCCATCGCATCGAGCCCGACGGGATGCTCGACCCCGACACGATACAGGCGCTCAACGTGCCGGTGGAACAGCGGATTCGGACCATCGAGCTGAACATGGAACGGTGGCGATGGCTGCCCGACAGAATGCCGGCGCGGTATCTGCTGGTCAACGTGCCGGACTTCCGCCTCGACGTCGTCGAGAACGGACAGCCCGTCATGGACATTCGAGTGGTCGTCGGCTCGCCCGACAACAAAACACCCATCTTTGCCGATGAGATGACGCACGTGGTGTTCAGCCCGTACTGGAATGTTCCGACTGGCATCGCCAACGAGGAAACGATCCCGAAGGCCGTCAGAGATCCCGGGTTCATCGCGCGCAACAACATGGAGGTCGTCGGCCCCTCCGGCGAGGTCGTCGATGCGTCCTCTGTCGACTGGTCGAACGCGCGCGGGCTGCGCATCCGGCAGCGCCCGGGAAACGGCAACGCGCTCGGCGGCGTGAAGTTCATCTTCCCGAACAACTTCGACGTATACCTTCACGATACGAACGCCGTCACGCTGTTCGACCGTATCGAACGGGGCCTCAGCCACGGCTGCGTGCGCGTGGAAGAGCCGCACAAGCTGGCCCAGTACGTGCTCCGCGATCTTCCCGAATGGACTCCCGAATCCATCGATGAGGCGATGAAATCGGGACAGGAAAAACACGTCAAGTTGAAGGCGCCGATTCCGGTGTATATCCTCTACAAGACGGCGTGGGTGCACCAGGGCGGTGTCCGGTTCCTGAAGGATGTCTACGGGTATGACGCGGATCAGGCGGCGAGGCTGTGGCCGGATGCCGCCCACAACAATGATGCAAAGCTGCAAACGCGCCGCTAGGCTCGCGCTGCTTTGCGCCCTCGCTGCGACGCCGCTGAGCGCCGACGATCTCCCGCGCGGTGAGCGCTTTCGTGCGCGCTCCTTGACTTACCCGTACGCCGAAGGCGCCCTCTTCGCCATGCCCCGCGAGAAGATTCCGCTGGCCGTCATGGCGCCGGCGACGCGCCTGTACAGCATCGATGCCCCGCAGGGCGCATTGATCGCCACCGGACCGAATAAATGGACCTGGGAAGCGCCGGTCAAGCCCGGTCTCTATTCATTGAAAGTGAAGAACCCGACCGGCGGCACAGTGGTCGATTTTTCGGCGTTCGTCATGGTGCCGAGCACCGAAGTGCGCAAGGGCGTGCTCAGGGAATTTCTGATCGGGGAGTACCCTGCGACGCCGCTCAAGGGCAATCCGATCTACATCGCGCCCAGGGGTTTCATCGAAGTGACGAGAGAGAACGAAGACACGAAGGTGTCGCCGAACTTTCGGATCAAGGAATTTCTGACCAAGCAGAAAAGCGGTTACCCGAAATACCTCGTCCTCGACGAACGGCTCGTCTACCTGCTCGAGGGCATCGGCAGGCATCTCGAAGCGCGCGGCTGGGATGCCGGCGACTTCTTCATCATGAGCGGCTATCGCACGCCCTTCTACAATAAGCAACTCGACGACACGAAGTACAGCCTGCACCAGTGGGGGCGGGCGTCCGATATTTTTCTGGATAGAGATGGAAACGGCATGATGGACGACTTCAACAAGGACAAAGTCGTGACGAAGGATGATGCGGTGGCGCTGGCGAATGTCCTCGAAGCCCTGGCCAAGACCGCGGAACTCTCAGGGTTCATCGGCGGCATCGGCATCTACGGGGCCAACGCCGCCCACGGCCCGTTCGTGCACGTGGACACTAGGCCCGGGCGGGCGAGGTGGTGAATCTCAAGGACTCGCGGCTCGGGCTCTACGACGAGCTCGATGCGTTGATCAAGAAGCACGGCGTCGAGAAGGGCCGCA
>JANNJO010000496.1:0-4661 GCA_031395755.1 Acidobacteriota bacterium
TCACCAGCCAGCCCGACAGCCCGTTCAGCTCTTTTTCATTCGCCATCGCTTGTGCACCTCGACATCATAATGATATCATTTTGATGTCTATGTCAAGTGTGTAAGTTGCGGGATCTGACACTCTGTGGTGTATCGGTAAAGTAGGTTAACTTTACCGGTCAAGCCCATCAATTTTTCTTGACACGCCTTCCCGGCGGTCAGTAAGGTTACGCCACACAATTTTGCGCAACACAACAGATACCGCCAAGAAGGGGGAGGGTATGAGTCACTTCAGGTCGTGGTTCGCCTTGGTCGCACTTCTGTGCGCTGGGAACGTCTCGGCGCAGACAACGTCAGGCTCAATGTCAGGGACGGTCGTCGACTCCCAGGGGCAGGTGGTTCCTGGCGCAGATGTCAGCGTCACCAATGAGGCCACCGCGGAGATGCGCCGTGCCGTCACCAACGAGGTGGGACTCTTCGCGTTTCCGGGACTTCAACCCGGTCCTTACACCGTGCGCGCCGAGCTCAGCGGCTTCAGACCTATTGAGCAACGCAACAACATGGTGCTTGCGAACAATCGTCTCGCGCTACCGCCGCTCGTGCTCCAGGTCGGCACGCTGGCCGAGGCCGTGACGGTCACCGCCGTCGGTCAAGTCGTTGCGACCTCGCAGACCTCTCATCAGGCGATTCTCGACTTGAAGCAGGTCGAGAACCTGTCCATCCGCGGCCGCGACCCGATTTCGCTGTTGAAAGTTCTACCCGGCGTGGCGCTCCTCGCCAACGATCAGGAGACCTTCGGCGGCAGTTTCGCGACACCAGTGCCGGCGATTCAAGGTCAAACCGCTGGGAATACTCTCTCCGTCGATGGCGTCAACGGCGGTGACGGTGGTGCCGGCGGGGGCGGCGGCAACAACTTCAGCGCGGCGACCAACATGGACGCCATCGCCGAGGTCAACGTGCAGATGAGCGCCTACACCGCGGAGTACGGCCTCAAGGGTGGTGCGCAGGTCAACATTATTACCAAGCACGGCGGCTCCCGGTATGCCGGCACCGGCTACTGGTACAAGCGCCATGAAAGCTGGAACTCGATCAACTACTTCAACAAGATCGCCAACCGGCCAAAGCCGCAATATCGGTACTCGAACCTCGGTGGCACCCTCGGCGGCCCAATCCCGAAGATCAAGGGTCTCAACCCCGACAGCAACAAGCTATTCTTCTTCTATTCCATCGACGACACGCAGTTGAAGAACGTGCAGGGGCTGAAGTTCTACCAGATGCCGACGGCGCTCGAACGCGCGGGGGACTTCTCCCAGTCGGTCAGGCCGAACGGGACGCTCATTGTCGTCACGGATCCGCTCACCGGCCAGCCGTTTCCCAATAACCGGATTCCCGCAAACCGCCTGGATCCCCGGGGACAGGCCTTTCTGAACCTGTTCCCGCAGCCGAATACGACCGGGGTAAATGGGTACAACTACGTCACACAGGAGCCCAGCATTCCCAACCCGCGACGGGCGCACCTCCTTCGCGTGGATTATCGACCGACGGAGAGGGACTCGCTCGCGGTGAAGTATCAGACCTTCTACACCAGGGCCGTCGGCATCAACGTCGCGGGCGCGTCGGCACGCTGGGGTCTCGTGCGACAGCGCTATGACTTCGACGTGGACATGGGGAAAATCGACTACACCCGTATTATCAACTCGTCGACCATCCTGGAGTTTTCCGCAGGGTTCTTCAACAGCGTCGAAGATGGGCCGCCCGAGGACGATACGGCGCTGCGCGGGATTCAGCGCAGCACCTATCCGCTGCTGAACACGCTGGGGCAGTTCGCCGGGCGCAACAACCCGCTCGGTCTGATTCCCCAGGTGCAGTTCGGCAATATTCCCAGCGCCGACAGGAACTCCAGCAACGATGGCGGCACGGGACAGATCACCTACGACGGGCGCTGGCCGATCTACGGCAACGACATCGCGGCTCCCATCTCGCTCAGTCTCACGCATACGCGGGGCCGCCACACGTACAAAGCCGGGATCATGCGGGAGACCGAACTCTTCGGCCAGGCGCGCTCGGGGATCTTTGCCGGCCAGTTCAACTTCTCCGACGATGGGAACGATCCGCTCAGCGCGAAGTATGCGTACGCGAACGCCGTTCTTGGCCACGTGCGCAGCTACACGGAGTCGCTGGGCCGGGTACCGGACGATCGCCGTCAGACCACGTGGGCCTGGTACCTGCAGGACACATGGAAGGTCACTCCGAAGGTCACGGTGGACGTCGGGCTCCGGATGTATAAATGGGGAGCGCCCCTGGCTCAGGGCGGCGAGGGGTCGGGTTTCACCTTCGAGCGGTTCGACCCGGCATGGGGTGGAAATCCTCCGGTGTTGTTCCGGCCGATCAGCACCCCACAGGGTCGACGTTCACAGAACCCGCGCACCGGAGCGATCCTGCCGGCAACCTACATCGGATTGATCGTGCCGGGCACGGGTTATACCTGCAATCAGGCGCTTACGGCCCAGAGTCCGTGCAAGATCAACGGCATCGTCACGCAAAGAGACGGGGACTATCTCGAGGGCGCCGACGAAGGCTTCATCGAACCGGTTCCTCTTCAATTCGATCCACGGGTCGGCGTGGCCTGGGCCCCCAATCAGCGAACCGTCGTGCGGATTGCCGGCGGGTCGTTTCACGACAGTTCCGCCGGCAGTTACTTTCAAGGCGGGGGAAACGTCGCGTACCGCTACAACAGCGAGATCTTCTTCACGGACCTCGATTCGTACCTGACCTCCGCAGCAGCGACGACATTGGTTCCGAACACCAACGGTGTTGTGCGAACCGACAACAAGCGGCCGAACACCCTCCGGTTCACGGCTGCGGTCCAGCGAGAAATCGGGAAGAACGTCGTCGTCGATGCGGCGTATGTGGGTTCGAGAGGCAAATACCTCAACCAGGACTTCAACTACAACGCGATTCCATACCTGGCGAGGTTTAGTCCGGCTAATCGGGACACCAGCCTCCCTGCCACGGCTGCCAACCCGGGCGCCCTGCCGGACCCGTTCCTTCGTCCGATTGCTGGTTTCAACGACATCAATATCGGAGAGCCGAGAGGCCACAATACCTACGATTCGTTGCAGCTGCAGGTGACCCGCCGATTCACCGGTCGGTTTGAAATGGCGGGCAGTTACACCTGGGCGCAGGGCGAAGAGTTCGACCTGAACGAAGGGAACCCAACGCCGTCGAGAATGCAGCGACGAGATATCCAGGAGCACGTCCTGGTCGCGAGCTATCAGTACGAGATTCCCCGCGCCAGCAGCCTGTTTGGCGGCAACAAGGCCGTCTCATGGGTCCTCGACAACTGGCGGCTCTCGGGCATCAGCACGTTCGGCAGCGGCCCCCGAGGCAATCTCGACGCGGCCACCTACAACCCGTCTTTCGACTGGATCGGCGGCGGCGATCATTGCGGCCTCTACAACATTGTTGGTGATCTGGAACTGCCGCGCGGCGAGCGGACGATCGATCGCTGGTTCAACACGGACGCGGTAAAGCCGGTTACCACGCGCGGCGACGTCGGCAACGATTGCAGCGCATGGAAGTTCGCGATGCCAGGCTGGCACAACCACGATCTCTCTCTCTTCAAGGACATCTCGCTGAAGGGAAGCCAGCGGCTGCAGTACCGCTGGGAAATCTATAACCTCTTCGACCAGGTACAGTTCCAGACGGTCAACACGGCGCTGACGTTCAACCCGAGCACCGGGGCGCAGACCAACACCAGTTTTGGCAAGGTGACGGCGGCCCGCAACGAGCGTCGCATGGTGATGTCGGTTCGGTACATCTTCTAGGGCGGATACTGGCAAGTATTAAGTTAAGAAGTAAGAAGTAAGAAGTAATCTTGAGGGCGACGGTTTGACAGAGCCGTCGCCCTTTTTTCATGCTTCGCCATATAACGTTCGCGGCCGGAGTTCTCGTCATCGCGGCGCTGTCGGTTACGCAGTCGCAGTCGCCCCAACGTGCATGGATCACGATCCTGTCGACGACGGACCTTCACGGCAACATTCTGCCGGTCGACTACTACACGGGGGAGCCAGATGCTCGGGGCCTTGCGAAGGTCGGCTCGCTGATACGACAGGCTCGCAAGGAGAATCCGGCGGGCACGCTGCTGCTGAATTCCGGCGACACTATTCAAGGCGCTCCTCTCGCCTACGTCCATAACACCCGGAACAATACGCCCCCCGATCCCATGATGCTCACGATGAGCGCCCTCGGATTCGATGCGATGGCGGTGGGCAATCACGAGTACAACTTCGGCCTGGCCGTGCTCGAAAAGGCGAGGCGCGAGGCAAATTTTCCGTGGCTGTCGGCGAACACATACAGCACCAGAACCGGGGAGCCGCATTACGCGCCCTACATCGTGAAGGACGTCCAGGGTGTGCGGGTCGGCGTGCTCGGCCTGATTACGCCAGGCGTGCCGTCGTGGGACGACCCGAAGAACTACGCCGGCCTCGAGTTCCGCGAACCGCTGAGCGAGGCAAAGAAGTGGGTGGCCATCCTTCGCGCGAAGGAGCGCGTCGACCTCGTCGTGATTGCCATGCACATGGGCCTCGAGGAGGATCTGTCCACCGGTATTCCTGCGACCGGTCAGATCCCCCACGAAAACCAGGCGCTGGCGATCGCACGGCAGGTCGCCGGCGTGGACG
>JANNJO010000342.1:0-3787 GCA_031395755.1 Acidobacteriota bacterium
TCTCCAGCTTGCGCGCGACGCTGTCGGCCTGGCCCGTCTCGTCGAAGGCCATCACGACGACCGCTGCGCCGAACTGGCGAACACGGCGCGCCTTCTTGAGGAAATCTTCTTCGCCTTCCTTCAGGCTGATGGAGTTGACGACCGGCTTGCCCTGCACGCACTTGAGGCCGGCCTCCAGCACCGACCACTTCGAGCTGTCGATCATGATCGGCAGCCGCGAGATCTCCGGCTCGGTCGCAATCAGGTTCAGGAAATGCGTCATGGCCTGCTCGGAGTCGAGCAGCCCTTCGTCCATGTTGACGTCGATCAGGTTTGCGCCGCCGCGCACCTGCTCGAGGGCAACGTCCACCGCCTCGCCGAACTTTCCGTCCTTGATGAGCCGCTGAAATTTCTTCGAGCCGGTCACGTTCGTCCGCTCGCCGATCATCTGAAAGTTGCTGTCGGGGCGGACCGCCAGCACCTCGAGACCGGCGAACTGCGTGTGCGGCGATTTGAATGACGGCCGTCTGTCGCGCGTCGGAATCTTCCGCGGGGGGGCAGCGAACACCTGTTCGGCAATGGCGCGGATGTGATCGGGCGTCGTACCGCAGCAGCCGCCGACGATGTTCACGAAGCCGCTGACGGCAAAGTCCCTGATCAGCTCGCCGGTTTCCGGGGCGTGCTGGTCGTACTGTCCGAAGGCGTTCGGCAGCCCGGCGTTCGGATAGCAGCTGACGAACGTCGTGGCGGCCCGCGACAGCTCCGCGAGGTACGGCCTCATCTCGCGGGCGCCGAGCGCGCAGTTGATGCCGACGGCCAGCGGATGCGCGTGCATCACCGACACCCAGAAGGCGTCGATGGTCTGGCCCGACAGCGTTCGCCCGCTGCGGTCCGTGATGGTGGCCGACAGGATGAGCGGAACCTTGCCCTCCGGATCCACTTCGGCCGCCGCGAGCAAGGCCGCTTTCGCGCTGAGCGTGTCGATGATCGTCTCAATCAGCAGCACGTCGCACCCGCCGTCGATGAGCCCGCGCACCTGTTCGGCGAACGCGTCCTTCATCTGATCGAAGGTGACCGCGCGAAACGCGGGGTCGTTGACGTCCGGCGAAATCGAGAGCGTCTTGTTCGTGGGCCCGATCGCCCCGGCGACAAACCGCGGCCTGTCGGGCGTCGTCCACTTGTCGGCGGCCTGTCTCGCCAGCTTCGCCGCCTCGACGTTCAGCTCGTATACGAACGGCTCGAGCGCGTAGTCCGATTGCGCGATCGTGGTGCCGCTGAACGAGTTCGTCTCGATGATATCGGCGCCCGCCTCGAGATACTGCTCGTGAATGTCCAGAATGATGTCCGGGCGCGTCAGCACGAGCATGTCGTTGTTGCCGCGCAGATCTTTGGAGTGCGATTTGAAGCGCTCGCCGCGGAAATCTTCCTCCGTCAGCGTGTGGCGCTGGATCATCGTGCCCATCGCGCCATCCAGAACGAGGATGCGCTGGGCAAGTAAATGTTCCAGGCGGGTGCGGATGTTCATCGGTCAAGGTCTATTTTGTGGCAAGCGGCTGCGAATCCCTAATCCCCGGTCCCAATCATCTATAATCACCCCCGTGCTGACCGGTTCCATGCTCGCGCTCGGGTTTCTCCACGGCCTCGGCGCCGATCACTTGATGGCGATTGCGGCCCTCTCGCTGGCCACGCCGCTCGGTCCCGCGCGTTACGCACGCGCCTTCGGTCTGGCGCTGAAGTTTGCCGTCGGCCATGCGCTGCTGCTGGCGCTGGGCGCCGGTCTTGTGTTGTTTTTCGGTTGGCAGATTCCCGCGCGCTTCGAACAGGGCGGCGAGTTCGTCGGCGGGTGCCTGTTGATTGCCCTTGGCCTGATCGTCGGCTGGCTGACCGTGTCGGGCCGACTCTACGTGCACGCACACGTGCACGGCAAGGGCGAAGATGCGCACAGCCACTGGCATTTGCATGTCGGGCGGCACCATTCGCATCGCCCCACGATTCATACCGTGCTGCCGGGACTGCTGGGTGCGGTGTTTGCGATGAGCGGGCTGCGCGCGCTGATCCTCTCGCTGCCGCTCTGGAACACCCCGGGCGGGGCGCAGCCTTTCGGCGCGCTGCTGTTTCTCGTCACGATTTTCGCCCTGGGCATTCTGATGTCGATGTCGCTCTTCGGCATCGTGCTCGCCCACACGCTCGCCGATCGGCGCATGACCGGACGCGTCGCCCGCGTGTCGGCGGCTGCCACGGCGCTCGGATCGCTGGCGCTCGGGACGTACTGGATTACAGGGCTCTGATCTCCTTGTTCTTCAGCAGGAAATACACGCTCACGATCAGCATCGCGATGCCGTTCAGCACGAGGACCGTCGGCGCCGATGTGATGCTCGCGATGTAGCCGCTCACCAGGCTGCCGAGCGGCATGCCGCCGCGGAACGCCACCAGATAGATGCTCATCACGCGGCCGCGCATTTCGTTGGGCGCAATCAGCTGCACGAGCGACGTGATGCACGACAGCACGATCATCAGCGCCATCCCGCTCACGAACAACAGCACGTAGCTCAGATACAGCGATCGATTCAGCGCCAGCAGCGTGATCATCACGCCGAAGACCACCTGGACCAGCAGCGTCGTGAGGCCCATGCGCGAAAAGCGGCCGAGCCAGGCGACGACCATCGATCCGGCCACGGCGCCGGCGCCCGAAAATGCGAGCAGCGCGCTGTAGCCTTCCACGCCCGACCCGAAGACGTCTTTCGCGAACACCGGCAGCAGCGTCAGCATCGGAATCCCGAAGAACGTCGTCGCGGCGCCGAGCACCATGAGCGCCATGATGTTGCGGTCTTCCCGCACGTACCGGAGACCCTGGCGCAGCTCGCCCATCATGTTGTGCGTGCGCGCTGCCGGCATGTGTTTGATGTGCAGCGACATCAGCGACACGATGACGACGAGGAAGGAGAGGGCGTTGAGGGCGAAGCAGGCGGCAAAGGCCGTCATGTCTTCCACGCCGCCACGCTTGAACGCGGCCAGCGTCGCCCCCGCGAGCAGCGGGCCCACCATGCGCGCCACGTTGAACTGGATCGAGTTGAGCGCGATCGCGTTGGTCAGATCCTGCTTGCCGACGAGCGAGGGGATGAGCGACTGATAGGCCGGTCCGCCGAAGGCCTGTGCCGTTCCGGTAATAAAGGAGAGCAGCAGGATGTGCCAGACCTCGATGACGCGGAAGTAGACCAGCACGGCGAGGATGGCGGCGGTAGTCAGCTGGACCCACTGCGAGGCCATCAAGGTGAGGCGGCGATCGTGGCGATCCGCGACGACCCCGCCGATCAGCGTGAAGAGCATGATCGGCAACTGCTGGAGGAACGCGTCGAGGCCGAGGTAAAAGGCCGACGCCGTCAGCGACAGCACCAGCCAGTTTTCGGCCAGGCTCTGCATCCACGTGCCGATGCTCGAGGTGCACGCGCCGAACCAGAGGACGCGAAAATCGCGGTGGTGCAGGGCGGCGGCCATACGCCGGAGCCCCTTGGGGGGAGTGGTCCTGCTGGTTTCCACAGGAGGGATGGGGATATGAGCCTGAGCCAACGAATTGTTCCGGAGGCCGTATCGTAACCCACTTGCATTGCCGAACCGTTCGATCTAGGATGGCGAAAATAAAGCGAAAGTCAGGAGAAACCAGACATGCCTGCCGCCGCCCGTGACCATCTCGAAGCGCTGCTTCGCCTGCGTAAGCTTGACCACACAGTTGTCGATGGTCCACCGGGCAGCGTGCCGCGGGCACGCGCAGGGGGCAGGGCCATCGCCGCAGGGCCGGCGGATGCGCACC
>JANNJO010000060.1:0-3359 GCA_031395755.1 Acidobacteriota bacterium
GCCCCTTCGCCCGTCCGATCGAGGAGCTTGTCCTCGCGGTATGTCTTCTCGGAATCGACAACTTCGATACCTGCGTTCACGAACGCCGTGAACAGATCGTCGAGCTCGTCCGACGACGTGATGTCCGCCGGCAGCAGCTCGTTGACCTCGTCGTACAGCAGATAGCCTTTTTCCTTGCCGATAGAGATGAGCTGTCTCACCTCATCGTATTTTTCTTCGATCGACAACGGCATGTCCTCCTACAGCTCCGTGCTTCCGTTCTCTACGAACGACTTTCCACTTCAATGAGGGATTCCCGCCGGTGCAGCAGCGCCTGCTTTCGAACGAGCAGGGCATCCATGCGGCCACTTTCGGCGGCGGGCCCGAGCTCCTGCAGCCGGCTGAGCTCCCTCTGGATCTCGGCCAGCTCGCGATCCACGCGTAGTTTCTTGAGCGCCCTGACGCAATCCACGGCGGCGGCCGGGGAGTCGGCCTGCCGGCAGATTTCCTCGATCACGGCAGTTTCCCCCTTGCTTAGACGCTCGACGAGCGTCCGAGGTATGGAATCTGCCGGCCATGCCTGCAGGGATCGCGCCTGCTGAAGGATACCGGCCGCCGAGAGCGCGTCCAGATCTCCGTCTTCCACCTCCGCCAGCGCCCCCATGGCAGTGGCGGGATTCTTCATGATGGCCCAAATCAGGCCGCGCTCCGCGGGTTTGATCTGTCCCATCGAGGGCAGGGCCCGATCCTCGACGACTGTCTGACGCTGCACCGCCGCCTTGCGGATCTCGGTACGCACAACCTCTTCCGTAATCCGCGCCTTGTGCGCCAGCCTGTCCGCAAACTGGTCACGGGCCGCCGCGTCGGGGATCCGTGCCGCCACGGTGAGCATCGCGTTCAGGAATTCCCTCCGGCTGTCGTCCTGCGAAAAATCGTGTCCTGCCGCCGCCCGGTCGAGCAGATACTCGAGATACGGGCGTGAATTGCGCAGTTTCTCCTGGTACGCCGACCCTCCGGCCTTCCTGATGAACGTGTCGGGATCATCCCCGGCGGGCAGCGTCGCGACGTTGACCTGGAAGCCCTCTGCCACCAGCAGCTCGGAAGACCGCGCCGCGGCTCCCTGTCCTGCCGCGTCGGGATCGAAGCTGAGGACGACTTTCGACGCGAAACGTTTCAACAGCCGCGCTTGCGCCGGCGTCAGCGCCGTTCCTGAGGACGCGACAACGTTGGGGATGCCGCCCTGGAGCGCCTGCGCGACATCGAAGTAGCCTTCGACCATGACCGCGTGTTTGGCCTTGATGATGGCTCCCTTGCTCAGATGGAGCCCATAGAGCGTGCGGCCTTTGACATAAATCGCCGTCTCGGGTGAGTTCAGGTACTTCGGGACCTGGCCCTCATCCATGGCGCGGCCCCCGAACGCGATGATCGCGCCGCTGTCCCTGGCGATCGGGATCATCAGCCGGTTCCGAAACCGATCGATGAGCATGCCGCCCTCGCGCTCGGACACGAGACCCGTCCGCGCGAGCGATTCGGGCGCAAACCCCTCGCCCAGGAGCTTCGTCTTGAGCGCCTCGCGGGACGCGGGCGCATAGCCCATGCCCAGGAGCTCGATCGTCGCCGGCGTGACGCCGCGGCCAGCCAGCAGGCGTCTGGCCATGGCTCCCTGAGGACCGGCCAGTTGCTCCCGAAACCACGCGGCCGCTACTTCGTGGGCGCGGAGGAGCGTCTCGCGGTCGCGCCGGCTCTCGGGGTCCTGGCTACCGTCGTCGGGCTCGGGGACGGGCACTCCCACACGCGCGGCCACCTGGCGGACGGCTTCGGGAAACGTGATCTTGTCGTGCAGCTTGACGAATTCGAAGACGTCACCCTTGGCGCCGCACCCGAAGCAGTGAAAAAACCCCTTGTCGCCGTGGACGTGGAACGACGGCGTCTTCTCTCCGTGGAACGGGCAGAGTCCTTTCCACGAGGCGCCGCTGCGCCTCAGCGCCACGCGCTCCTGGACTACCTGCACGATGTCGGCGTGCGACTTGAGGTCCTCGATGAACTGCGGAGGAAAGAGCGCCATCTACTCCTTCAACTCGACGACGGTGACGCCGCCGCCGCCCTGTTCGGGCGGAGCGGAGGCAAAATTCTCGACCAACTTGTGGTCGTGCAGGTACTGCGCGATGGCCCGACGGAGCTGACCCGTGCCGTAGCCGTGGATGAGCCGGACGCTGCGGAGCTCTGACATCAGCGCCTCGTCGAGGAACTTCTCGGTGCGCGAGAGCGCCTCGTCCACATGGCAGCCGATGACGTTGAGCTCGGTCAACGAGCCTTCGCGCGGCTGGAGATCGACGTGGACGCGCACCTTGGCCGGCTGAGGCGGACCGACTGGCACCAGGACGCGCAGCTCGTCGACCCGGGCGCGCAGACGTTTGCCGCGCACGTCAATCTCGGCCTCGCGGTCGTGCAACGCCTGGACGATGCCCTCGAGTCCGAGCCCACCCACTTTGACGCGGTCGCCGATGGCGGGGGCTTTGCCCGGCATCTCGGGTGCGCGGACGGCCGCGGCAGGCGGGACTTGCGGCTCCTCCTCTCGCGTCCGCAGCCGCTGGCCAATCGCCTCCACGGCGGCGCGGGCGTCGGCGCGGGCCGCACCGGTCTCGCCGGTCGGGATCACGAGGCGCGGCGCGGAGCGGCGTTCGGCGTCGGCCGCCATGGCGTCGGTGCGTGCCTTCAACGCCTCGACCACGGCATCAATCTCGCGCCGCGCGTCGCGCAGGCGGGCGTCGATCCGCTCGTCCAGCCGCCGGCGGAACGTCTCCTCGCGGTTGCGCAGCTCCTGCTCCCGCGCCTGCATCTTCGTCGCTTCCTGTTCGAGCGCGGCCCGCTCGCGCGCCGCCAGCCGCCGCTCGTGTTCGAGCGACTGGATGTCGCGCTCGACCTTCGCCAGGTGTTCGGCGAGCTGCGCCTCACGGACCGTGCGGTGCTGCCGCGCCGCGTCGATGATCGAACCGGGGAGGCCGAGCCGCGTGGCAATCTCGAGCGCCAGGCTGCTGCCCGGCGCACCGTAGTTCAGGCGGTAGGTCGGCGCGAACGTGGCTGGATCGAAGCCGAAGCCCGCGGGCGTCACGCCCTCGGTCGTCACCGCGTACGACTTCAGCGCGTCATAGTGCGTCGTCGCCACGACCATCGCACCCCGGACGCGGAAGTGGTCGATCATCGCCATCGCGAGCGCGCCGCCCTCGTTCGGATCCGTCCCGCCGCCGGCTTCGTCGAGCAGCACGAGCGCCGGCAACGTCAGCGCCCGGTCCATGGCGACGATGTTGGCGATGTGCCCCGAGAACGTGCTGAGGCTGGCCGCGATCGACTGCTCGTCGCCGATGTCGGCGAACACGGAT
>JANNJO010000116.1:0-9886 GCA_031395755.1 Acidobacteriota bacterium
CGACTACGAAATTCATTACCGAAGATAGCGAGTTGGTGGGACACGTGACCTGCACGATGACGACTGAACCGTGCATCGATCTGGCGGCATCCCACATCACGTTGCGCCTGAACGGCTTCACGATGACCGGGTCCGCCGACCCCGAGGCCGGCGTCTGCAATCCAACGTCAGGGAATCCGCAAGCCGACGGCATTCGCACTCTCAACGTCACGCATGTGCGTATCCTGGGCCCCGGGATGGTTCAGAAGTTTCGGAGACACGGGATCTTTATCGTGGGTCAGCCCGACATCATGACAAGGGCTACGGTCAGCGAACTCACGTCACATCACAACTGTTTT
Source organism: Acidobacteriota bacterium (assembly GCA_031395755.1). Taxonomy (GTDB): domain Bacteria; phylum Acidobacteriota; class Vicinamibacteria; order Vicinamibacterales; family JAMQPK01; genus JAMQPK01. The sequence goes on from JANNJO010000116.1 coordinate 339, forward strand.
AGCGGCGTGCTCACCAATACGATGAGCTCCAGCCGCATAGAAAGAATCGTCTCGGTCAGAAACGCGATCCAGTCGGGGGCAGCCCCCTGCGGCGGCAACTGCCTAGTCAACAGTCACAACAATGTGATTCGACAGAACTTTTTTGCCGGTAATGGCTCGGCCGCCAATAACAATAACGACTTCGGTGTTGGATTAATTGGCGGCAGCGCCGGTAACTTAATTGAAGATAACAGTATCGGCGGCAACTCGAACGGGCTATTACTGCAAACGAACACATTCGGTAACCTGATCCGACTCAACGTTATCGCGGGTAACCCTCCGTCTCAGTTCAGCAAAGATTACGGGGCGTCGATAGGCGCTGACGTGAAGGACGAAGCGACGACCAATGGAGCGCGGAATACGTTTGATCGTAACTGGTGCGTGACCTACCTGGGCCCTGGCCCGGCGCCCTGCACGAACCTGCCGCGATTCGATCCGAGCTTTGTTTCGCCAGCCACGGAGCCTGAGTTGCGCTGACAGGTGCGTACCGAGCCCGAGCTCGCGGTGCGAAGACCATCGCGAGCTTCGGGCTGGCGCCTTCTGCGCAATGCCATGGCGATGCTACGGGGCGCCGCCTGTGCGGCCCGGGCGCCCTCAGTTCACGCCGCTCGTCGCACAGTCCCGACCAGCGCGAAAGGGGTCGATTCCCTCCGGGCGCACCAATATGCTCTCTTCGCTGATAGGGCAGAGGGCAGAGGGATGAGGGCAGAGAGTGGGAGATAGGGGGGTCTTATGACTGCTGCTGCGTCGTCTGCGCCAAACCCTACCTTTGAAGAGGACCCGGGCGGACGAATGTCCTTCCTTGAACACCTCGACGATCTCCGCAGGCGCATAATTTATTCGGGTATTGCGCTCATCGCGGGAATGGTCATCGCGTTTGGGTTCATGGCGCCGCTTGCCGACTTCGTGCTTGCGCCAACCCGCGGGGCTCTACCTCCAGGCAGCGACCTCATTTTCACCAGGCCCTCGGAAGTGTTTGCCGTGGCCATGGACATCGCGCTGATGGGGGGGCTGATTCTGGCGGCGCGGTCATCATGTACCAGGTGTGGCTGTTCGTCGCGCCTGCGCTGTACGCGAATGAGAAACAATTCGTCATCCCGTTCGTCGGCTTGACGGCGGTGGGAACGCTGACTGGCGCCGCCTTCAGCCATTACGTACTGTTCCCGGCCATGATTGGGTTCTTTGCGACCTTTACGTTCACGGGGATCACGTTCATGCCGCGCGTGGAAGAGGTATTTGGACTCTACGTCAGGATGTTGCTTGGAATGGTCGCCGTGTTTCAGATCCCGACGTTGGCGTTTTTCCTCGCGAAGATGCGCCTCGTCACGGCGCGCTTTCTGTGGGTGAAGATTAAATACGCGGTGCTGATCATCCTGATCGTGGCTGCAGTACTGACCCCATCGCCAGATCCGTGGAATCAGGCGCTGTTCGCGGCCCCGATGTTCGTGCTCTATCTCGTGGGAATCGGCGCGGCATGGCTCGCGCAGCCCAAGCAGCGCTCGAAGGAGACAAAGCTACGGCTGGTGTTCACCGCGGCGGCGATCGATCAGGCGTGGAAGCACCACAGGTCGCGGACAAGGACGCGATTCAGATCCTAAAGCCGTGAAGAGAGGTGCGGACTGCTCAGCACTTAGCCGGTGATCAGAGCAGAACGTCGGGGCTGGGCAGCGGATACGGCTAAGTGCACGTACCCACCCTCGCAAATTGGCTCCTGCCACGCGTAACGTATACTGCGTTCCATCCGATTCATGCGGCGTGCCTCGACTCTCGTGATTGTCTTGCTGGCCGCCGGTTGCCGCAATCCCGTGGCTCCGCCCCCGCCCCCTCCGCCCCCACCGCGGAATACTCTGCCGCGCGCGACCATCGTGACGTCGCTGCCGCAGCGCGTCGAGGCCGGTGAAACGCTCGAGGTTGCCGCAAACGTCGAAGACGCGGAGACCGCACTCGATCAGCTGTTATACACCTGGCTGGCCGATGAGTTGGGCGGCACCTTCACCAATATCGCCCACCCGCGTCAGGTGAGGTGGGCGTCGCCGCGCGCGATGGCGCCGAGGGCGTTTGCGTTCACGTTGCGGGTCACGGAGGCCTACGTGGAAAACGGCATCCCGCGGACGCAGCAGGTGTCGGCGGTGAGCTCGCAACTGCACTACAACGATTCGCCGGCGGAGGTGATGCGCATCGCCATGAGGTTCATCACCGAGCTGTTCCCGACGTTCACCGTCACGCCCGCCCAAGCCGTGCAGGACTTCAGCGATACCTGTCCGGGCAAGCAGGATGAACTGAGGGACGTCGAGAATAACCGCAAGATCGTCCAGATCCTGTCTGGAACGTATTCGAACGTGTCGGTCGCGCTGAATGCTGGCAGGACGCGCGCGAACGTGACGGGCGCCTGCGTCTTCCGCGACATCCCCAACTCCGGGCCCAACGCCGGAATAAAACAGCGGGTCGAAGGGACCTGTCGGCTAGAGGCGATCTACGAACAGTGGAACTGGTTTCTCTGCTCCAGCTCGTTTACGGGGACCGGCCCGCCGACGACGGAAAGCCTGCGCTTTCGCGTCCCGGGATTCCGTGAATAGAAGAGCATAGAATCACCGCGTGCCACCACCAGACGCGCTCGATCGATGGCTCCGCGTCCTGACGGAACGCGCCGCGGCGGATTTGTTTCTCGTGGCCGGGTTCCCGCCCGCCATCCGGTTGAATGGCGTCGTGACGCCGCTCGATGAGGATCCGCTCGAAGGCAACGATATCGAGGCCGCCGTCCTCCCGTCGCTGCATGCGCAGGCGCTGCAGAGCTATCGATCGATCGGATCGGCCGACGTGTCGTTGAGCCGTGCGGGGCTGGGCCGCTTCCGCGTCAACCTGCACCGCGAGCGCGGCCGGCCCGCGGCGACCGTCCGCGCGCTGCCGGCGGCGCCGCCGTTGCTGGCCGACCTCGGCTTCCCCCCGCAGGTCGAGCAACTCGCGCGCCTGCATCATGGTCTGGTCCTGGTTGGCGGCGCGACAGGCTCGGGAAAGACCACAACCGTGGCGGCGCTGGTCAACGAGATCAATCGGCGCGATGCGAAGCACATCATCACCATCGAAGACCCCATCGAATACGAGCACCCGCACCATCGGAGCGTCGTCGAGCAGGTCGAGATCGGGATTGATGCGCCTGACTTTCCGACCGCGCTCCGCGCAGCGCTGCGTCAGGCGCCGGACGTGATTGTGATCGGTGAGATGCGCGATCCCGAAACGATGAAGATCGCGCTGACGGCCGGCGAGACCGGGCATCTCGTGTTCTCGACATTGCACACGACGGATGTCACCTCGACCGTCGCGAGAGTGGCGGATTCGTTTCCGCCAGAGCGGCAGCCGACCATCCGTCAGGATCTGTCGATGGCGCTCGGCGCGGTGTTCGCACAGACCCTGATCCCGAGCAGCAGCGGCGGCCGCGTGCCGGCCGCCGAGATGCTGATGGCCGGTTACGGCGCGCGTCAGAACATCCGCAAGAATGCGCTGCAGCACCTCCATCAGGAGATCACGATTACCAAGAAGCACGGATCGTTCACACTCGAGGAGTCGCTCGCCCAGCTCGTCCGCAAGGGCCTCATCACAATCGAAGATGCGCGGACGCGGACGGTTCACGCCGAAGAGCTCGAAGGTCTGATGCGATGACGACACCACTCAGCGAGAGCCTGGCGAACCTCGAAGATGCGAGAACCGCGCTCCGGACGGCGGTCGATGCGGTGCTCCAGAGTCGCCGGGGTCAACGGCCGGCCCCGGACCGGTGGTCGGTCAGTGAAATCCTGGAACACCTGTCGCTCGTCGAGAGGCGGTTCGCGGCGATTATCGCGCTGCGGATCAGCGAAGCGCGCGCAGCGGGGCTCGGCCCGGAACGGAGCCCCCGCCAGCCGCTGCCCCCGAACCTTCAGCAGATGCTCAACGACCGCGCGAATCGCCGCAACGCGCCCGATGCGGTCCAGCCAAGCGGAAAAGTCGCCGAGGCCGCAGCCTGGACAGAGCTCGAGCGGATCCGCGGAGAGCTCCGGGCGACTGTCGAGGCCGCAGACGGCCTCGCGCTCAGCGCAGTGACCCACAACCATCCCGTCTTCGGCACGCTGAACGTCTATCAGCTGATGGATTTCATCGCCGGGCACGAAATGCGGCACGCGCGGCAGATCAAGGGCATCGCGGACGCGCTGAGAAGGTAAGGCTCTCGCGCGGTCCCTCGGGCGGCGAACACACAGCAAAACTCGCGCGTGAAAGCGGTTATACTTGCTGCCCTATGAAAGGCACAGAACGCCATCGACTGAAGGAAAACGAACTGTCTCACGCGCTCACCGGCGCGACCGCGCGCGTCCGCGACAATCAGCGCTCGGTGACCCTCGTTCTGGGCATCGTGGTCCTGGTGCTGGTCGCCGCCGGCGGTTACTGGGCGTGGAAAACCCGCACGGAAACTCGCGCGCAGATTCTGCTGAGCGACGCCATCCTGGTTGTGCAGGCGCCGGTCGAGGAGCCGAAACCGGGCGCGAAGCCGACCGCGGGCAGGTATCCGACGATTACCGCCCGCGCCCAGGCCGCGCTCGCGAAGTTCACCGCAGTGTTCGATGCGTATCCGTCGACCAGGGCGGGCATTGCGGCGCGGTACCACGCGGCCTCGGCGCTCGCGATGCTCGACCGGCCGGCAGAGGCCGCGACGCGATATCAGGAAGTCGCCGATCGCGCAGGCACCGGCGATTTCTATGGCCGCATGGCGCGGCTGGGGATAGTCGAAGCGAATGCCCAGGCCAAACAGTACGACCGGGCCATCAGCGCGGCGCAGGCACTGGTGAACAACACGAGCGAAGACACGATCCCGCGGGACGCGCTGCTGATGGAGTTGGGCCGCGTCCAGGCCGCCGCAGGCAAGAAGGCGGAAGCCAAGGAGACGCTCGACAAAGTGATCGCCGAGTTCCCGCAGTCGGCCTATGTCGAAGAAGCCAAGCGGCTGCTTTCCAGCCTTACGTGACTATTTTGTGAACTGATAGGTCAGGATTTTGTAGACCAGCTTCGCGCAGAGGAAGTTCGGCGCGACGACCCCCGGCAGAGGGGAGAGCTCCACCAGATCGCATCCCACCACTTTGCGGGCGGAAATCACCGCGCGCAGCAGCGAAAGCATTTCATACCAGCTCAATCCGCCCGGCTCGGGCGTGCCGGTCGCCGGCATGATGGCGGGGTCCATGCCGTCGCAGTCGATGGTGATGTACACGGTGTCTCCGAGCGATTCCACAACCCGATCGATCCAGTGCTGGTCACGACGCATGTTCACGTCATAGAAGATGGTGGTCGGCAGCGTCGGCGCGACCTTCGCTTCTTCAGTCGACATGCTCCGGATCCCCACCTGCGTGCAGCGGGCATGCTCCAGTACGCGCCGCATCGCGCACGCGTGGCTGAAGCAGGTGCCCATGTAGGTATCGCGCAGATCGGCGTGCGCGTCGATCTGCAGCACCGACACCCCGGGATGCTTCGCCGCCACAGCGGCGACCACCGGTGCGGTGAGGGAGTGCTCGCCGCCGAGGACGACAGGAAACTTGTCGTACTCGAGAATCGCTGCGGTCACCCGGCGTATTTCCGCCATGATGGCGGCCATGTCGTCGAACGGCAGCTCCATCTCCGGGAGCGTGTAAATCCCGATCGGATGGATGTCGGTGTTCAGTTCCTCGTCCCACAGTTCCATATGAGACGAGGCGATGAGAATCTCCCGCGGGCCATTGCGAGTGCCGCTCACGTACGACGTCGTGCTCTCGAGCGGGATGGGCAGAATGACCGCCCTCGCCGTGTCGAATGTCGCGCCCTCGGGGAGCGTGCCGCCGAAGGCCAGCGGTTCAATGTGGTCGTACGCGATCGGGCCCTTGCGGCTCATTCCGACTCCTCGAACTTCTCGCGCGACGCCGACATGCCGTCTATGAGCATCTCGCGCCCGCTTGGATCGATCTTCGGGCGCGTGCGGGCTTTCACGAGCGCGGCGGAGCTGCGTGCCAGGGCGGTGACGAGAAGGGGGAGCGCGAGGGTCGCGTCCGCATGCACCGTGACCTGCGCGGCATCGGCCGCGAGCTTGCCCCAGCTCTGCGCCTCTTCAAGGGTCGAGCCGGATGCCCCGCCGAAGTGCGGCACGTCGGTGACGATCTGCAGCGCGTATCGGTGACCGCCGACCTTGGGGTTGAAAAACTCCGCCTGCACGCTGGCTTGATTGATGAAATTCTTCGGCGTGCCGCCGCCCAGCACGACCGTCGCGGTGCGCGGGCGCCGGCTGACGAGATTCGCCGACTCGATGATGTCTCCGATGACGTCGATATGTCCGGAGCCCGGCCGCTTCTGGCGCCCCTGCGACAGCCCCATGCCGATCGACGAGTCGGCGATGGCCGGGCAGAAGATCGGCACCCCAGCGCGATAGGCCGCCGTCAGGATGCCGTCGTGCCTGGTCTCTTTCCATAGATGGCCGCCGAGCAGGTTGAGAAATTCACGAGACGTATACGGCCGCTGCTCGAGCGTGGCGACGAAATCGCCGATCCAGACGTCGTTGTCGCAGAATTCCTCTTCACTCGCGTAGGTGTCGTAGACGCGATCGATGCGGTCGTCGGCCAGCGCGGCGTCGTTCGCGCGGGCCGATCCCAGATAGTGATGCTGGCCGCGCGTTTCGTGGAGATCGTGGTACAGATTGGCGCCGGTCGACACGAGACAATCGATGTACCGCTGCTCGATCAGGAACGCGACGATCAGCCTCAGGCCGCCGGCGCTGAGCGCCCCGGCCATCCCCATGAAAATGGTCACATCATCTGCGAGCATTCTCTGCCAGACGCGGTGGGCGACGCCGAGGGAGCGCCCCTGGAACGAGATGCGCTCCATCTTGTCGAGAATCTCGTCGGCCCTGAGTTCCGGATCGACTGTGAAAGGTTCGATGGGCACCTGAAGGAAGCGAGAACGCTTTTTCATGCCCGCCAATTCTACCGCGAGACATTTCTGAGAAAGCTGAAATCGGCCTGCGGCGTCAGGTGCACGCCGCGGATCTCGGGCTGCGTGATGGCGATGTTCGTCTCGTACCAGAGACTGATGTAGGGGGCGAGCTCCGCGATGCGATGCTGGACCTTGCCGTAGAGCGCGCGTCGCTCGTCCATCGAGGTGGCGAGCGTGGCCTCATCGAGCAGACGATCGAGCAGAGCATCGGTCAGGTGGCCGCGGTTGAAGCCAGCCGGCGGGACCTGCTGCGAGTGAAACACCCGGCGCAGGATGTCGGGGTCAGCCGCCGCGCCGCCGGCCCACTGCAGCGTATACATCTGGAAGTTGCCCTTGAGGATGTCGGCGTACAGCGTTGCGAACTCGTACGTTCTCACATCCAGATCGATCCCGACTTCCCGAAGGTTCTGCTGAATCACCGCCGATTGCAGCCGGTTGAACTCGCTCGAGGTCGACACCTTCAGCGAGAGCCTGAGCCTCGATCGGGGGCCGTTGCCGTCGGGGTCTGGATAGCCGGCTTCGTCGAGCAGCCGCCCGGCCTGGTCTGGGTCGTACGCGAAGTCGAACACGTTCGGTTCGAAGGCCCAGCTTGCGGGAGAGATGAGGCTCACTGCCGGCGTCGCCAGACCACGACGCAGATACTCGACGATCGCGTGGCGATCGATGGCGTAGCCGATGGCGTGGCGCACACGTTGATCCCGCAGAATCGGGTCCCGCATGTTGAAGCCAAGGTACTGGTAGTTCGCTCCAGGGAACTGCTGAAGCTGCAGCCCTTCCTTCTGCAGTTGGTACGCCATGTCGGGGGCCATGTCGTTCACGACGATGTCTGTCGTGCGCTTCCGCAGCTCGAGCGCGCGCATGATGTCGTCGGGAACCACTTTCAGCACCACGCCGCGATTGCGCGGCAACCCGTCGAAGTAGCCGGGATAGGCCTTCAGCACGAGCCGGTCGTCGGCGACGTAGCTGACGAACTGGTAAGGGCCGGTACCCACGGGACGATCCCGAAGCTCCCGCCCCGCGCCTGCCGGAACAATCCTGACCGCCACGAGATTCACCAGGAAAGCGGCGGACGGTTCGTTGAGAACGAACTGCACCGTGTAGGGATCGATCGCTGTGGTGGACTTCAGGATCCGAAACGCTCCGCGCAGCGGTGAATTCGATTTCGGGTCGAGGATGCTCTCGAACGTGTAGACGACATCCTTCGAGGTCAGCTCGTGACCGTCGTGGAAGCGCACGCCCCGGCGCAGCGCCATTCGATAGTTCTGGTAGTCGTTCGACTCCCAGCTTTCAGCAAGGTCGGGCGCCGCCGCCATCTTCTCGTCGAGCCTGAGCAGGCCGTTGAACATCAACTGCTGCGCGCGCGAGGAGAGCGCATCGGTCCCATAGCGCGGATCGAGGCTGTTGGGCGCGGCGAACATCGCCACCGTGAGAACGCCCGGCGCGGGCGGTGGCTGGCTGCAGGCGGTCAGCAGCAGGAGAGACAGGGCTAACGCCCTGTCCAGGTTCATGTCAGATCCTTCTTGAGCGCTGCCAGCAGCAGCAGCGCCTGCAGAGGCGTCAGGCTGTCGGTGTCGGTCTCGCGGAGCCGCTGTGCGAGCTTCTCCGCGGCAGGATCGGCGGCGGGCGGCATCTGAAAGAGACCGAGCTGCCGCTGAGGCTCCACGGGCGTTCCGCTGATGGACGGCCGGCCTCCTCGGGTGAGCTCGTCGCGCTCGAGGGCTTCGAGGATGGCGCGTGCCCGCGCGATCACGAGCGCCGGCATGCCGGCCAGACGCGCGACCTGAATTCCATAACTGCGGTCGGAGCGTCCCGGCACGATCTTGTGCAGAAACACGATGTCGTCCTGCCACTCGCGCGCGGCGACGTGCGCGTTCACGACCCCAGGCAAGGCGTCGGCAAGGTCGGTGAGCTCGTGGTAGTGCGTGGCGAACAGCGTCTTCGGCCGCCCTTGCGCGCTGGTGGCGAGATACTCAGCCACCGCCCACGCGATGCTGAGGCCGTCGAACGTCGCCGTGCCTCGTCCGATTTCGTCGAGCACAACAAGGCTGCGCGATGAGGCCCCATGCAGGATGTTCGCGGTTTCCTGCATCTCGACCATGAACGTCGACTGCCCGCGAGTAATGTTGTCCGACGCACCGACGCGCGCGTAGACGCGATCGAGGATGCTGATCTTCGCGCGGGTGGCAGGCACGAACGATCCGGCCTGCGCCATCAGGCAGATGAGCGCCGTCTGCCGGAGGTAGGTCGATTTGCCGCCCATGTTGGGCCCGGTGAGGATCACGAGCTGACTCGCAGCGCCATCGAGCGTCACATCGTTCGGCACGAACGCGCCCTTGCACCGGCGCTCGACGACCGGATGCCGCCCGTCCACGATCGTCAGCTCGTCGCTCTCGCCGCGCTCGACGTGCTCGCCGGGCTGGCGGAGACCGCGGCCCTCTCGAACTACATCAAGCCGCACGTGCACGACAGCGACGAGCTGTCGATCGTGGACGGCCGCCATCCGGTCGTGGAGCGCCGCTGCAACGGCGCGTTCG
>JANNJO010000123.1:0-4916 GCA_031395755.1 Acidobacteriota bacterium
TTTCAATCTCTTCTATATAAATAACAGGTTTTGGCAAATATTCGAATAACTTAATCTAATCCGAGTCCAATAAGAGCATTTTTAGTTTATCGATTTCCATTAATTTCTTTGTTATGCTTAAAACGTCGAGATGATGGTATAGTTTATCAATACTGTAGTCGATTATTTTTTTCTTCCTTGTTGAGCCGAAAGGCCCGCGTGTGGTCGATCATCCACATCTTCCCATCCGCCGTCCACAGGAGGTTGCCGAGATTTCGATCGTTGTTCGCGATCAGCTCGTCGAACACGCGCAGGAGCTGTATCTGGTTTACTGTTCTGATCGATGGCCACTCCGTGGGAACTTTCTTTTGCGCTTCTGCCTTGAGCCGCCCGGCCTCATCCATGAGCACATCATCCACCCACCAGGTGACCGCCGCCTGATCGCGCTGCACGCGGCGCTCCACCGACACCGGAACATTGTCCAGATCCAGCAGGCGGGCGAGCTGATAGCCGGCGATGTTGAAACGGTAGCTATCTCTGAAATTCAGCTCCGTCAGACCCCCGTCGGGTGTGAATGTAAACTTCGAAATGTCTACGGTTTGAATCTGCGCGTCGTGCGTGATCTGCCCGTCGGACAGCGTCGCACGGCGCGTGCGGGTGACGCCTTTACCCGCGTCTTTCGTCGAGATGATCCTGGCGTTGAGCAGAAACTCTGCCATCTGGTCTGGCGTGAGGGCCTGGCGGGTGGCGGCCGCCGGTTGCTGCGTTGCCAGCAGCGGGTACGATGTCCCCACAATCCAGGTGAACGCCAGGACGCCGAGCAGCGCCGCGCGTTGAAGGGCTTTCATACATCAGCGCCGTTCTACCGAGTAGAGGACCAGATTCTCGTTCTTCCGCTGGGCGATCTTCTCCTCGAAATGCTTGATGATCTCGTCGCGGCGCTCGAGCATGATCTTGATTTCATCTTTGCTCAGATTGTCGCCCACGGCCGCTGTCACGTTCTCGACGGTGAGCCGGCGCAGGCCGGCGAGCAGGTCGCGATCGATTCGCTCCAGAAGTTTAGGGGCCCTCAGCTTGTTGCGGAGCCTGAATGCCCGCGTGTGGTCGATCATCCACATCGTGCCATCCGCGGTCCACTGGAGGTTACCGGCATTCCGGTCGTTGTTGGCGATCAGCTCGTCGAAGACGCGCATGACGTGAATCTGGCCGGCGGTTCTCGTCGGTCGCCAACCGGTGGGCACTTTCTTCTGCTTCTCACCCTTCTGCCGCGCGCCCTCATTCATCAACAGATCATCAATCCACCAGGTGACGGCGGCGTCAGTGCGGTTCACGGATCGCGCGACCGACACCGGGACACTATCGAGACCCAGGAGCCGGGCGACGCGATAACCGGCGATATTGTAACGGAAGCTGTCTTTGAAATTAATCTCCGTCGCTCCTTTGTCGGGAACGAACACATTCCGCGCAATTTCCACCGTTTGTATGTGCGCGTCGTGCGTGATCTGCCCGTCGGACAGCGTCGCGCGCCGCGCTCCCGTGACGCCCTCGTTGATCGCTCTAATCGCGCCGATCTTGGCCGTGAGCAGAAACTCCTCAATCTGCGCGTCCGTGAGGGCCTGGCGGGTTAGGACAGCTGTGTCCTGGGCCGTCAGTAACGGCGGCGATCCCAGAAACCCAATGAGTGCGAGGACGCCAAGTAACGCGGCGCGTTGAAGTGCTTTCATCGTTCCTCCGCTAATCGGCCAGTATGAGGGGGCCAAGTGTGTAAACGCGGACAGGGGAAGAAGCGAATGCTACTGCTTGTCGGGACTCCTGTCACTTCAGATGCCTACTTGATACGGGTAATCCTCTGCGCGGGAGGGGGAGCCAGCGGCGAATGTCGACCGATGTAGGCGGCCAGCGCATCCGCGTCAGATATTGAATAGACGGGATCGGTGCCCCGGGTGAAGACCGAGAAGTTATCCCCCCCGTCGGCGAGAAAGTCTGTGAGGCCGACGCGATACGTCTGCCTGGCTCTGATCGGCTGCCCGGCGGACATCATCGAGGCGGCATCGATGCGCCTGCCTTCCGGCTTGGAGCGGTCGTACGCGTACGTGACGCCTGTCGACACCTGCAGAATCGCGTCGGGACCGGATGTGCGGTTCTCGAACTGCTGCTCCAGCACTCTTCTGATCATCTCGCCGGTCAATGTCTTCACGACGAGCCTGTTTTGAAAAGGGAGGGCGTTGAACACCTCCCCGTACCGGACCGGGCTTGCTCCGCTTGAACCCGGCTCGGCCGTCAAGTCTGCGCGGATGCCGCCTGGGTTCATAAGCGCAATCGTGGCCGCACCGGCGGCCTGCGGGCGGGTGGCTTCGAGTATCGCGTCAGCAACGGCATTGCCGAGCGGCGATTCGCCAGCAGGGCTTGGCGAGCGCGTGATGGCACCGGTGATCGTTCCCACGATTCTGTCGGCGACTACCGCGTGGAAAGGACGGTAGCGATCGAGAAGCATGGTGTGGACCGGGCTCTTCTCAACGTCGCGCGTGACGAGGATGTTCCGCGCGGTCTTAGAGAGGACCCTCTTGCCACTTCTATCGATTTTCAGATCGATGGCGGTGATGAGGCGACCGTAGGACGCGGCGCTGGTGACGAGCTTCTCGTCGAAGGTGCACACATAGGCCATATGCGTGTGACCTGACACGATGACGTCAACCTCGTCGGAGATTTGCCCGGCGATCCGTGCGATCGCGCCCGATACGCCATCGCAGCCGTTGTAATCCGCTGCGCCAGGCCGGCCGCCCTCGTGCACGAGCACGACGATGGCGTGCGCGCCCTCCTTCTTTAACGACGGAATCAGTCTATTGACGGTTTCAGCTTCTGCGCGGAACGTCAACCCCTTGATACCCGACGCCTGCACGATCTCTGACGTGCCCCTGAGCGTCAGACCAATGAATCCGACTTTGACGCCGCCGACTTCTTTCACCACGTATGCCGGAAACAAGGTGCGCGGGCGTCCGGCATCAATGCCGCTTGTCGAGAGGGCGGCTTTGTCTGCGGAGCGGGGATCGAGCGTGACATTGGCGGAGAGATACTGAAATGTGGCGCCTTCGTAGGGCGTACCGTCCTGACAACCGTCCACGGGATGACACCCTCCGTGCTGCATCCGATAGAGCTCAGCCCATCCGTCATCGAATTCATGATTGCCGACCGACGCAAGATCGAGACCCACGGCGTTGAGCGCCTCTATCGTGGGCTCATCATGGAACAAGCCGGAAAGAAGCGGCGAGGCGCCGATCAAGTCGCCGGCGGCCACAATCAGCGTATTGGGATTCTGCGACTCGAGGCGTCGGAGGTGTGTGGCGAGATATTCGACGCCGCCGGCCTCCGTGGAGCCGATCCGTCCGTTCGACCCGGTCGGAGGATCCAGGTGACCATGAAAATCGTTGAAAGCGAGCAACTGAACTGCGGGAGTGCCATCCTCGCGCGTCTGGCGCGCGGCGACCGTAGACCACGCGAGCAGTACCGACAGGCCCAGTGAGAGAGTCGAAGGACAGTGCAGCACCGTGTTGCGATAATACCGCAGCGCAGCCATTGCACGGCGTTCAGGATTCACGAGGCGTGTCGGCTAGGCGTCTCGTGACCGTTTACTGGACACCATGCGCGAAATTTGCGCCTGTTCGTGGCGTGGCAGATCGCGCAAATAGCATTCGACCGACTCCACGATCAGCCGCCATTGTGGTTGTTTCCGCACCTTGCTTAACGCGAGCAGCTTATCCCTGGAGTTTTTCGGCAGGCGGAAGCTGACCTGTGGATAGTCTTTGACCCGTTCACCCCCGTCGCCGGCCGGTGGCCGGCCGACCCTCCCGGCAGTCGATCGTCGCTTCGACGGTGTTGGCATACGTTTTAGTGTGGATTTAGGGTTTGTGCTAGCAACAACTTCCGCTAAAATAGAAATCAGATGGCCACGCGCACTGCCCGCAAATCGAGTGCTAGCCGTCCCCGCGCCCGACGCGGCCGGCCTCGTACCCACCGCGAAGCCTGGACCAAAGTCTCGGTCGTCATGTTCGAGCGCCAGGTGCTCGAGCTCGACCGCCTGACGAATGCGATTCGAAGCAAGACCGGCGCGAACTTAACGCGCGCCGAAGTCATTCGGTCTCTGCTTGATGCATTGGACGAAAGCGGGCTCGATGTGACCTCTGTCGTGTCGGGCGCGCAACTCAAGCGCATCCTCGCGCAGAAGCTGTCAGCCTGAGCGCCAGCCAGTGATTCGGTATATAAGTATCTCATAAATAGCGTTGCTGTATAGTGTGCCGTCCGACAAGGCTTCGGCTGAAGCGGGACAGCACGTCCAGGCGGTTTGGGAGGTCTCATGAAGAAAGCACGCATGACGCCGGCGCTCGTCATGGCGATAGTCTTGGTGGGGCTCGCACGAGTCGGGGCGCAGCTGTTTCTGCCCGACGACCTCGGTATGAGGATGGGACACGTGTTGCTGAACGTCAGCGACGTCGACGCCCATCGAACCGCTTGATCTTCTCCATGGCCGTCGTTGATATGTCGAACGCAATCTGGTCGGCGCGAATGTCGGTCAATCCGACCTTGGCAAGACGATTCGCCTCTTCAAGCGGGTAAAACAACGCGAAGAACGCCATGGACTGCTCGAACGTCATAGGCAGCATCGGCGGAACAGGGACCGCAGGCTCGCCGGATAACTCGGCCTTGGCCTGCAATCGAACGAGGGTCCTGCCCAATAGGTCGGCTGCGAAGATTGAGGCGGCGATGAATGCAGCGAGGCGAGTGAGTTCATGTTGACTGAACAAGACGATGCCCCACGCGACGGCTCTAAGGTCACGCTGTCCTTGAGTCGCCCGGAATAAAGCGGCGATGATGAGGGCAATGAGCAACTTTCGGCCTGCGGTCGTCGTCGGCTCGATGATATCTTCGACTTGTTCGATGTC
>JANNJO010000126.1:0-2007 GCA_031395755.1 Acidobacteriota bacterium
AGGCGCCCCGTGGTCGTCATGGGGATGATCATCCGCCGTTCGCTTACGCCGCTCAACTACTCGAGGACATTGCGGGCCGTCCGCCGACGTGAGACGGTCCGCCGCAGTGACGACAACTCGCGCCGGAAGGTGCAGAATGTCCGTCGAGACAGCTCCGCTCTTCGTCGAACGCGACGGTGCGCTCGCGGTTCGCCGTGGCTCGCTTCGCGGCGAGGTAAGCATCGCACGCGGCGAACAGCCGGCTTGGGCCGGCCTTCGGCGTCAGTGCGCCGTTGCGCGCTTGCTCGATGACGTCGCGTTCGAGCTGCACTTCCAGTTTGTCGTTGCGCGCGACTGGCCTGGCGAGCGGAGCGGCTTGCGGAACTTCACGCCGGCCCGGAGCGTTTGCGCGCTATCGCGCGACGGTATAGTACCCTGCGTTCGATGAGCCGCGCCGCATGGCTGGCCGCCGTCCTGCTCGGCCTTTCCGCCTGTGGCGGTTCACGCGATCAGGTTAACGGGGCACCGACAGCGCCGACGCCCCCTGCGGATGCGACCGTGCTCTGTGACAGCTTCGCAACACTTGACGTCAACGGCAAGGAGTATGTCATTCAGGCGAATGAATGGGGAGGGGACTTCGGCCAGTGCATCGAGGTACGCGGTTCGTCGTTCACGGTGACCGCAGGCAACTTCAATAGGCCCGTTTCGGGATTGCCCGCGACCTATCCGTCCATCTTCAAGGGCTGCCATTGGGGGAACTGCACGGCGCGAAGCGGGATGCCGATTCGCGTCGGCGAGATCGGCTCGGCGACAAGCAACTGGAGCTTCACGCTTACGCCCGGGGTCTTCAATGCCACGTATGACGTCTGGTTCGACACGATGCCAGTGCCGGCCGGCAACGGCCAGCCAAATCGGGCCGAGCTGATGATCTGGCTGAATCGTGGTGGCGACGCGAGGCCGGCAGGTTCGCGCGTCGGCACGGTCATTCTTTCCGGCGCGACGTGGGATGTGTGGGTCTATACAGGTTTTCCGTGGAACCTGGTGTCCTATACCGCACCAGTGCCGGCAACATCCGTGTCGGCCCTCGACATCCGTGCGTTTGCGACGGACATGGTCACGAGGGACCTGCTCGACGACACCGATTACATGATCGCGATTGAGGCGGGCTTCGAGATCTGGAGCGGCGGCATTGGGCTGACAAGTAACACCTTCAATGCCAACGTGCGGCCGCGCTGAGCCCGCGCATCGGCGCTGTCGGACGCTCGCCTTCAACCGAAGCTTGAACTTCGCGCGCGAACCGGATACTCGACCTGCGAAGCGCAAAGGAAGGACACCAGGCGAGCGTCGGCGGCCGTAGCCAAATAGCGACATGGCTCAACGGAAAGGGAGCCGAGAGAGACGAACGGTAGTATCCACACCGTCACTCTTCTCCGCTCCGGGGCGCCCTTCAATCGACGACGCTGCGCCCGTTTGCTTGGAATCGGTCAACGGTCATTCGTGGGATTTCGGCACGGCCCCATCTCTCCACCACAACTTCAGCGCGCCGCTCGCATCGAACCAGAAACGGCGCTCCGTCCACCCGAGCGCAAACAGGATAAGATTCTGATCGTAGTACCGCGCGGGCCGCCCGTAGAGGCCGGTCTTCGCATCGAGGCCCGACTCCATGCGCGAGACCTGCGTCGACTCGAGTGGCTTGTCACCAATCGCAGCGAGATAGGGGAGCACCGCCGCCGAAAACCCGACCGGGCCGCTGGGGCTGGTCACGGTGCCATCCCGCTTGACCTTTTCAGGCGGAGCCGGATGCGAGCGCAGCCACGTCGTCATTCCTGAAAGCACGCTCACGATCGCGTCGCGACCGGGAGTGGACTGGTCGAGCATGCCCGCCCACAGGTAGACGCGAATCGAGTCGTAGCTGCCGATCTCGGAGGGCGTGAACCCTTTGCCCGGCGAGAACTCGAGCCAGTCTGACGCGAAGCCCTGAGGCGACGACGCCTTCACCAATGCCGGGATGCGATCCGCCATCGTTTG
>JANNJO010000154.1:0-4568 GCA_031395755.1 Acidobacteriota bacterium
TTTCAATCCCTTCCCGTCGCGGGCAATCGTGAACACCTGCACTTTGCCGAGGCGCGTCGAGGTGAACGCGAGGTGGCGGCCGTTCTGCGAAAACGACGGGCTCTCATTGCTTCCCGAGCCGTCGGTCAACGCCTTCGTCTGCCCGGAGGCCACATCATAAATCTTGATATCGAAGCCGGGTCCCGAGCGGCCGGCATAGGCAATTTCGTTGTACGGTGCCGGCGACCAGGTGGCGCGGTCGGCCCACGAATCGCTGAACGTGAGCCGCCGGGGGTTCAGTCCCTCGCCGTCCATGACCCAGATCTGCGGCGAGCCCGACCGGTCCGAGGTAAACGCGATTTGAGAGCCTGTCGGAGACCACGTCGGCGTCGAATCGGCGGCGGAGTGCGTCGTGAGCCGCCGGACGCCGGAGCCGTTGCGGTTCATGACGTAAATCTCGGAGTTACCGTCGCGCTGCGACAGGAACGCGATGCGGCTGCCATCAGGGGAGTATACCGGCTGTAGATTGCTCGTCGTCTCGTCCGTCAGGGTCTCGCGGGTGCCCTGATAGACGTTCGACACGAGAATCTGCGGATGGATTCTCATGTATGAGGTGTACGCGATGCTGCGGCCATCGGGCGACCACGAGGGCGTGATGTTCAGGCGGCGGTTCGCCGTCACGCGCATCTGATTCGCGCCGTCGTAGTCGGTCACATAGATCTCTTTTCCGTTGCGTGTCTCCACCGTATCGACCACGCGCTCGTTGTCGCGGTCCGACACGAACGTCAGCTTCGTGCGCGCGACACCGCGCAGGCCGCTCTGGCTCTGATGAATGTCGTCCGAAATCGTGTGGGAGGCGGCCCGCGGGTTTCTGAGCGAGACGCTCTCATAGACGCGGCCGAGCGCGACACCGCGGCCCCGGACGCTGAAGAGCCGCATTTCCACCTGGAACGTGTTGCCCGTTCGCCGGACGGACCCTTTGATGACGGCATCCGCGCCGAGCTCGCGCCAGCGGTCGAAGTTGATGGTGTCGGTGGACGGCACCTGCTCGATCGTCTTGTACGTGTCGCGGGGAATCATGTCGAACTCCCGCTCGTACGCCAGATCGTTCCAGAGCACTTCCGCGATGACCCTCGCCGCATCGGCCGTTTCCTTGTCCGGGGTGAGCGCGATGAAATCGGGCACCGCGTAGTGCAGCGGCGCGCCGGCGTCGCCCGTAATCGACACGCTGATTTCCCCCTGGCTCGGCGGCGGCGCGGCTTGCTGCGACCCGGGAGGGGTTTGCGCTGTCGCCAGTGTCAGGGCAGCCACGCATGCTGCGCTGATGGGAAAAGTTCGAACAGGGTGCGTCATGGTTGTCGTTCCTATTTTCGCTCGTACTTGAATTCCAGATGGACCGTCAGCTGCGGCTCGGGAAACGCCGAGGGCAACGGCGCGAGCGTTCGTGTGGTCATGAGCGCGCGCTGTGATGCCAGGTCGAGCGTCGGGTTTCCACTGGATTTCTCCACTTCGACCGCGGTAATCAGCCCGTTGCGCAGGATGGTGTATTTCATGAGCACCACGCCCGTGGCCTGCTGCTGCTGATTCCAGTTTCTAGTGATGCGATCGCGCATGTCGGTGACATATTCCGGGCAGCAGAAGTTGGTCGTGTCGAGCTTGGCCCCATCGCCCCCCCCGCCGCCGCTCGACAAACCGAACCCTTGCCCCTTGGCACCGGTTTCCACGCGCGTTGTGCCGGCCTGCGCCTCGACGCCGCGTCCCGCTGCCGTGCCCTTCGGATCCTTCGAGGCCGCGGTGGTGCCGGGCGGCGTCCGGGGTTTCTGTCGCGGGTCGGGCAGCGTCATCGCCGGCGGAGGCGGCGGTGAGAGTTGCGTCGTTCGTGAAATCTGCGGAGCCGTCGATGGCTGCGCCGCGTCTATTCGGCGCCCCCCCAGCATCTGCGTCCCGCCTGTGCGGGGCCCGGGCGTTCCGCCGAGGCTGATGTTCATCACGACGCGGGGCGGCCGCGCCGCCGCGGGCAGCAGCGCCGGCAGCAGCGCCAGCACCCCCAGCACCGCGCCATGCGCGCCGAGCGAGAGCAGGGCGGTCTGCATCAGCCCGCCTGGCTCCCGCTTTCGGCTCTGCAGAATGTCGCTGACGACCGCTTCCATGTTTGATCCGCTCAGCGCTTTATCTGCGCGTCGGGCGCATCCAGCGCCACGATTCCGATGGCTTCCACGCCGCCGTCTTTGAGGCTGTCCATCACCTGCAGGATCTCTTGCGCATTGGCGCCGGCGTCCATCCTGAGAAACACCTGCTTGGTTTGCCGCGCTACCAACGCCTGGCGCGCGCGCTCGCCGAGCACGTCGATGGAAACCGGTTCTTCCTTACCGAGCGGACCGATCGAGACCCGCCTGTCCTTGCGATACGACAGCGGCAGTGTCACATAGATAGGTTCCGCGCTGATTGGGCCCCCGCGGCGCGCGACCGGCAGCTTGATCTCCAGTCCCCGCTGCATCATCGGTGCCGTCACCATGAAGATGATGAGCAGCACGAGCATGACGTCGACCAACGGCACCACGTTGATTTCAGCCAGCGCAGTCGTGGTCCGGCGGCCGCGGCGGGAATGGCCGCCTTTCTCGTGGTCGAAGGACTGAACTTTCGGCATTACGTAAAGTTCCGCTCGACGATATTGAGAAACTCCAGGGAGAAATCGTCCATCTCCGAGGCGAGCGCTTTGACCCGCTGAGTCAGCAGGTTATAGAAATACACCGCCGGAATCGCCGCCGCCAGACCGGCTGCCGTGGCGATCAGCGCGTCCGCGATGCCCGGAGCCACGACGTCGAGGCTCGTGGAGCCCTGGGCACCGATGCCCTGGAACGCTGCGATGATCCCGAGCACCGTGCCGAACAGCCCGATGAACGGCGTCACCGCCGCGGTCGTTGCGAGAAACGTGATGTGCTTCTCGAGTTTGTTGGCTTCGACATTCGAGGCGCGCATCAGCGCGCGATCCACCCCGGTCAGGGACTTGAGAGTGGGACGAGCCACGGGCGCGGATGGATTGTTCGCAGAATTTGCCACCGGATTCGACTGTCGAAGTTGCAAATTCAGCTCCGCGTAGCCGGCCAGGAAGATTCCGACCAGCGGGCTGTCGTTCAACGATTGGCAGACGGCCTGCACTTCGGAGAACTTCGAGCTCCGGCGAAAGATTTCCAGAAAACGGTTGCTCTGCGATTGAATCCGGTTGAACGTCCAGAGCTTGTAGAGAATGATTCCCCACGACACGATCGAGAAGATCACGAGGAGCGCGAGAACCAAGCCGGACACAGGTGACGAGAACGACTTTTTGATGAGGTCGATGAGGCCGCCGCCGAGAGCAGGAGCTGCAGCTGTGGCGCCATCAGCCTGCGTGGCGAGCAGGAATCCGAGCGTGCGCAAACAAGCCTCCGGGCAAAGTGCGCCGCTGGGACAGCGCGGAAGGGCCAGATTAGCACGTGCCAGGATAGCTGTCAAACATATGGTAGCATTGGAGTTCTCGTCCCCAGATGCTTCGCTTCCTACGCATTGAACACCTCGCCGTCATCGAGGCCATCCAGGTCGAATTCGAACCCGGACTCAACGTGCTCACAGGAGAAACCGGGGCCGGAAAGTCGATGCTCGTGGAGGCGGTCGGTCTCCTGATCGGCGGACGCGCATCGGCCGATCTGATCCGGACCGGCGAATCCCAGGCGACGGTGCAGGCGGTGTTCGATACCGGCCCGGCAGAGCTGATCGCCCGCCGCGAGATCACATCGCAAGGCCGCAGCCGCGCGTTCGTGAACGACACGCTGGTGACGGCGGCGGCGCTGAGGGATCACACGTCTCCACTGGTTGAGTTGCACGGTCAGCACGAGCATCAGACCTTGCTCGATCCGCAGAGCCATGTGGTCCTGCTCGACGAATTTGCGGGGCTCTCGACCGAGCGCGAGGTCGTTGCGGCGGGATTCCGTGACTGGCGCCGGCTGCAATTGGAGTCCGACGCCTTTCAGATGGACGAGCGCGAGAAGGCCGCGCGGCTGGATCTCCTGAAGTTTCAGGTCGGCGAGCTGGAGCGCGCGAGCCCTCGTACCGGCGAGGATGAGGAGCTGGACACATCGCGGCGCGTGCTCGCCAATGCCGACAAGCTGCAGCGCCTCTGCGCCGATGCCTATGGCGCGCTCTACGACAGCGACGAAGCCGCGCTCGCGCGTCTGGGCGCCGTCTGGAAGCGGGTAGGAGAGCTGGCGGAAGTGGATCCGGCGTTTCAGCCCCACCTCGACGCGCGCGATGCCATCAAGTCACAGCTCGAAGACCTGGCGCTGACGCTCCGCGCGTACGGCGAGAACATTGACGCGTCGCCGGCTCGTCTGCAGGAGGTGGAAGATCGCCTGGCGCTGCTCGAGCGCCTGAAGCGCAAATACGGTCCGACGCTCGCCGATGTACTCGCCAGGAGGGATGCGCTCGTACGTCAGCTCGACCTCCTGCAGGGCTCCGACGGGCGTGGGGCGGGGCCCCGCCCCCCCGCCCCCCCCGGGCGGGGGGGGGGGAGGGAGGCAGCCGGGGGGGGGGGGGGCAGGCGGCCCCGGGGGGCC
>JANNJO010000187.1:0-1686 GCA_031395755.1 Acidobacteriota bacterium
CGTGGAAGCCATCCGTCTCTATAAGAGCTCGGGGTACGTGGAGGTGACACCATTCAACATGGATCCGTATGCCGATCACTGGTTCGAGAAGCACCGCATCTGACTCGGCCCGAGCTGCGGGACTAGACCGGCGTTGACAGCGCAAGTTGACGCCTCCTGCCTAACGTGTCGTTGGAGTTGCCGAGCGATCTATGGAAGCCGCTTCGCGGCAATGTTTGGAGTTCGCTCACAACTCAACTTGGGCGTTCGGTGGCAGACGAGAATGCGAGCCGGAGCGCGAGACCTACAATGACATCACCCCTACACATCACCCCGTTCTCGATCCAGATCGAGGCAGAGGT
This sequence comes from Acidobacteriota bacterium, assembly GCA_031395755.1. Lineage (GTDB taxonomy): Bacteria > Acidobacteriota > Vicinamibacteria > Vicinamibacterales > JAMQPK01 > JAMQPK01. The sequence goes on from JANNJO010000187.1 coordinate 342, forward strand.
GCTGTCTGATCTCCGAACGCGGATCCGCCGCACGCGCTGGCCTGATCAGGCGCCAGGTGCGGCGTGGGAGCAGGGGGCTGACCTTGAGTACCTCAAATCGTTGCTTGCGTATTGGGCCGACGAGTTCGACTGGCGCGCACAAGAGCGCGAGCTGAACGCGGCCAATCAGTTCCGCGCCGATCTCGACGGCGTCCACATCCACTTCGTTCATGAGCGGGCGAGACGCGGGCAGGGCATTCCGCTGATCCTGACGCACGGATGGCCCAGCACGTTCGCCGAGTTGCTTCCGCTCGTACCATTCCTGACCGACCCAGACGCCCACGGCATCGACGGTCCCTCCTTTGACGTCGTCATTCCTTCCCTGCCTGGTTACGGGTTCTCCGATCGGCCCGCTCAGGTGGGTGTGAACTATCAGCACGTGGCCGGGCTGTGGCACCGCCTGATGCGCGGCCTGGGTTACGAGCGCTACGGGGCTCAAGGAGGGGATTTCGGAGCGGGGGTTGCCACGTTCATGGCGTTGAGCAATCCCCAGCCAATGATTGGCGTCCACCTGAGCAATCTGGAGATAGCTCCTTACACTGGAACTGGGGCGCGGCCACTGTCCGCGGCGGAGAAAACCTATCGCGAGCGCAATGAGGCATTCTGGCAAGAGGAATATGGTTACAAGGCCATCCAATCCACGAAACCTCAGACGCTCGGATACGGGCTGAACGACTCGCCGGCTGGGCTCGCCGCCTGGATTCTGGAAAAGTGGCGCTCCTGGGCCGACTCCCGCGGCAATCTCGATGAGCGCTTCTCCCGTGACTTCTTGTTAACCACGGTCACGCTCTATTGGGTCACGCAGACGATCACATCCTCGATGCGGGACTACTTCGACAACGACAACAGGCGGTTCCGAGTCACGCTCGGACCACAGGAGTTCGTCAACGTGCCAACCGGCATCGCTGTCTTCGCCAGTAATTTTGTCGATGAGGGAACACCTCCCCGTGAGTGGGCCGAACGCCTGTACAACGTGCGCCGGTGGACCCCTATGCCGCGCGGCGGGCACTTTGCCGCGGTCGAGGAGCCCGAGTTGCTGGCCCGCGATATCGCGGCGTTCTTTGCCGGCATGTGAGCCTGCGCGCAGGTCCCGGTGGAGTCGTTTCTTGAGATCAGGGCCGATGTCTGCCACCGAACAACGTGTTGCAGCCGACACGCTCCGCTGCGCTTCGCGCGCGGCTGAACACAACCGTTAGCTGGCGTGCGACTTACGAGACTATACTGGTTTGTGAGCCACACACTTCGCGAATCGAGGCGTCGGATCACGATGCATACTCTCATAAGCTTCACAGCCTGTTCAATCATC
>JANNJO010000248.1:0-9387 GCA_031395755.1 Acidobacteriota bacterium
ACGTACTGGGTCGGGTGCTCGTTGAGAAAGTCGGAGCGCAGGTTGCCGGCTCCGCCGAGCGAGACGTACCGATACTCACCAGCAATCGACTGACCCGTCTTCGAAAACCAGTCGTGCAGGAACGTCGCGTCCTGGCTCCTGAAGATCGCCCAGAAAAACGCGTTGCTGATCGTCTGCCCCTTCACCGTGGAGCTGCCGTAGCTGGGCATGAGCAAGCCGGTGTTCCGGTTCTCCTTGCTCAGCGGGTAGTACATGATCGGCAGGTAGATCGCGGGCACGCCCTTGACCCGCAGGAACATGTTGCGAAGCAGCGCGTAGTGATCGACGCGGAGCTTCAGCGATCCCGACGTCATCTCCCAGCGCGGATTCGCCTGAACGCACGACGTAAAGCCGCCGTTGGTAATCACATAGGTGTCTTCGCTGGTTTTTTCGAGCGTCTCCCCGTAGAACTGCACATCCGGTTCGGGTGCGCCGGTCGTCGGCGGCGCGCCTGTCGGGGCGCCGAGCGTGGCAAACCCGCGCGCGTTGTAGAACGTGCCGAGGCGCGTCTGGGCGTTGAAGTCGGCGCGGTCCGCGGCAATCTGGTGACTGGTCTCGATCACCAGGACGTTGCCGGTTGCCACGAGCCTGTTCGTATCACCGAAGTACTCGACGAAATCAGCGTAGAACTTCATGTCGCCCTGCGTCATCTCGACGGCTTCGCGCAGCAGATAGCGGTTGCCCGCCAGACGTTCCTGTATCTGCGCCAGCACCTTGTCGAAGCCGGGGATGTCGGTAATCTGGGCAGCGGCGACATGCGGCGTCGCCAGAAGTGCTGTGATGGCGGCCAGCGCGCCCCGGAAAAACGTGATCATGCAGAAAGAACGGGAAAAGGACAGGCTTTCGAAGAATAACACGTCTTCAGAGATCCCGGACCGAGGGACCGAGCTCGCCAAGCAGGGCGCCGACGAGAAAAATCGAGCCCGCTGCGCACGCCACCGGACAATGCGCCCACGCGCGCTCCAGCGCCGCTCTCGGTTGCGCCTGAACTTCGATCTGCGCTCCCGGAGAGAGCTTCGCAGCGAGAGCGGCCAGCTCTTCTGCGGGGAACGCACGTGCGATCGACGGCTGAGTCATCACCATCTTCGAGGCGACAGGGAGCAGCGCTTTCAGCATCAGCGCGACGTCCTTGTCGCGCATCGCGCCAAATACGATCGGGAGCGGCTCCGGAAACTCGCGCCGCAAATAGGCCGCCAGCGCCCAGGCTCCCGCCGGGTTGTGCGCGGCATCGAGCAGCACGTGGCGGCCGTCGGAGGTTTCAAGCATCTGCAGGCGCCCGGGCCATCGCACGTCGCGAAGACCCGCGACGATGGCGTCGGCCCCGATCGAGGCCATCTGTTCCAGTTGTTCCAGCAGCCGGACCGCGACCAGTGCGTTCGGCACCTGATGCTCGCCGCGCAGGCCGAGCGGTACCCACCCATAGTCTCGAACGGCGGTCCTGATACGGACGGATGTGCGGCCACGCTCGCTGGTTGACTCGACGAGGACGCCGCTGTCCGCCTCGATGAACTCAGCTCCGGCCGCCGCGCAGGCCGACACGAGCACGTCGCGCGCTTCGGGCGCGAGCGGGCCGACGACGACGGGTATCGCGCGCCTGAGAACGCCCGCCTTTTCCCCCGCGATGGCCGCGAGCGTATGGCCCAGGTACTGCTCGTGATCGAAATCGATCGAGGTGACGGCGGCGGCCACTGGCTCGACGGCATTGGTCGCGTCGAGGCGGCCGCCAAGGCCGACCTCGAGCACCGCGAAGTCGACGCGCGCACGGCGGAACAGCTCGAAAGCGATCGCCGTCGTCACTTCGAAGAAGGTGGGCGGCGCCGCGAGCGCACCTTTTGCGATAAGCGCATCGATGAGCGTACGCACGTCGTCGATGACGCCCGCGAGCGCCGCTGTGGCCACCGGCTCCCCGTTCATCGTGAAACGCTCCTCGAGGCTGATGAGATGGGGTGACGTGTACCGGCCGACGCTGAGCCCCGCAGCCCGGAGCGCGCGGTCCACCATCGCCGTCACCGATCCCTTGCCGTTGGTTCCGGCGATCAGAACGCTGCGGAATGTGTTCTGGGGCTCGCCGAGCGCGGTGGCCAGCGTCCGGATGTTCGCCAGGCCGAACTTGATGCCGAACTTCTCGAGCGACAGCAGATAGTCAAAGGCGTACACCTACGGTTCGGCAACCTGCATCTGCGCCGGCTCCGCGGCTTCGATGGGGTGCTGTCCCATGAAGCGGAACGCTTTCGCGATCGCGCTCTTCATTTCGCGGCGATCGACGATCAGATCGAGCATGCCGTGCTCGAGAAGAAACTCGCTGCGCTGGAAACCCTCCGGCAGCTTCTGGCGGATCGTCTGTTCGATGACGCGCGGTCCCGCAAAGCCAATCAGCGCGCCAGGCTCGCCGATGTTCAGGTCCCCCAGCATCGCAAAGCTCGCGGTGACGCCGCCGGTGGTTGGATCGGTGAGAATGGAAATGTACGGAAGGCCCTCCTGATCGAGCCGCGCGAGCGCGGAGCAGATTTTTGCCATCTGCATCAGTGAGAGCGCTCCCTCCATCATGCGCGCGCCGCCCGAACAGGAGACGATGATCATCGGCCGACGCGTGGCAAGCGCGCGCTCGATGCCTCGGGTGATCTTCTCGCCGACCACGACTCCCATGCTGCCGCCGATGAACCCGTACTCCATCGCGGCGACGATCGTCTCATAACCATCGATGCGGCCGCTGGCCACGACGACGGCGTCCTTCATGCCCGTCGCTTCGATGCTGGCTTTCAGACGCTTGGCGTACGGTTTGGTGTCGGTGAAGTGCAGCGGGTCGGTGGAGACGAGCCCGCGATCGTACTCGGTCCACGGGCCATCGAATAGCGCACGCAGGCGATCGAGGGAGCCCATCCGGAAGTGAAACCCGCACTTCGGGCAGACGCTCATGTTCTGGGCGAGATCCTTGTTGTACAGGACTTGCGAGCACCCCGTGCACTTGACCCAGAGACCCTCTGGCACCCGGCTTGGCTTTGCAGGATCGGCCGCGATCGGCGTGCGCGCCTTCTTGAACCAGGCCATATCTGGCGACTTTAGGGGAGAGTACGGAGGGAGTCAACCTGGGTGCGACATGCCTGCCGCGCCGAAGCGCGCAGCGCGAAGGCGGGTGCGCTAGGTGCGCTGGGTGCGGGGGACGTAGTACCGCGTGCCGCGGCCCATCGTCTTGATTTGCTTGACGAGATCGTCGAGCGCCTCGTCATCATCCTGCGGACGGAACTGCGAGCCTTCCACCACGAGGAGCGATGTGGCGGTGTAATGGAAGAAGAAATGATGGTAGGCCTCGTTCAGCTCCCGCAGGTAGTCCTCCTCGGGTATGAGGAACGGGCGCTCGGGATCGCGCGCGCGCGCGTGCAGTCGTTTGAGCAGCACGTCGGTCGGCGTCTGTAGATAAATCACGAGGTCCGGCGTCGGAACATCCTGGGCGAGAAGATCGAACAATCGCTGATAAATGAACAGCTCGTTGTCGTCGAGGTTGAGGTAGGCGTAGATGCGGTCCTTCTCAAAAATGTAATCGCAGATCGTGACTTGCGAGAACAAATCCGCTTGTCGTCGATCGACGAGCTGTCGGTGGCGATTCAACAGGTAGAAGAGCTGGGCTTGAAGCGCCGAGCCGGGGCGGTCTGCATAAAAATCCGCGAGGAACGGATTCTCCGAATCCTCGCGCACCAACGAGGCATCCAGTCTCGCCCCAAGCCTTTCAGCCAACGCGGACTTTCCCGCACCGATGGGGCCGTCGATCGCGATGTAGCGGAAATCCACGCTGTGTCGCAGTATAGCGGACGCGCCGTCCCTGTCGCACTCAACGCACCCGGCTACGCTATGATCGCTTCAGGCTTTCGCATGCAGCACTCGTACTTTCGTCACATCGCACCGTTCCTGCTGGCGGCATTCGCCATGGGTTGCGCGTCGTCCGCGCCTCCGCCAGCACCCGTCGCCGTGCCGTTCGACACGAAGATGGCGTGGATCATCCGCCTCGAGGATCAACGGATTCTTCGCGACGCGGCCGCACCCATCCCGCCGCCTCCGGCGGCGGCGGGCCGACGCAACGTGCTTCCCGCACCGCCGCCTCCGCCCGATTTGATCCGCTTGTCGACCGATGAGGAAGCGCGCATCCGGCGCCGCGCGGCGATCGCGATCGGCCGGGTAGGGCTGCCCGATGGTGTGCCGGCTCTTGTCAGGCTGCTGCAGACCGACCTCGACAGCGAGGTCCGCCAGATGGCCGCTTTCGCGCTCGGCCTCATTGCCGATCCAGCGGCCGTGGAGCCGCTGCGCGCGGCGGTTGCCGATGCCTCGCCGCTCGTCGCCGGCCGTGCGGCCGAAGCGCTCGGGCTCATCGGCGATACCGCCTCAGCGCCGATCATCGGGACGCTCGTTGCGGCCCATGCGGCGGCTGCAGCGGCGATTGCGCCGGACGAAAGCCAATCGCCACTGGCGGCCCCGGCAGACGCCTTCAGGCTCGGCGTCTATGCGTTGACGCGCTTGAAAGCCTACGAGCCCCTCGCCGCCGCCGTGCTTGGTCCGGACGGGCTACCGCGCGTGCAGTGGTGGCCTGTGGCCTACGCTCTTCAGCGCATCGAAGACCGCCGCGCGCTCCCGGCGCTGCTGTCGCTCGCGCGCAGCGACAGCGCCTACACGCGGGCGTTCGCTGTTAAAGGCCTGGGCGCGTTAAAGGATCCCGCGGCCGTTCCGGTGCTGCTTCCCCTGATCGATGCGGCGGGAGCCGCAAGCGGGCCCACCGTGGAGGCGATCCGGGCCATGGCTCGCATCGGTGACGCGAGAGGGGAGCCGGCGCTGGTGAAGCTCCTCTATACGCGCGGCTTGCATCCCATGGTCCGCGCCGAAACGCTGCTGGCGCTGGGTGATTCCGCTGCGGCTGTCAGCGTCGACGCCTTCGTGGATTTTCTCGGCGATCCGCTGCCCATCGTGCGCCTGGCGGCGCTGCAGGGGTTTTCGAAGCGGGAAGACGACACGTTCCTCACCGTGCTGTCAGGGCTCGATCCCGATCCCCATTGGAGCGTGCGGGCCGGGCTCGCGTCGGTGCTCGCGACGAAAGATCCGGAGCGGGCGCTGCCGCGGCTGACGCCATTGCTGAACGACGGCGACGCGCGGGTCATTTCCGCGGTGTTGACCGCGCTCACCAAGCTCAAGGCGCCGGGGATCGACAAGATCCTGCTCGATCGGCTGGGCAGCGAAGACGTCGGGGTTCGAACCGCGGCCGCCACCAACATCGGTGAGGTCAAGCCCGAAGGGGGAGTGGAAGCATTGGTCGCCGCTTACAAACGGGGCGAGGCCGATCTGGTTTTCGATACCCGCGCCGCTGCCATCGAGGCCCTTTCCAAGTATGGCGCCGCTGCTCTGCCCGCGCTGCGGGTGGCGTTGACGGACAAGGACTGGGCGGTGAGGGTCAAGGCTGCCGATCTGCTGAAGGCGATCGATTCGACGATCGAGACAGCCCAGGCGATAAGGCCCGCTCCTCCGTCACGACCGGCGAACTACGAGAGGCCCGCGCTTCTCAACCCGAGCGTCTCGCCGCACGTGTATATCGAGACCGAGAAAGGCACGATCGAGATCGAGCTGGACGTCCTGGACGCCCCGCTGACGTCGGACAACTTCATGATGCTGGCCCGCAAGGGATACTTCGACGGCCTCAGCTTTCATCGGGTCATCCCGAACTTCGTGGTGCAGAGTGGAGACCCGCGTGGAGATGGCGAGGGCGGTCCTGGCTACTCGATTCGTGACGAGCTGAATCAGGAGCCGTATCTGCGCGGCACGGTCGGCATGGCGCTCGCGTGGCGAGACACGGGCGGGAGCCAGTTCTTCATCGCGCTCGGCCCGCAGCCGCACCTGGACGCGCGCCACACCGTATTCGGCCGGGTCGTTGCGGGAATGGAGTTCGCTGACGGCATCGCTCAGGGCGATGTCATGACGCGCGTTCGTGTGTGGGATGGGGAGAAGTAGGAAGTCGAACCTGGCGAGGAATGCAGGAGGCGATCCGTCAGGACCGCCTCCTGGAACGGGCTAGCGCTTCTTGCCGCCCTTTTTCTTGCCGCCTTTTTTTGCCATTTGTATTCCCCCCTCTCATGAGTAAGGTTTGCGAAAACCGTTCGTCTCGTCTACCGCTCGGCCTCTGCCGCCTGGCACTCCGGCCTCGCGCGTAACGGAACAGCTCGCCTTGTTGCTGACTCTCCTGGGGACGTAACGTCGTGCAAGAGAGCGAGCGATCTAAAAAAAGAGGGGGTGCTTGTGAGCACCCCCGGAACCGGTGGGACGGTTACCGCTTCTTGCCGCCCTTTTTCTTTCCACCCTTTTTCGCCATTCTTCCTCCTTGAAGTTAGAACGCTCAGCTGAAAAGCCGGACCGAGGTCTCACTACGGGTGGTCTGAGCCGCCCACCCTCATACAACATGTAGATTATGGATGAGAAAGTTTTGAAGTCAACCAAAAAATGATTGAATTGTCAAAATTTTTAGACTAGGTCACCGGCAGGCCCGGGCCGCCGGCGCGCGTCTGATCGCCGCGCGCGCTTTCTCACCAATGCGCAGGCGATCATCGCGGGGGATCGATGCCAGCGCATTCTGGTACGCCGCCACCGCTTCCGATCGACGCCCCGCGCGATCGAGCGCAACGCCCAGCTGATAGTGCGCGCGCGTCAGCGCCGCATACGGCGCCGCCGGCCGCTGGGCGATCACCGCGCGCAGTTGGTCGAGCGCACCCGCGGTGTCGCACAGCACATCCATTTCCCGCGCCATACCCAGCCGCGCATTCACTTCGGCGATGGCGGGTGCCGCGATGCGTGAGGCGCGGGCCGCGTCGAACAGGCCGCGATAGGTCTGCAGGGCCGCCGTATGGGTGCGGAGGTAATCGCTCTGCACGTGCGCGAGGCTGAGGTGGAACACCGGATTGTGCGGATGCCGCGTTCGCAGGCCGTCGATCAGCCGCAGCGCCGTCATCGGCTGGCGCTCGTACCAGAGGTAGATCAGGTGCAGCTGGTAATCGGCCTCTCCGCGCAGCAGGAGCCCTTTGCTGCGCGTCTGCTCCATTTCTTTCAAGCCGCCGGGCCGATCGCCGCCGGGAAGCAGCAACAGCGCGCTGAGAATGCGGGCGGCTCGAGGCGCGATGGCCGCGTAATAGTGGTAGAGACCCAGGCCGAAATAGGCGTCGCCGATGGACTTGTCCAGCCGGATGGCCTGTTGCAGGGCATCATGGATGCGCTTGCCGTCGCGCGCTGCCGCCAGATACTGCGAGCGATGTCCGCGGAGCAGCACGCGCGTGCCGTAAGCGCCCCCGAGGTAGAACCACGCCTCCGCTCGTGCCGGTTCGCGGGCGACCCAGGCTTCGCCCGACGCGATCGAGCCGTCGATGCGCGTCATGAGGGCGGCATCACCGCTCGTGTTCTCCGGGTCGAGCAGGAGACGCCAGTAGCCCGCGACCGCCCAGACGACCTCGCAGGCTGGCGTTGGCGCCGGTGGACATGCCTGCTTGATCTGCCCCTCGGCTTCGTCGAATCTCGCATCGAGGATCAACTCGTACGCCTTGGCGAGCGGTTCCGGGGTTGTCAGACCTGCCGCAGCCGCAGGGAGTGGACCGGTGAAGCCGCAGAGGAGGGCCGCGACACAAAGCCGCGCGCGGCGGGTCATGTCAGGCCTGTGCGGAGTTGCTGCTTTTCGCCGTGGCGTTCCTTGGCGAGCGTGATGAGCCGATCGAGCAGCGCCGGATACGCGAGGCCCGAGGCCGCCCACATCTTGGCGTACATACTGATCGTGGTGAACCCCGGGATGGTGTTGATCTCGTTCACGTAGAGCGTGCCCGTGACGCCGTCCATGAGGAAGTCCACCCGTGCCATCCCCGCGCAGTCCAGTGAGCGGAACACGTCGACCGCGATCCGCTTGACCTCCTCCACGACCGTCGCGGGCAGCCGTGCCGGAATGATCGATTGCGACGTGTCGTCCAGGTACTTCGCTTCAAAGTCGTAGAATTCGCGCGACGGCACAATTTCTCCCGGCTCCGAGACCTCGGGGTTGTCGTTGCCGAGCACGGCGATTTCGATCTCGCGCGCGCTGGGCACGGCGGCCTCGATGACAATCTTCCGATCGTACTCCGCCGCGAGGTTGACGGCCGCGGCCAGATCACCTTCACTTTTCACTTTTGAAATGCCGACGCTCGATCCCAGATTTGCAGGCTTCACGAATACCGGGTACCGGAGCTGGGCGGTGACAGCGCTCGTCACCTTTACGGGATCGGCGATCCAGTCCTGACGCAGGACGACCACATACTTCACCTGCGGCAGCCCGCGCGCCGCGAAAATCAGCTTGGCCACCGCCTTGTCCATGCCGACCGATGAGGCCAGCACGCCCGCCCCGACATACGGAATGTTGGCGAGCTCCAGCAACCCCTGCACCGTGCCATCTTCACCGTAAGGCCCGTGCAGCACCGGAAACACAACGTCCAGGCCGAGGCCGGTGATGGCCGGTGTGTCGCCGCGCTCGATGGTCATGATCTGGTCTTCGCCTGGATGCGCAAGGAGGTGCGCCTCACGGCCTCCACGACCGAGCCGCTGTCCCCCTTGGGCGCGGCTCTGCTCGATCACCTCTGCCGCCGATGAGGATACGGGTAGGCGATCGGCGATGAGCCATCGCCCGTCCCGTTCGATGCGGATGGGAATGGGGTCGTAGCGCTGTTTGTCGAGGTTCTGAATGACGGCGGCGGCAGACGCGATCGACACGTCGTGCTCGCCCGATCGGCCGCCGTAGATGACGCCCACGCGGAGTTTTTTCACGGCAACTACTAATATAACTGGCTTCAGGCTCCAGGCTGCGGGCCAGGAGTCGGCAGCCCGGAGTCAGAAGCCCATCATGGCGACATTCAGTTTTCGGGTCACGCATACGTCGGGTTCCGCCCGTCGGGGCGAAATGCACACCCCGCATGGTGTCGTGCAGACCCCGGCCTTCATGGCGGTCGGCACGCAAGGCGCGGTCAAAGCCGTGACCCACCGGGATCTCGAGGATCTCGCCACCGAGATCATCCTCGCGAATACCTATCATCTCTGCTTGCGCCCGGGCGCCGAGCGCGTGGGCCGTCTGGGCGGCCTTCACAAGTTCATCGGCTGGAACAAGCCGATCCTGACCGACAGCGGCGGCTATCAGGTGTTCAGCCTTGCGGCCCGGCGCAAGGTGGACGAGCAAGGGGCGACGTTTCGATCGCATCTCGACGGCAGCGAACATCTGCTGACGCCCGAGTCCGCCTCGAACATCCAGGCACGCCTGGGATCTGACATCGCCATGGTGCTCGATGAGTGCGTCGAGCATCCTGCCACGCACGACCG
>JANNJO010000264.1:0-6768 GCA_031395755.1 Acidobacteriota bacterium
CGCGCCGCGGGGCGGCCTGTCATCATGGCCAGTCAGGACGGCGGCATGGAAATCGAAGCGGTCGCCGAGAAAACGCCGGAGCGGATTCACAAGGAGTACGTCAATCCGGGCACCGGGCTCATTCCATTCCAGGCACGCAAGCTGGCGTTCGCGCTCGGCCTTGAAGGCGATCAGGTTGGCAAGTTCGGCACCATGCTCACATCGCTCTACAACGCGTTCGTGGGCACCGACGCGTCGCTGCTGGAGATCAACCCGCTGATCGTGACCAAGACCGGCGATCTGCTCGCCCTCGACGCGAAAATGACCTTCGACGACAGCGCGCTGAGTCGTCATCCCGAGCTGAAGGACCTGCGCGACCTCGAGGAGGAAGATCCGCTCGAGGTCGAGGCGTCCCAGTTCAATCTCAACTACATCCGCCTTGCAGGCACCATCGGCTGCATGGTCAACGGCGCGGGCCTTGCTATGGCGACGATGGACATCATCAAGCTGGCGGGGGGGGCACCGGCGAACTTTCTGGACGTGGGCGGGGGAGCGCACAAAGAGCAGATTCGCAACGCTTTCAAAATCCTGATGTCGGACAAGAACGTGCGCGCCGTGCTGATCAATATCTTCGGCGGCATTCTGCGCTGCGACATCCTCGCAGCTGGCGTCATCGCCGCTGTCCAGGACCTTGGCGTCCGGGTGCCGATCGTCATCCGCATGGAGGGGACGAACGTCGAGGAAGGGAAGCGCTTGTTGCGCGAGAGCGGCCTGAACTTTACGACGGCCAATTCTATGGGTGAGGCGGCTCGCCAGGTGGTGACGCTCGCACGCTGAACGCGGCTCGCGAGTCGGCGGTCGACAGTCGTCAGTGATCAGTCTCAGTCAACAGTCGACGGTCTTAGTCGGCAGTCACTGACTGACGACTCTGGACCGAGACTGCAGATGCCTGACTGCGACTACTGACTGCGACTGATCACTGACGACTGAAGACTGACGACTGAAGACTGACGACTTATATATGGCAATTCTCTTAGACAAATCCACGCGACTCCTCGTGCAGGGTCTGACCGGCAAAGAGGGCACGTTTCACGCGAAGCAAGCGGCGTCCTACGGCACGACGGTCGTCGGCGGCGTGACGCCCGGCAAGGGTGGCGCGACGCACGAAGGCTGGCCCATTTTCAACACCGTCGCGGATGCCGTGAAAGCGACCGGCGCCAACACGTCGGTGATCTTCGTGCCGGCCCCGTTCGCCGCCGACGCGGTGATGGAAGCGGCCGACGCTGAGCTGCGCCTGGTCGTGTGCATCACCGAAGGCATTCCGACGCTCGACATGATGCGCGCGTTCACCTATCTGAAGGACACGCCGACGCGCGTGATCGGCCCGAATTGCCCCGGCGCGATCTCGCCGGGCAAAGCCAAAGCCGGGATCATCCCCGGCCACATCTGCCGCGAAGGCCGCATCGGCATCGTGTCGAAGAGCGGGACGCTGACATACGAGGCGATTCATCAACTCACGCAGCTGGGCATGGGGCAGTCCTCGTGCATCGGCATCGGCGGAGACCCGCTGATCGGCACGTCGTTCGTCGATGTCCTCAGGCTCTTTGCCGACGACCCCGACACCGACGCCGTCGTCATGATTGGCGAAATTGGCGGCACGGCCGAGGAAGAGGCGGCGCACTACATCCAGAAGTCGTTCAAGAAACCTGTCGTGGGGTTCATCGCGGGCCAGACGGCGCCTCCCGGGCGGCGGATGGGGCATGCGGGGGCCATCATCGCGGGCGGTAAGGGGACGGCGGCGGAAAAAATGGCGGCCCTCATCGAGGCGGGCGTGACGGTCGTGAAGAGCCCGGCGGACATCGGAACTGCCGTAAAGAGCCTGCTCTAAGCGGTTTGGCGGTATAATCTCTGGTTGGGAATACACCCACCCTAAGGACCAGCATGTCACCGACTGACGTCGTTTCACAGGAGAAGACCACCCCGTCGCGCACCCGAGTCGTCAACGATTTCAGCATCCAGGTCGCCACGGTTAACGGGTCCGGGAGCCAGACCGCCAACATGGTCTTGCTTCGTTCGATCCTGCTGATGGGAATTCCGGTTTCGGGCAAGAACATGTTCCCGTCGAACATCGCGGGGCTGCCCACCTGGTACACCATCCGGGCCAGCAAACGCGGATATGTCGCGCGCAAGAAGGAAGTCGACTTCCTCGTCGCCATGAACCCGGAAACGGCGAAGGAAGACGTCATGACGCTCGACGCCGGCGCCGCCGTGGTCTACGACGAGCCGCTGAAGCTCAACGCGCTGCGCTCGGACCTGACGTTCTACCCGGTCCCTTTCGACAAGCTCGTGACGGCGGTCTGCCCCGATGCCAAGCTCCGCCGCCTCGTTCGCAACATGATTTACGACGGCATCCTCGCGAAGCTGCTCGGCATCGACATGGGTGTGATGGACCAGGCGCTGACCAAGCAGATGGGCAAGAAAGCCAAGGCCGTCGTGCTGAACCAGAGCGCGCTGAAGGCCGGCTGGGATTTCGCGGAAGCGACCTTCACGAAACAGGACCCGTTTCACATCGAGCGAATGAACGAGACGGCCGGCAAGATTCTGATCGAGGGCAACTCGGCCGCCGCCATCGGCTGCATGATGGCCGGCGTCACGGTCGTCGCGTGGTACCCGATCACGCCGTCCTCGTCGCTGTGCGAATCGCTCATCGGCTACATGCGGAAATACCGCATGGACAAAGAAACGGGCAAGGCGACGTTTGCGATCGTCCAGGCCGAAGACGAGATCGCCGCGCTCGGCATGGTAATCGGCGCGGGGTGGGCGGGCGCACGTGCGATGACCTCGACGGCTGGTCCCGGCATTTCGCTCATGTCGGAGTTCGTCGGCCTCGCCTATTACGCGGAAACGCCGGCGGTGATCTTCGACGTCCAGCGCGTGGGTCCGTCGACAGGGCTGCCGACGCGCACGGCGCAAGGCGATCTCTTCAGCACGGCGTTTCTCTCGCACGGCGACACCAAGCACATTCTGCTGATTCCGCACTCCGTCGAGGAGAGCTACGAGCTCGCCATGCAGGCGTTCGACCTGTCCGAGCGGTTCCAGACGCCCATCTTCGTGATGATGGACCTGGACCTCGGCATGAACAACTGGATGTCGAACGAGTTCGCATACCCCACCAAGCCGATCGATCGCGGGAAGGTGCTCACGGCGGACATTCTCAAGAAGCTCGGCGAGTGGGGCCGCTACAGGGATGTGGACGGCGACGGGATTGCGTACCGCACGATTCCCGGTGACGGGCTGCCGCCGTTTTTCACCCGCGGGTCGGGCCACAACGACAAGGCGCAGTACAGCGAGCGTCCGGACGATTACGTCAACAACGTCGACCGGTTGACCCGCAAGTTCGAGACGGCGCGGAAGTTCGTCCCCGCGCCTGTCGTCGAGACGAACACGGACGCCAAGATTGGCATCATCGGCTACGGCACGTCCCACTGGGCGATTGCGGAAAGCCGCGATCAACTCGGCGAGGAAACACAGGTCAGCACGTCGTACCTTCGCGCGCGGGCGTATCCGTTCAACGAAGACATGGTCACGTTCATCGACGCGCACGAGCGCATCTACATCGTCGAGCAGAACCGTGACGCGCAGCTCGCCATGCTGCTGAAGCTCGAGCTGTCGCCCGAGCGCTGCGCAAAACTCCGCAGCGTGTTGCACTACAACGGATTGCCCATCGACGCGCGGAGCGTGACCGACGACATCCTGGCGCAGGAAGGGTTCGAAGTGGCGAAGCGGGAAACGTCGACGTCGGCGTCCTCCTCAATGATGGGTGGAGAATAACCATGGCGACCCCAATCAAGGTCAATCGCATCGGGCTCGAGCCGCAGGTCTACAAGGGCGGGAAAACGACGCTGTGCGCCGGTTGCGGCCACAACGCCATCTCCGAGCGGATCATCGACGCCTTTTATGAGATGGGCATCGATCCCAGGCAGGTGGTCAAGCTGTCGGGCATCGGCTGTTCGAGCAAGAGCCCGGCGTACTTCCTCGGCGGATCGCACGGGTTCAACGCGGTGCACGGGCGCATGCCGTCGGTCGGCACCGGTGCGATGCTCGCCAACCAGAAGCTCATCGCCATAGGCGTGAGCGGCGACGGCGACACCGGCGCCATCGGGATTGGCCAGTTCGTGCACCTGATGCGGCGCAACCTGCCGATTATCTACATCATTGAAGACAATGGCTGTTACGGGTTGACGAAAGGACAGTTCTCGCCGACCGCCGATCTCGGCTCAAAGCTGAAGAACGGCGTGGTCAACGACCTGCCGCCGATCGACACCTGCGCGCTGGCCATCCAGCTCGGCGCCACCTTCGTGGCGCGGTCGTTCTCGGGCGACAAGAAGCAGCTGCTGGCGTTGATGAAGGCCGCGCTCAGCCATCGGGGAACCGTCATGCTGGACGTCATCTCACCCTGCGTGACCTTCAACGATCATGAAGGGTCGACGAAGAGTTACTCGTACGTGAAAGAGCACGACGACCCGCTCGAGGAAGTGAGCTTCGTGCCGTTCTTCGAGGACATCACGGTGGACTACGATCCGGGGACGACCCAGGAAGTGAAGATGCACGATGGGTCGCGGCTGCTGCTGAAGAAACTCGAGGAGTCGTACGACCCCACGGACAAGATGGCCGCCATGCGGGTGCTGCACGAGGCCTCGCGCCGGGGCGAGTTCGCGACCGGCATCATCTACATCGAGCCGGATCGCGACGACTTCATTCGCCAGCTCAACGTCGTGGACGAGCCGCTCGCGAGCCTGCCGCTCGAGCGCACGCGGCCCCCAAAGGCCGCGCTCGACGAGATCATGGAAAGCCTGCGCTAACTACAAGTTGCGTCGACAGGGTCGGCGGGTGCACAATGGAACGATCCCGTCGCCGCTCAGAGAATCCCGGTTATGGAAGGAACCGCATGCCGAGCCGAGGAAGAATTTGGACGCTTCGCTGGACGGCTGCGGCAGCGCTGGCTGTTGGCTTCGTAGGTACCCCAGGGGCACAGCAGGGGCCTCGGCCGGTTGCCGCTTCGCCCGATGCGCCATACCGCGCCGTGGTCACGACGTACTGCCTGTCGTGCCATAACAGCAAAGCCAAGGCGGGAGGCCTCCAGCTCGACGCGATCAACACGCAGGAACTCGGCGCCCACCAGGAAGCCTGGGAAAAAGTCGTCCGGAAGCTCCGCGCTCGGCAGATGCCGCCGCAAGGCGCCCGGCAGCCCGATGACGCTGCTCACACCGCCGCGCTCGCCTCGCTCGAGGCCGCCCTTGACGGTCTCTCCGCCACGACCCCGAATCCCGGTCGCACAGACACCTTCCGCCGGCTCAACCGCACCGAATATCACAACGCCATCCGCGACCTGCTCGCGCTGGACTTCGACACGTCACAGCTGCCGAGCGATTCCTCCAGTTACGGTTTTGACAACATCACGGTCGGCAACCTTTCTCCGACCTTGCTGGAGAGTTATGTCTCGGCGGCGGAGAAGATCAGCCGGCTGGCCGTGGGCCGCCCGAGTCTGTCACCTGGGGGTGCGACGGTTCGGCTTAAACCCGATCTCACGCAGGAGAAGCATCTCGACGGGCTTCCGATCGGGACCCGCGGCGGTGCTCTGATTTTCCACGAGTTTCCGGTCAACGGTGAGTACGACATCACGATTCGGCTGTCGCGCGACCGTAATGAGCATATCGAGGGCCTGACCGAATCCCATCAGATCGAGCTGACGCTCGACGGGGAACGGCTGCGCATGTTCACCATAGAGCCGGTGCCGGCGGCGACGAATCAGTCGGCCAGCGAGCAGCCGTCGCACGCGAATCTGGACAGCCACTTAAAGATCCGCGTTCCTGTCACCGCCGGGCCGCGCACCCTTGGCGTGACGTTTCCGAAGAAACCATCGCTGCTGCTCGAAACCCTTCGGCAGCCCTACGAGGCGGCGTTCAATTACTACCGGCATCCGCGCCTCCAGCCGGCTGTCTACGAGGTCTCGATTGTCGGTCCGTATAGCCCGGCTGGTGCGGGCGACACACCGAGCCGCCGCCGCGTCTTCACGTGCCAGCCTGGCCGGACACAAGAAGAGGACGGGTGCGCGAAGCGGATCCTGTCCGGGCTGATGCGCCGGGCGTATCGCCGGCCCGTCACCGATGCCGATTTGAAGAGACCGTTCGAGCTGTACCGTGAGGTACAGGCCGAGGAGGGATTCGACGCCGGCATCGAGATGGGCACCTCTGCGATTCTGGCGAGCCCCGAGTTCCTATTCCGCATCGAACGGGATCCTGCGCGCGTGCCATCGGGCCATTCTTATCGCATCAGTGATCTGGAACTCGCATCGCGCCTCTCATTCTTCCTGTGGAGCAGCATCCCAGACGACGCGCTGCTGGAAGTCGCGGCGCGCGGCGATCTCGACCAGCCTGCGGTGCTCGAGCGGCAGGTCGTGCGAATGCTGGCGGACCCGCGGGCGCACAACCTCGTCACCAACTTCGCCTCGCAGTGGCTGCACCTGCCCAACCTGAATTCGATCTCGCCCGACATGCGCCTGTTCCCTGACTTCGACGACAATCTCCGGAAGGGCTTCCGCCAGGAGACGGAACTATTCGTCGAGAGTGTGTTCCGCGATGATCGGAGCGTGCTCGACTTGCTCAAGGCGAACCACACGTTCCTCAACGAGCGCCTCGCCAAGCACTACGGAGTTCCTCATGTCTATGGCAGCCGCTTTCGCCGCGTCGAACTTGGAGCCAATCAGCAAAGGGGCGGCCTGCTGCGGCA
>JANNJO010000283.1:0-2923 GCA_031395755.1 Acidobacteriota bacterium
GGGCGCCACCAGCGCATGTCGACCGACGCGCAGGCCATCTCGCCCAGCGCCCCGGAAGCGATCAAGTCGTGCATCGCCACCGACGCCGGCCGCATCCGGTGCTGAAGCATCACGCCCAGGCGAACCCCGGCGGCGCGACAGACGGCGACCACTTGCTCGGACTTGCCGGCGTCGACTTCGAGCGGCTTCTCGAGCAGCACATGCTTGCCCGCCGCGGCCAGCCGCGCCACCGTTTCGAGGTGGTTGAAGGGCGGTGTCAACACGAACGCCGCCACCACGCTGGCGTCAGCGAGCACGTCTTCGAGACGCGTGGTCGCGCGAGCACCTGGCAGCTTCAGCGCCGCGCGCGAAACGCGCTCGAGGCTGTTGCCGACCAGCCAGACCACCTCGACGCGGGCGGCCAACTCGAGCAGGCTGGCAAGGTACGGTGCAAACGCCATCCCGGCGCCGACGATGGCGATCCGGGTCTTGGGTGCCGCGCCGGTCATGGGGCCACGCGTCAACGCAGGATCAGGTTCGGCAGCCACAAGGTCAGCGCCGGAATGTAGGTGACCAGCAGCAGGGCCACGCACATCGCGCCATAAAAGGGCCAAAGCTCCCTGGACACCTGTTCCATCGTGACCTTGCCGATGGCGCAACCGACGAACAGCGTGGAGCCTACCGGCGGTGTGATGAGCCCGATGCCCAGGTTGAGGATCATCACGACGCCGAAGTGAACCGGGTCGATGCCCAACTGCGCGATGACCGGCAGAAAGATCGGCGTGCAGATCAGCAGCATCGGCGCCAGATCCATGAAGGTGCCCAGCACCAGCAGCAGGATGTTCACCATCATCAGGAACACCTGCTTGTCGCTCGTCATCGAGAGAAAGAACTGCGTCACCTTGGCCGGGATCTGCAGGATCGCCATCATGTAGCCGAAGGCGACCGAAAAGCCGATCAGCATCATCACCATCGCCACGGTCTTCACGACGCGGTGAATCAGGTGCGGCAAGTCGCGCCATTTGTAGTCGCGATAGACGAACAGCGTCACCAGGAACGCGTAGACGCAGGCTACCGCCGCCGACTCGGTCGGCGTGAACACCCCGGACAGGATCCCGCCCATGATGATGACGACGGTAACCAGGCCCCATAGCGCATCGATGACGATCCGCGGCACCTTCTTGAGCTCGACCGGTTCGCCCTTGGGGTAGTCGCGCTTGTGGGAGGTCCACAGCACCAGCCCGATCAGACAGAGACCGAACAACAGCCCGGGGAAAACGCCGGCGAGAAAGAGGTGCGCAACCGAAACGGTGCCGCCGGCCGCGAGCGCGTAGATCACCGCATTGTGGGAAGGCGGGATCAGCAGCGCCTGCACCGAACCGCAGATCGTCACATTGGTGGCGAAGACGCGCGGATAACCGGCCTTGACCATCTGCGGGATCATCACGGAGCCGATGGACGCGGTGTCGGCGACCGACGATCCCGAGATGCAGCCGAACAAGGTGCTGGCGAGAATGTTCACCAGCGCGAGCCCGCCGCGAATGAAGCCGACGAACACCTTGGCCAGGTTGATCAGGCGCGCCGCCATGCCACCCTCGGCCATGATTCCGCCGGCCAGCACGAAGAACGGGATGGCGAGCAATGCGAAATCGTCGGTCCCGTCGGAGATCTTGAGCATCACCGCTTCGAGCGGGATATCGACCCACATGGCGGCGATCAGCGCGCCGAGGCCGAGCGCGTAGGCGACGGGCACGCCCAGCGCGCACAGCAGGGCGAACGAACCGAGAAGTATGAGGACATCCACGGTCACTCCAGATCGGTGGGCTGGTCGCTGTACATGATGGATGTCCGCGGCGGGTCACCAACCCAGACGCGCTCGATCAGGAACAGCAGCGTCAGGAAACCCGCGATGGGGATCGGCATATAGACAATGGCCTGCGACAGCCCTGGAAATTCCGCCATCGTCGAGTACCGGGTGACGAGGCACAGCTGGATGCCGTAGCCGAGCATGAACAGCGTGGTCGCGCCCATGCACGCGTCCACCGCCCACAACATCAAGCGCCGCACCTCGGGCTTCACGGCATTGAGCAATGCCTCCACCGCGATGTGAACGTTCGCACGATAAACGGCCGCGCCGCCGAGAAACGAGAACATCACCATCATGATGACGGAGGCCGGCTCCGGCCAGGACAGCGGATTGTTCATCGTATAGCGCATGAACACGCCGAGCGGAATGATCAGCGTGATCGCCATCAACGCGGTCCCCGACAGGACGACGCAGCCGATGTACAGCCACTCCATGAACTGCGCGTAGCGTCGCTTTGCGGTCATTCGGTAGCCCCCCAACAACACGGCAAAAGAAAGGCACGCGGGGGCTTCGGCTCCCGCGTGCCCGTGCCGTTCCCGTTACTTGGTGTCTTCGATGCGCTTGATCAGCACGGCGTACTTGGCGCCGTACTTGTCGCGGATCGGCTGGGTGGCTTTGTAGAACGCCGCCTTGTCCGCCGGGACGAACTTGACGCCGGCGGCCTTGAGCTTGGTCTCGGCCTCACCGGTGTACGTGTCCCACAGCTGGCGTTGCTCGAGCTGCGCCTCGCGTGAGAGCTTCTTGAGCAGGTCCTGATCGGCCTTGGACAACCCGTCCCACGTGCGCCGCGAGAACACGAAGATCTCGGGAATGATCAGGTGGCCCGTGAGGCTGTACACCTTGCTGACCGTGTAATGGTTCTGGGCGAGCAGCGTGGGCGGGTTGTTCTCGGCGCCGTCGACGACGCCCGTCTGCAGCGCGCCGTAGAGTTCGTTGAAGCCCATCGCGACGCCGTTGCCTCCCATCGCGTTCATCGTTTCGACGAACAGCGGGTTGCCCATCATGCGGATCTTCTGCCCCTTCAGGTCCTCGGGCTTCGTCGCCGGCTTGTTCGAGTACACGTTGCGCGTTCCGGCA
>JANNJO010000318.1:0-2589 GCA_031395755.1 Acidobacteriota bacterium
CCACCACCGCCGGCCCATTTCGGCGAACAGCTGGCCACGCTGCTGATCGGCGCTGAGTGGGGTGATGCGGTCGCGATCGTGGCGAGCCTGGACCCCGATGTGAATGCAGCGGGCTACCTGTCGACCGGGGCGGCGATATGACGACCACAGCCTGGTGGGCAGCCGTAGCGGGCGTGGGCCTGGCCATCACCCTTGGGGCCTACTTCGTCGCAGTCGCCGACCGCGCCTTGGCCTCCGTTGTCGCTCGCGAGCCGATTCGGTCCAACGTTCTGGCCGGTCCGGTACGCTCGGTGGCGCTCGGCCTCGTCCAGAGTCGCACCACCACCGAGCGACCCGACGGCGCAGCGTGGGCGCTGGGCCCGGCGCTGTATCTCGGTCTCGGCGCCGCCGCTCTTGCCGTCGTCCCGCTGTCGGAGACCCTGGTGGCGGCCGACGTCGGGAGCGGGCTTGTCCTGTTCGGCGCCGCGCAGGCGCTGGCGGTGATCCCGGTATTCCTGAACGGGTGGTCGTCGAACTCGATGATGCCGCTGATCGGCGCGTTCCGGTTCATCGCCCAGACGCTTTCTCTTGAGATGCCGAACCTTCTTGCCCTGCTGTCGGTGAGCGTGCCGGCTTCGTCGCTCTCGCTCGCTGACATCGTCGCCTCGCAGCAGGGGCTGTGGAACGTCGTTCGCCTTCCGCTCGGGCTGCCCCTGTTCCTGTTCGCGGCTGCGAGCCTGGCGTTCTGGGGCCCGGTCAACCTGCCCGACGGCGCAGACCTCGCCGGCGGCACCCAGGCCGAGACGTCGGGCCTGCACCTGTTGGCGTGGCACGCCGGGCGCGCCGCGATGCTCGTGGCTACTGCGGCGATGGGGGCGGCCGCCTTCCTCGGCGGCTGGCTCGGCCCAGGGTTACCGGGATGGGCGTGGATGATCGCCAAGACCCTCGTGCTGCTGGTGGTGCTCGTCGGCAGCCGCCACGTCGCTGGCAGGGTTCGCGTCGAGCGATACGTTGTGATCTCGTGGGCCGTGCTCATCCCGCTCGCGCTGCTCAACGTGATGATCGCCGCGGTGGTGGCGCTGTGATCGAATCGCCGCTCGCAGTCGACGTCGCCTTCTGGTTCTTCGGGGTCGCCAGCGTCGTGACCGGGTGGCTCGTTTTCCGCACGGATTCGATGGTGCGCGCATCGTTTTTTCTGTTGGCCTCGTTCCTGAACGTCGGCGTCGTGCTACTGCTGATGCGCGCCGAGTACCTGTCGCTCATCCTCATTCTGATGATGGCCGGGGAGATGGCCATCATGGCCGTCTTCATGGTCATGTTCATGATGAACCCGGCCGGGCTGAACCCGATGAACATGATCCACCAGCACCGGGCCTCGGTCGCCGGTGGCGTGGTCGCGTTCGTAGGGCTCGGCGCCGTCGGTGTGTTTGCACGCTTTCCCGACCGCCCCGCCCGCCCGACCGGAGTAACGGTCGCTCTCGGCGAGGAACTGCTCGGTGACTCGATGCTGGTGTTCGAGTCGGCCGGAGCCGCACTGCTGGCGACGATGATCGCGGCCATTGCGCTGGCCAGCAATCGAGGCCGCTTCGGCATCGCCGACGACGGATCCGACGCTCCGGCGATCGACCCCGACCAGCCGTTGGGCAACGCGCCGCCAAAGTCGGCGGCGAGCGAGCACGAAGGGCATGCCGGAATGAAGGGCGGAAACGAGATGGGCAACATGGATCACGGGAGCATGGCGTGAGTCTCGACGGAGCGCTGCTCATCGC
This sequence comes from Acidobacteriota bacterium, assembly GCA_031395755.1. GTDB lineage: Bacteria > Acidobacteriota > Vicinamibacteria > Vicinamibacterales > JAMQPK01 > JAMQPK01. Next base: position 1,749 of record JANNJO010000318.1, read on the forward strand.
CGCAGCGCTCTTCGCCGTGGGCCTGTACGGCGTCCTGTCTCAGCAGTCGTTCGTGATGATCATGATGGGCCTCGAGCTGATGGTAAACGCTTCGCTGCTGGCCACCGTCGCGTTGTGGCTCTGGGCGGCCGGTGGCAACCCGAAGGGTCAGGTGCTGGCGATCGTGATCATGACCGCCATGGCCATCGAAGCCGCCATGGGGTTTGCCCTGGTGACGACGATCTACCGCACCCGCAAGGCCGACATCACCGAGAAGCTCCGGCGGCTCAAGCAGTGAGGCCCGCATGATCTGGGCCGTCCCCCTGGTGCCGTCGGTGGCCGGCGCCGTCCTCTGGAACGCCGGTCGCCGGGCCTCGCCAGCAGCGCTTGCCGGGGGGGCCGTGGCCGCGATTCTCGCTACCCTCGCGATCGCCGTCTCCGTCGGTGCAGGCGAGACGTCCGGCGCGTTCGGGTGGGGCGCAGGTCTCGAGCTGACGCTCAGCGCCACCGGACTGTCGCGCGTAATGGCCGTGCTCGTGCCGGCCATCGCCGCCCCGGTGGTGGCCTACGCCTGTTTCCACGAGTTCGACCACGGCCTCAGCCGGCTCGTCGGCCTGATGACCACCTTCGTGGGTGCAATGGAGCTGCTCGTCCTCGCCGACGACCTCCTCACCCTGCTCATCGGCTGGGAGCTCGTCGGCGCGCTGTCTTGGGCGCTGATCGGCTTCGAGTGGCGTGAGGTCGACAAGGTGCAGTCGGCGAGTCAGGCATTCCTTGCGACCCGCTTCGGCGACCTCGGCTTGTTCGTGGCCGCCGGCGCCGCGTTCGCGGCCACCGGCTCGATGAGCTTCGACGCGCTCGG
>JANNJO010000365.1:0-12617 GCA_031395755.1 Acidobacteriota bacterium
CTCGACGCTCACGGCGATGCTGCTCGGCGCCCATGCGGACGTCTGCACGGTCGGCGAGCTGAAGTGGACGTCGATGGGCGACGTCGAGCAGTACCGATGCTCGTGTGGCGCCTTCATCAAGGCGTGTCCATTCTGGTCGGACGTGCGCGCGGGGATGCATCAGCGCGGGTTCACGTTCGATTTGAAGGACCCGGGCACCGACGTCCGTTCCGGCACCCGTGACTTCGAGCGCCGGCTGCTGGCTCCGCTGCATCGCGGTCCGGTTCTTGAGGCGCTGCGCGACGGCGCGCTGATACTGTCCCCCGGCTGGTCGCGGCGGCTCCGGGAGCATCAGGCGCGCAATCGCGCGTTTATGGAGGTCCTGCTGCAGCGCACTGGCAAGAAGGTGCTCGTCGATTCTTCGAAAATCGGGATTCGTCTCAAGTACCTGCTGCGCACGCCCGGCCTCGACATCCGCGTGATTCGCGTCATCCGTGACGGCCGCGGGGTGGCGCTGACCTACACCGATCCGGCCGCGTTCGCGGACGCCAGGGACCCGTCGCTCAAGGGCGGAGGGTCCGGCGCAGGTCGCGACCATCAGCGGCTGTCGATGATGGCGGCCGCGCGGGAATGGCGTCGAAGCAATGAGGAAGCCGCGGCGATTCTGGCGGGAGTGGATCGCAGCCGATGGACAGAAGTTCGGTACGAAGATCTCTGCGCCGCGCCTGAGCAGCAGCTGACGCGGTTGTGCAACTTCATCGGCGTCGATCCTTTGAGAAGGCGGATGGACTTCCGACAGACCGAGCATCACGTCGTCGGCAACGGCATGCGGCTCGACTCGACCTCGGAGATCCGGGTCGATAACAGGTGGATGGAGGTGCTGGGCCCGACCGAGCTCCAGACGTTCGCCACGGTTGCGGGCTCCCTGAACCGCCGCCTCGGGTACGCATAAGGAGCGCCTGGTGTCGACGACTGTTGTTTCCGGTGTCATCAACTCCCCCACTGTCAACGTAGCAACGGCTGCACCGCTGCCGGCCGGCGACGCCACCGGTCGCGATCGCATGGCGTGGAACATTCTCGCGACGTGGGGCGGCCACGCCGTCTTCGTCGTGTCGGGCTTCCTGATGCCCCGGCTGATCGACACGCACCTCGGTCAGGTCGCGCTCGGCCTCTGGGACTTCGCGTGGTCGCTCGTGAGCTACTTCGTTCTCGCGCAGATCGGTGTCGGATCGTCGGTCAACCGCTACGTGGCCGAACATCGTTCCACGGGCAACGTGGACGGTTTGAACCGCACCGTATCGTCGGTCAACGTCATTCAGATGCTCGCAACGCTGATCGCGCTCGCGCTCACCGCGGCGCTCATGGTGGTGCTGCCGTGGCTGTTAGACGAGCAGATAGGCGTCGAGGCCTCAACGGCGCGCTGGATGATTGGCCTGCTCGGATCCGCAATCGCGGTGCAACTCGCGTTCAACGTCTACGGCGGCGTGCTGACGGGGTGTCACAGATGGGACATCCACAACGGCGTCACGGCGGGGGCGTACGCCCTGATCGCGGCCGGGATGATTGTGGCGCTGCTCGCAGGCGGCGGCTTGCGCGCGTTGTCAGCGGTGTATCTTTCCGGGACGATCATCGGTGAAGTCTTACGGATGCGGCTTGCCTATCGCACGTGTCCCGAGCTGCGGATTCACCCGCGGCTCGCCACGTGGATCGAGATGAAGTCTCTTGTCGTGTTCGGCGGCAAAACGGTCGTGGACAACCTGTCGCGACTGCTGCTGTCGCAGGCGAACGCGATCCTCGTCGTGAGCTATCTCGGCCCGGGGGCCCTGGCGGTGTACGCGCGGCCGGGCGCGCTCATCCGACACGCCGATACGCTGACGAACAAGCTCGGAATGGTGCTGTCTCCAGCCGCGAGCTCACTGAAAGGCAGCCGACGACTCGACGAGCTGAAGGCGCTCTATATCGAGGCCACGCGTCTGGCCGCTTTTCTGGCGGTGCCGATCACCGTGTTCCTCTCCGTGATGGGAGATCCGATCCTGCAGGTCTGGATGGGGCCCGAATATCGCCAAGGGACCCTGATGGCGGTGATGGCCATCGGCACCGCTCTCCCGTTGACGCAGCGTCCCGCCGGTCACGTATTGATCGGTCTCAACGCTCACGGTCGCGTTGGCTGGGCGAGCCTCGCGGTTGCGGTGTTTGGCGTCGGCGCGGCCGTCCTCGCGCTCGGCCCGCTTCAGATGGGGCTCATCGGGGCTGCGCTTGCACTGGTGATCCCGTACTCGCTCGGCAATGGTGTCTTCGTCCTTGTTTACACCTGCCGCATAGTCGGGGTACCGACTGGCGAATTCTGCCGTCGTGCGTTTCTCGTACCGCTTATTTCGGCGCTGCCCCTCGTCGCGGGCCTGCTGACGCTGAGGGTCGTATTCGATGAACGACCGGTCATCGCCCTGGCGGCAGGCCTCACGTGGTCCGCGGCCGTCATGCTCCCGATCCTCTGGTTTTTCGTGCTGCCCGATACGTTTCGCGCGCGCGTTCTCCAAAAACTCCGCCCATCGGCAGCCTCGACGACACCGAGCGAGGTGCCGCGTCGCGATTCCATTGCCGATGTGGCCGACGTGCAGACGGCACGCGTGGAAATACGGCCGCTCCCTTATCCGTACAAGGCGGCGTTGGCCCTCTGCAGCGATCTCGACGAGACGCCGGACCGCAACGCTTACCGGGAAAGTGCCAGGTTCCTGAACACCACGGACGAGACTTCGATGGGCCCCGGCGTCGGGCTGGAGGTCGGCAACACGATCTACTTCGACATGCCGGACGAGCAGTTCGCCTACTGGAATACCGACGACCGCGGGCGCGACATGGTGCGTGCGCTGATCCGCTCCGGCCACATCGACTGTCTTCACTCGTTCGGCGATCTCGCGACGACGCGTGCCCACGCCGAGAAAGCGCTGGACGAGTTGGATCGCCACAGTTGCCGCATGGAAGTGTGGATAGACCACGCGGTGGCGCCATCGAACTTCGGCTCGGACATCATGAAGGGGTCGGGCGACATTCCGGGGGCCGTGGCGTATCACGCCGATCTCACGTGCGCCGCCGGCATTCGATACGTGTCGCGAGGGCGTGTCACCAGTGTGATCGGCCAGAACGTGCCGCGCAGCCTCATGGGCATATGGCAGCCCTCGTTGCCGGTCGGGTCTAGCCGCACGCTGTTGAAGGAAGCCACCAAGGGGCTGCTGGGACGACATGGCAACGCCAAATACGACATTCACTTCGATAACGCGGTGCTGCGCGACGCGACTTTGCGCGACGGCCACCACGTCCAGGAGTTCGTCCGTTCGAATCCTCACCCCCTGGGTGTGAGCTGCGGAGATACGGCAAGCGGGATTGCCGAGGTGCTGACTCCGTCGATGTTGGACCTTCTCATCGACCGCAAGGCGGTGGCCATCATCTACACGCATCTTGGAAAGAGCCGATCGCCTCGAGAGCCGTTTGGTGCCATCACGCGCTCGGCGTTTCGCCAACTTGCCGAACGGCAGGTCGCGGGGGAGATTCTCGTGGGTACCACGCGACGTTTGCTCGGGTATTGCGCCGCTTTGCGCCGCGTGGAGGTGTCGGCAACGAGTGCCGACGGTTGGCAGCGGCTCGACATCCGGATCCGCCCCGACCACGCCGGGCCGCTCCGAGAGTCCGATCTCCAAGGCCTCACGTTCTACGTCTCGGATGCCGTCCGCACGCGCCTGTTTATCGATGGCTGCGAAGTTGCGCCCCTGCAACGCAACCCTCAGGATGGGACCGGCAGGCAGAGCGTGACGATCCCATGGTCGCGACTGGAGTTCCCCCAAGTATGAGTGTCGAGCTCTCCGCAAACCCGTCAGCTGCGGAGCTGCCACCGCGGACACCCGAGCGGGAACCCCCTCCGCTCCAGGCTCCAGCGTCAGCGAGGGAAGGCTTTGGGGTCCGGATCCAGATCCGGTGCGTCACGGCGGCCTTCATACTGCTGCTCCGCGCTGCACGCCGCCTTGGGCCGCATCCTCGCCCCATACCGCCAGAAGGCGCGGACATCCTATTAACCGGAACCTTTCACTCCGACAACTGGGTGCGCGCGCATATTGCTCCCCTCGCCGCATCGAGGCATTGCGCGCGCATCCGGATCGTGGCGACGGCCGCAGTGCCGGTCGTGCCGAAGGTCGAGGCGATTTATCCGCCATCGTGGCTCACGCGCACGATTGGACAGGCGGGGGCCCGGTTGGTCGTATTCGCGTGGGTGGCGGTTCGCTCTCGCCCGCACGTGATCGCGGCATTTCATCTGCTGTTCAACGGCCTGACGGCTGCACTCCTCGCCAGGTGTGTCGGCGCGCGCTCCATGTACTTCTGCGTCGGCGGTCCGGCCGAAGTGCTGTACGGCGGCATCTGGAGCGAGAACCGTTTTTTCCAGCGGCTCCGGAGACCCGACGCTCTCGTGGAGCAATGGCTGCTCGAGGGGGTGGCCGCGCAGCACATCGTGATTACCATGGGCACGCGGGCAGAGCAGTTCTTCCGTTCCCGCGGTATCGCGACGGCGATTCACGTCGTACCCGGCGGCATCGACCCGGATCGGTTTCCGCCATCGTCGGTCGAGGCGACGTACGACGCCATCCTCGTCGGGCGCCTCTCACCTATCAAGCGCATCGATCTGTTCATCCGTGCCGTGGCGGAGCTGGCAGCGGTTCGGCCAGACGTAAAGGCGGTCATTGTCGGGGACGGGCCGCTGCGGGATGAGATGCGGGCGCTCGCTGCTGCCATGGGGCTGATGCGCAACATCACGTTCGCTGGAAAGCAGAGCGACGTCGGTGCCTGGCTGCGGCGGTCGCGGGTGTTCGTGCTGACGTCCGATTCCGAGGGGCTGGCGCTCTCCCTGATGGAGGCGATGATGTCCGGGTTACCGGCCGTGGTTTCGGATGTCGGCGATCTGCCCGATCTCGTCACGGACGATGTGAACGGCTACCTGGTGCGCGACCGCACGCCGCAGGCGTTCTCCACTCGAATCGCCGCGCTGCTGCGCAATGACTCGACCTATCGTCGTGTCGCGGCGGCCGCGCGTGGGGCGGCGCGGCGATATGAAACGGCAGAAACCGTTCGGCTATGGGATACCGTTCTCCAGGCGGAGGGCCGCCCGGCGGCGGAACGCCGCCTGTGAACACCCTGCTGCGCGAAGCTGCGCGCCCTCAACCGCCCATGCACGCGGCAGGACGCACGAACAACGAGGCGCGGATCCGCGTCCTCCTTGTAATCAGCAATTTCGAGTATGGCGGCGCGCAGCGCCAAATCGTGGAGCTCGCCAACAACGCAGACCCCGCGCGGATGGAGGTGCACGTCTGCTCGCTGTCGGACTACACGCCGCTCGCCATGGAGCTGCAGATTCCATCGGATCGGTTCCACATCATCCCGAAGCGAGCGCGTTTTGACGCATCGGTCGTGATGCGCCTTGCGCGGCTGCTTCGGCGATTGCGGGTCGATGTCGTCCATGGGTATCTCTTCGACGCCGAAATTGCGGTCCGTCTCGCGGGGCGTCTGTCGCGCACGCCGCTCGTCGTGGGGTCCGAGCGCAACACCGACTACTCGCTGAAACGCGTGCAGCTCGCCGCGTACCGCCTGACGCGCAGCCACGTGGATGTCATCGTCGCGAACTCGAATGCGGGCGCTGCGTTCAACAGCCGCGCCCTCGGTCACCATCCAGATCAGTACCGCGTCGTGCATAATGGCGTCGACACGAGCCACTTCGTGCCCCGGGATCGCATCGAGGCGCGCGCGCCCCTCGGCATCGACGCGCAAGCGCGGGTCGTCGGCATGTTCGCGAGCTTCAAGGCGCAGAAGAATCATCCGTTGCTGCTCGCGGCGACGCAGCATCTCGTCGCGCGGATTCCGGGCGTCAAGATACTGCTTGTTGGCGACGAGCTGCACGGCGGGATGCATGGCTCCCGGGAATACCGCGCCCGTATGGAGGCCCTCATCGATGAGCGCGGCCTCCGCGCTCACTGCCTCTGCCTTGGCAATCGCGACGACGTGGCTGCGCTCTATCCCGCGTGTGATGTCACAGTGCTACCGTCGCTCTTCGAGGGAACGCCGAACGTTGCGCTCGAGTCGATGGCGTGCGGTGTTCCCGTCGTTGCGACCAACGTGTCAGACAACGCGCTGATCGTGCCCGACGGGCGGGCAGGATTCATCGTACCGCTGGGCGACGAGCGGGCGTTGGCTGATCGGCTCGAGCGGACGCTAACAGACTCGCCGCTCCGCCAGGCGATGGGATGCAGCGCCCGCGCATGGGTGGAGCGGGAGTTCTCGACGCGTCGCCTCGCGGAGAAGACCGAGGCGGTGTATCGGGAGTGGCTCGGGCTTCGGGCAGGCATGACCATATGAGTATCGCGCAGCGGGATCCTCGAGTGGCGATCGTCCGCGGCGTGGCGTCGTATGCCGGCGCGTCGGCTGCGGTGCATCGCGCGATTGCCGCCGCGCTCGACATTCCTGTCAACGGCACGCAGCCAAATCCGCTGGAAGCGATCGTCCGGCCCGGCGACACCGTCGTCGTCAAGCCGAACTTCGTCCGCGATTTTCGCGAGAGCGCACCGGATGACGGGGACTGTCTGTTCACGCACGGCTCGGTGATCCGTGCCGTGCTCGAGCTGGCTGCCGAGGCGTTGCACGGCCGCGGCCGGCTCATTGTGGCCGATGCGCCGCAGAACGACGCCGACTTCGGTGTCATCGCCGGACTGACCGACCTCGCGGCCACGTGCGAGGCGGTCGGAGCACGTTTCGGCGTAGGCGTCGAGGTTATCGATCTGCGGCCCGAAGCAGCCGTAAAGAAGGACGGGGTCATCGTCGGCCACCGGCCGCTGCCCGGGGATCCGGCCGGGTACGTTCGTGTGGATCTTGGTCAGCGGTCGGCCTTCGCTGCGATCGAAGGTCGCTGCGATCGACTCTACGGAGCGGAATACGACCGTCACGAGCTTCTGGAACACCACCGCGACGGCAGACACGAGTACTTACTTTCGCGAACCGTGCTCCAAGCGAATTGCGTGCTCAACGTGCCGAAGCTGAAGACGCACAAGAAGGCGGGCCTGACCGCGGCGTTGAAAAACCTGGTCGGCATCAACGGCAATAAGAACTGGCTGCCGCATCATCGCGAGGGGACCCCGCGCACCGGCGGCGATCAGTTCGCCGACGAGCGGCTCTTGCGCCACGCGGAACGCGGCGTCATGTCGGTGTTCCGTCGCGTGTTCCCGATGCTCGGGCCGGTGCGGCCGGCGCTCGCGCGCCCTCTCAAGGCCACAGGCCGCTTCGTCTTCGGCGACACGAACATCAGCACCGTGCGGTCCGGCAACTGGCACGGTAACGACACCACCTGGCGCATGGTGCTAGACCTGAATCGCGCACTCATGTACGCGGGTGCTGATGGCCTCCTGGCCGACAGGCCGGCGCGCCACCTGTTCACGATCGTCGACGGCATCGTCGCAGGCGAAGGCAACGGTCCGCTCGACGCCACTCCGCGTCACGCCGGATGGATCATCGCAGGGGCGAATCCAGTGGCGGTGGACCTGGTGTGCGCGCGCCTCATCGGCTTCAACGACCGGCGGCTGCCGATCCTCACGCGCGCACTCGAGCCGCATCCGCTTCCGCTCGTGACGTTTGGCGCCGATGATGTCCTGGTGGCATCCGGCGATGGCGGTGACGAGATTCCCCTGGCGCTGCTGCAAAGCGCAGAGCCGCCCTTCCGGCCGCACTTCGGATGGGCTGGGCACGTCGAACGCCAGGAAAGTCCCGATGCCGAGCTCACTGTCACGTAAGAACGTCTGGGCGGCGCTGCCACAGGACATTCGCTGGGCGGTGGGGCGGATCATTGGTGTGCTGCCACAGCCATGGGTGCTCGGCTCGCGGTTCCGCCGCACGCTTGCGTTTCTCGAGGACGCGCAGTGGTGGTCGGCCGAACAGGCGCAGCAGTATCAGCTCAGAATGGCGCGCCGGTTGTGCACGCTTGCGGCGGTCGGCAGCCCCTTTTACCAGCGGATGTTCAAGGCGATTGGCTTCGATCCGCGCGATCTCACGTCGATCGCCGTGCTGCGCCAGCTGCCGACGATCGATCGCGATACGATTCGTGTGCATCTGGAAGAGATGCGGGTGACCGGGCCGCGCGGTCTCCGGGTCGATGCCGTCTCTACGGGCGGCACCGGCGGCGTGCCATTGCAGTTCTACATTGGCGCCGGCCGGTCGGCCATCGAATACGCATACCTGTGCTGCGGCTGGAAACGGGCAGGCTTTCGGCCTGGCATCCCCCTCGCGGTGTTCCGTGGCCGTGTGGTGCCGCCGGACGCAAGCGGGTTGCGGCACTACTACGACGGCGTGCTCCGCCACCACTATTACAGCGCCTTCCATCTCTCGGACGAGACGATCGGCCGGTACCTGGCGCATGTGGAAACGATTGGGCCTTGTCATCTGCACGTCTATCCCTCGTCCGCAGCAGCCCTCGCACGTTTCATCCTTCGGAGCGGCAGGCGTCCGCTCGATAATGTGATCGGGATCCTGACGGAATCGGAGATCCTGTATCCGGCGCAACGCGAGCTCATCGAGCACGCGTTCGGACGCTCGTGCTTTTCGAGCTATGGGCAGACTGAAAAGGTCGTCGCCGCCGCGGGATGCGAAGCCTCGGAGCACTACCACGTATGGCCGACTTACGGATTGTTCGAGCTCGTCGACGAGCAGGGCGAGATCGTCACCACGCCGGGCGAACGAGGAGAGATTGTCGGCACCTCTTTCATCAACGACGTGGTGCCGTTCCTGAGGTATCGCACAAGCGACTTTGCCACGTATGTCGGAGGGCGGTGCGAGAAGTGCGGACGTGAACATACGCTCCTCGCCGAGATTCGCGGGCACAGAACGCAGGAGTGTCTCGTCGCCTTCGACGGGACGAGGATTTCGTGGACGGCGATCAACGTGCACGACGACACATTCGTGCGCGTGCGCCAGTTCCAGTTCGTGCAGCACGCTCCGGGTCGGGCGGTGCTCCACGTGATACCCGGGAACGGCTACACCGCGGCAGACGGCGAGCGCATCATGGCGCGTCTCCTGTCGAAGCTGGAGGGCGCGGTGAGCGTTGAGATTGCGGTCGTGGATCGCATCGGCATGTCACCGGCCGGTAAAGCCATCTTCGTCGATCAGCGCATCCCCGGGATCACCCGGAACGATGAACACGCCGACCTGCAGGCGGACGCGATGACGTCCACGCGGGCGCGCAGCTGAGGAACACGGGAAGGACGATCAGGTCATGTGCGGGGTAGCAGGATTCGTCGGGAGCGGCACCGAAGTGCAGCTTCGTGCCATGTGCGACACGCTGGTGCATCGGGGCCCGGACGATCAGGGCGTTTACTATCGGCCAGGCATCGGTCTGGCGATGCGACGCCTTTCGGTCATCGACCTGCTGACCGGGCGACAGCCGATCTCGAACGAGACCGGCGACATCTGGGTGGTCTTCAACGGCGAGATCTACAACTACCAGGAACTGCGCGCACAGCTTGCGCGCAGCGGCCATACGTTGCGGACCACATCCGACACGGAGACGATCGTTCACCTGTACGAGGACTATGGGCTCGAGTGCGTCCAGCACCTGCGCGGGATGTTCGCCTTTGCGCTGTGGGATGCCCGGCGGAATCGTCTGGTCATCGCGCGCGATCGAATCGGCGAGAAGCCGCTGTTCTACGCGCAGACGGACGAGGGGCTGCTCTTCGGTTCGGAGATCAAGGCGATCCTGCGAGCGGGTATGGCGCGCGACGTCAACCCGCAGGCCGTCTGCGACTTTCTGGCCGCAGGGTACGTCGGCGGTGAGCACACGTTCTATCGTGGCATCTTCAAGCTCCCGCCGGCTCATCGCTTGGTGTACGAGAACGGCCGCTCGATCGTAACGCGGTATTGGAGCCACACGCCGCGGGGAGCGAAGGACCCGCCTTCGTTCTCGGACGCGAGCGAGGAGCTTGCAGGCCAACTCGAAGAAGTCGTCCGCCTCTGTCTGAAGAGCGATGTCGAGGTCGGCGCTTTTCTGAGCGGCGGTGTCGACTCGTCGGTGCTCGTCGCGCTGATGCGACGCCAGGCCGCGCATGTGAAGACGTTCTCGGTCGGGTACCGCGGGGCCGCAGCCGGATTCAACGAACTGAGCTACGCGCAGCGTGTCGCCAAGCTCGTGGGGACGGAACACCGCGAGCTCGTGCTCGATGCCCGTTCCAGCATGGAGTTGCTGCCGCGCATTCTGTGGCACTACGACGAGCCGCACGGCGAGCCAACTTCAGCGCTCGTCTACCTGCTCTCGGAGTTTACGCAGCGCCACGTCAAGGTGGCTGTGGGCGGCACGGGCGGCGACGAAATCTTCTTTGGCTACCCGCGGCACCGCGGCATCCGTATGCTTCAGTGGTACAACCGCGTCCCGCGCCTTGTACGCAAGGGCCTCGTTGAGCGCGTGGTGGAACGCTGGCCGGAATCGACGACCGGCAGCCGATTCGCCAAGCGGGCCAGGCGATTCATCGACGGAAGCGACCGTCCACCCGCCGCGGCGTACCTCTCGTGGGTGAGCCTCCTTCATGCCGACTTGCGCGACTCGCTGCTGTCGAGCGACGTTAAGGCCCACGCCCAGGATCCCGCGGGTGAGCGGTTCCTGCGTCAGCATCTACTCGCTGACACCGGCGAGTCGGTCTTCGACCGTGCCGCGTCCCTCGACATCGAAGGGTACCTGCCTGAATACCAGCTCGCGTATGTCGATCGCATGAGCATGGCACACGGCCTCGAAGTCCGGTCGCCGCTGTGCGATTACCGGCTCGTCGAGTTCGTGCGGTCGCTCCCGGTCGACTATCGGCTGCGCAGGCTGACGAGCAAGTACATCTTCAAAGAGGTGGCGCGCCGATGGCTGCCGTCGGACATTGTCGACCGTCCGAAGGTGGGCTTCGACTCACCGATCGGCCAATGGTTCAAGGAGGATCTCCAGCCGTTCATTCGCAGCTTCTTATCGCCGGAGCAGCTGCGTCGATCGAGGCTGCTGGACGGGCAGGCGGTGCAGCGTCTTATGGATGCGCATCTCTCGAACTCGCGTGACTACTCGCTCCAGCTCTGGAGTGTTCTGGCGCTGGAGGGGTGGTACCGCATGTACATCGAGGACCGCGTCTCTGACGGTGCCGGGTACAGCATCACGGACTTTCGCGGAGCTGAGGTCGCGACCGTTTGATTGCCGGGTCTGCTGCGTCGTCAATAACGAATCTGCGTCAAGAAGGTTGCGGATCCGTCGGTTGTGGTGCGCCCAGCCACGAGCGGTGCCGCAGTCCGACGATGGTATCCGCGACTCACCCATCCGCTATCGGGCCGATCGCCGGCCGGGACGACCATGGCCATCAGCCTCGCGTCGACGCTGACGGACAACGCTCGACCGCCAATCTCGACGTGGAACGCTCCGCCGCCGCCCGAAACACGGCAGTGCTCGGAGAAGTGAAGATTGAGCTCCACGTTGTGCCTGCCGCGTGCGACAACCTCGTCAGTGATGCGGATCGTGCGTGCATCGGCATCGAGCTCAATCCGCCGCCGGTGTGTTACCGGATCGTCCAGCCTCGTGTAGCCGTTGTGCTCGCCCGCGACCATGCCACCGCTGGGTGAGGGTTTCCACTCCCGCAGTCGTGCGTGCGCTCTGGATCCCCACATGAACGGTCCGGTCATGACCGACTGGTCCTGCGAGTCGATCGTGAGGGTGTTGTGCGCTCTCGTTCCGCGAAGATACCGGCGCCACTCCGGGTACATGAAGTAGTCGTAGGTTCCGGGATCGACCAGCACGTCGACGCCTGCGACCCGGAGCACGAAGGCGAGCGCGTCTGCGTGGCCGTGCGCCGCGAGAAGCCCGAAACCGAGCTCCGCGCAGTCGAACACGACACTCACTGCGTCGTCGGTTAGCGCGGCGCCCGCCTGCAGCATGTAATACCCGGTGTCCGGAAACGCGCGGCACGCGAGCACGACGACGGGCCGTGCCGGCGAGAACGGTTCGGCGGCCTCTGCCGTGCCGAGCAGCCAGTACGCCCATTCACGACCGCTGGTGCCGGGTGCGGCGAAGTCCTCTCGGTCAAACAGCGTCGCCCCAGCTGCAAGCACCGTAGCCGGATCGTTGCCGCCGCCGCCGAGATCGAGGACGTATCCATCGTCGGCGTCACCAAGCATCGGCAGTGGGCCACCTTCGAGGAATCCCGAGAGGAACTCCATCGTTTTCTCGATCCGGGCCCAGTGCTCGCGAGGGAAATCGCGCCCGAGCTTCCGTGCGAGGATTCCGGCGGCGAGATAGAACTGGATCACGAACACCAGGTACCCGGGCGCCTGCTCGCGGGTCCCGCCATCCGCATAGGTCTGTGCGAACAGCTGGTTGAGAAGGATGCGCCGGCTTTCCTCGTGCCATTCCCTGTGGTGTGGCATTTCCGGAAAGTAGCCCGTGGCGACGAAGACACCCGCGGCGCAGGTTTGCGCTGGGCCCTGCTGGGCGCAGCGCTGGTGACACCGGCAGCGCACTCAGCAGTTCGCCCTGGCGAGGCCTTGATCGACGCGGTGCCGACCCTGGCTTCGGCGCCGGCCGCGCGCCAGCGCGACTTCGTCGAGGC
>JANNJO010000344.1:0-3496 GCA_031395755.1 Acidobacteriota bacterium
CGTGAGCGCGCCGAAGAGAAGCTCTATACGAGGCTCGGAGAAATCCGGCAGTTGGGCCTGGAGAACGGGCGCCCGCCGATTGTGGCCGTCGGGGGCTGCGTGGCTCAGCAGGAAGGGGGCGCCCTGCTCAAACGCTCGAACACGATCGACGTGATCTTCGGCACGCGGAGCCTGAAGCAACTGCCATCGCTCATCGGCCAGGCGATCGCCGATGCCGATCACGCGCCGACGCGGATCGACGTCACCCCTTACGAGGACGTGTCGTTCCCCCTCGGCGTCGCACGCCGGCTCGATCCCTTGAAGGCGTATATCACCATCATCGAGGGCTGCAACGAGTTCTGCTCGTTCTGCGTCGTGCCGTATACCCGCGGACACGAGCGGATGCGGCCCAAGCGCGACATCCTCGCCGAGGTCATTCAGGCCGCCGCGGAGGGCCACAAAGAGATTCAGCTGCTCGGGCAGATCGTGAATCACTACCAGGCACCGGACGATCCCACCTGCGATTTCGCTGCGCTGATCGAGGCCGTCCACGACGTCCCCGGCGTCGAGCGGATTCGTTTTGCGAGCCCGCATCCCCGGCACGTGCCCGTGCGGCTCATCGAGGCGGTCCGCGATCTGCCGAACGTCTGCAAGCACTTCCATCTGCCGGCGCAGTCGGGCTCCACGCGCGTGCTCGAGGCCATGCGGCGCCGCTACTCGCGGGAGAGCTACCTCGAGGTGGTGGACATGCTGCGGGAGAGGGTGCCGGGCATCACGCTGACGACCGACATCATCGTGGGCTTCCCAGGCGAGACGGAGGCCGACTTCGAGGAGACGCTGAGCCTGACGCGGACGGTGCGTTACGAGAACATGTTTTCGTTCAAGTACTCGCCGAGACCCAACACACTTGCCTTGCAGCGCTATCCGGATGACGTGAGCGACGCGGAGAAAACGCGCCGTATCGTGGCGCTTCAAGCGCTGCAGAAGGACATTCAGCTCGCGGTCCACACGGCCGCGGTCGGGTCCCAGGTCGAGGTTCTGGTCGATTCGGTCAGCCGGCGCCGGGAGCACGAACTTTCCGGCCGCACGATGGGGAACACCGTCGTCAGCTTCCCGGGTTCACCGGAATGGCTCGGCCGGACGATTCCTGTGCACGTCCTTCGGGCCGGTCCCTACAGCCTGACGGGGGAGGCCGCGATCCCTGGCGCGCCGAAGGACGAAGGACGAAGGCGGCTTGACAGGGCTGGAACCGAAGCCTAGCGTAGAGATGCTGTGCAAATCGAAATGACAATCAAGGGGCTGATGGTGGATCCCGTCACCAATATGCCCATCATCCTGTTGCGCGACTCGGCCGGGCAGAAGGTCCTGCCGATCTGGGTCGGGATTTACGAGGCGAACGCCATCGCCTTGCAGATCGAGAACGTCAGCACACCCCGCCCGATGACCCACGATCTGCTCAAGAACGTGATCGCCGATCTCAAGGGCTCGGTGAAGAAGATCGTCGTGTCGGATCTCAAGGACAACACGTTCTTCGCGCTCATTTATCTTGACGTCAACGGCGAGACGGTGGCCATCGATGCCCGCCCCAGTGATGCGATTGCCCTGGCGCTTCGGGCGCGCGCACCGATCTTCGTGGAGGAGTCCGTCATCGATAACGCGAAGCCGTTCGACCCGGGCGGCGACAAGCCCGATACCGACCGCTTACAGAAGTGGCTGGAGAATCTGGACCCCGATGAGCTCGGTAAGTACAAGATGTAGTAGGGAAAATCACCGCGGCCGCACGGTATAGCCTACCTTATTCCTTGCTTTCGCAGGATACGATCCCTAAACTAGCCGCGTCGCCGAATGATTGTTGCCATTGCCAACCAGAAAGGCGGGGTGGGTAAGACCACGACCGCCATCAATCTTGCCGCGGGGCTCGCGCTGCGTGGCAAGCGTACGCTGCTCATCGATCTCGATCCCCAAGCCAATAGCACGATGTCGTTCCTGGATGTGAGCCAGGTGCAGCGCAGTGTGTACGACGCGATTGCCGATCCGGCCGTGAAGATGGCAGACGTCATCCTGCAGTCGCCGGTGCCGAACCTGTGGGTGGCGCCATCGCGAATCGCCCTCGCCAAACTGGAAGCCAAGCTCATCGGGGAGATTGACGCCCACTTCAGGCTCAAGGACAAGCTCGAGCCGATCCGGAAGCAGTACCCACAAATCGTCATCGACTGTCCGCCGACGCTGGGTCTGTTGACGGTGAACGCGCTGGTCGCCGCCACGCATCTGCTGATCCCGATCCAGTCGTCGTATTTCGCGCTCGAAGGCACAGACGACCTGCTGGAAACCATCGAAAAGGTGCGGCAGAGGCCGAACCCGTCGCTGCAGATTCTCGGGGTCGTCATCACGATGCACGACAAGCGGACGTCGCTGGCGAAAGACATCCGCATGCAGATCAAGAAAGTGTTTGGCGGGAAAGTTTTCAAGACGGTCATCACCAAGAGCGTCCGTCTGGAAGAGAGCCCGGCCTATAAAGAGTCGATCTTCACCTACGCACCAGATTCCACCGGTGCGAGCGAGTATTACAGTCTCTGCGAGGAGGTCATCGATCGTGCCTAGGCGAGGGCTCCCCGAAACCGTCCGGATGCGACACGACGAGCACTATGTGGAGGCGCTGGCCGCCTCGGCTGGTGCACCCATCGGCCGCCTGATTGCCATCGACCGCATCGATCCCAACCCCAACCAGCCGCGGCAGGTCATGGGCGACCTGTCTGAATTGATGGCGTCGGTTGCCGAGAAAGGCGTGATCGAGCCGTTGATTGTCCGGGCTCGCGGCGATCGGTTTCAGATTATCGCTGGCGAGCGGCGCTACCAGGCAGCGGTTCAGATAGGGCTACGCGAGCTACCGGTGGTCATCCGGGACGTGGACGACACGGAGGTCATCGAACTCGCCCTCGTTGAGAACATCCAGCGGAAGGACCTGACCCCGTTCGAAGAAGCGGAGGCGCTGCATCACCTCGCCCAGAAGAGCTCGTACACGCACGAGGCTCTAGCTCGAAAGCTCGGGAAGTCCCGGACTTCCATCACGGAGTCCCTCGCTCTGAATGCGATGCCCGAGGACATTAAGAACCTTTGTCGGCTGGCCGACATTTCTTCTAAGTCATTGTTATTACAGGTTGTTAGGCAGCCTACACCTCAGAAAATGACGGCGTTGGTCGAGAAGATCGCCAGCCAGGGCGGCGCAACCCGAGCCGAGGTCCGCCAGGACCTGGCGAAGTCGAAGCCCGGTCGGCCGAAGGCCTACGTGTTCAAATTCAGGCCCGAGAACAAAGCATTCAACTTAAATCTGAAATTCCGTAAAGGTCACGTCCCGCGCCAGGAAGTCATCGAGGCGCTCGAGGCGATCCTCGCGGAGCTGCGGGGCAGCTGAACGCGAAGATTGGCGGCGCGGGAATCACGAAGATCACGAGTCCGAGTGTGCAAACGGCCCGTCCTGCGCTAGTTGCCTTAGTTAGTTAACATAACATCCATTATA
>JANNJO010000349.1:0-6376 GCA_031395755.1 Acidobacteriota bacterium
CGCCGCACGCCGCCCTTCGCGCCGCCTGCGTACACCTGTCGCAGCGCCTCCTCCACGGCAAAATTGGTCCGGACCGAGGTGTCCGACGACAGGCCGCGCGCGCGATAGAGCCTCGAGCGCTCGGCGAACTCGAGGCTGGGATCTCCCAGCGCCTGTGCTTCCCGGGTCAGGCGCGCGTAGGTCTTGCCTTCCCCGATCGCCCGCTCGAGCATGGCCAGCACACGCGCGCGGCGCTGCCTGCCGCCTCCCAGGGTCCGTCGCGCGAACCGCAGCCGCTCGTCTACGCCCGGCCGCGCGAGTGCCCGGTCGAAATCTTTCAGGCGTGCGGCCAGAGCATCGGCCATCTGTCTGTCGTCGAGCTGGCGGGCGGTGATGCGGGGCTCTTTCGTGAATGACGTGCCAAAGAGCAACAGGTTGACGACCGAGGCCTCGTCGCCCTGAGCCACCCGCGCGCGCGTGATCCGATCGACCGCGACGATCCATTCGCGCCACGCCGCCGGCGCCGGCAGGCGCTCGCCGAGAGCCTCGAAAACCGCTCGGGCTTGTTCGTACGGCAGATACGCCGCTGGAGCGGGATCGGTTTGCGCCGAGAGGGCCGGCAGAAGCGACAGGCAGAGAATGCCGCCGGTGAAGGCGACCCTTACCCCCACAACAGCCCGAACACGATGTAGCACCCGATCGCCGCGACGACCGCCATCGACATGCCCCACGCCAGCATTTGCCGGAACAGCTTGCGGACGTCGGTGTTGTACGCGGCGGCAATGCACAGCGCACCGGTCGTCGACAGTGGAGAGACATCCACGAGGTGCGAGCCGACAATCAGGGACCACGCGACAGGCAACACATCCCCTCCGCCAAGCCGCTCCACCAGGCCGGGCACGGTTGGCAGGAACGCGGGCAGCACGACGCCCGATGTGCTGCTGTAAATGGAAATGGAGCCGCCGATGAACGCGATGACGCCGGTCACCGACTGCGGCGTCGACACGCTGGCGAGCATCGACGAAAACAAGTCAATGCCACCGGTCTTCTCGATCAAGGCGATCAACACCGTCACGCCGCTGACCATGAGAATCGGCCCCCACGGCATCGTGCGAATCGCCTGCGCCTCGTCGGTCGCACCTGCAAGGACGAGCACGACCGCGCCAGCCAGCGCCCCCATCCCGACGTTGACCCCGAAGAAAATCACGCTGGTGACGAGCACGACGATCACGCCCAGCGTCAGCCAGTGCCGCCATTGAAACGGCCCGGCGACATCGGGGATGTCGCCCGCCGGCGCGCGACCGTTCGGCACACCGGCCATCGGCGCGTCGACCAGTTGATCGATCGCGACCGTCCCCTTCAAGTTCCCTGAGCGGAAGAATCGCCAGCCGCCGAACACGAGATAGCCCGTGAACGCCACGATCGCGTGGGCCGCAGCCACGATGAGGTAGTTCTGCCACGGGACGGCCGGCATGCCCATCTTGTCCATGATGCCGTTCACGATGATGCCGGTCGGTCCGATGGGCGACAGCGACGCCGAGTTCGCGCCGTTGGCCACCATGATCGCCATCAGGAACGCGGGGATGCCGGTCTGCGCCGCAACGGTCATCGCCATCGGCCCGATGAGCGCCGCCGACGCGATGCTGCCCGGACCGATGGACCCGAACACGAACGCGAGAAAGAAGAACATCACGGGGACGAGCGGCAGACTGCCGCGGCAGGATCGCACCGCCCGGTGCGCCACCTTGTCGAGCGTGCCGTTGACCTTGGCCTGGGTGAAGAGCAGCGTGACGCCGACGAGCGTCAGAAACAGCTGGGTCGGAAACCCTGCGGCGACTTCGGCGAATGGCCGGCCCGCCAGGTACACGCCGATGATCCACGCCAGGGCCATCGAGAGGATCCCGACGTTGATCTTCGTGGTGCAGCTGAGCGTAACGGCGACGGCGAGCGCGAAGAGCGAAAGGGCCGCGAGGTTCATTGCGACTCCCCTACTGGGGGAATCTCGTGGCCTGCCAGGCCTGCATCTGCCACTGACCGCCGCGGTTGGTGTGGATCGTCGTGTAGCGAATCTTGATCTTCAGGTCTTTGCCGGTATCGATGACGTTGACGGCGGCCACGCCGTTGACGATGGCCGTGTTGCCGCTCACGCGGACTTTCCAGTCCGGCTCGCTTGGCACGATCGAGACGTAATCGATCGTGCCGCCCGTGACGCTCTTGATGAACTCCGCCTTGCTCTCGAACAATGCGCTGCTGTGGGTATACGTGAGATCGTCGGCAAGCAGCCGCGCTAGCGCAACCCCGTCTCCCTTGATCATCGCGGCGAAGCGATCTTTCTCCGCCTGCAGGACCTGCTGCTCGGCTTTTGCGCCCGCGCCCGATCCGGCCTGCGCCGACGCAAGTGCCGGCAGCGAGCAGACGAGTGCGACGGCGATCAACACATAGGTTCGAGGGTTCGACATTTGCGCTCCTGTCAGGGTGTCATGGCACACGGTTACCGGCGACGTACACGGATTCGATCGTTCGCGTGTTTCTGATGTTGTCCAGCGGATTGGCCGCCAGCACGATGATGTCGGCCCATTTACCGGGCTCGAGGGTGCCGAGATCGCGCTGCTGCTCGAGGAATTCCGCGGAGCTTTTCGTGGCCGCGGTGATGACCTGAGCAGGCGTCATGCCGGCCTCGACCATCATCTCCATCTCCCAGTGTTCGCCGAACCCCTCGAATCGCGTCAGCACGCCGGTATCGGAACCGAATCCGATCTTGAGGCCCGCGTCGGAGATCCGCTTGAGGTTCTCCTTCGCCGTCTTCAGATACCGCGGATAGTGTGGAAAATATTTGTCGCTCGTCAGCGCCTTCTGATACTGGGGAGAGGCCAGGACCTGCTGCATGCGTGGCGAGACCCCGCGCGTGAAGAACTCATCCTTCAGAAACCGGTCCGGATCCGCAAAGGCAAACGTCGCGGCTTCGCGGAACAGCGTGGGGATGGTCCAGGTCCCGTGCTGCTTCATCAACCCGAGCAGCTCGGCGTCAACAGCCTTGTCGCGCACGCTGTGGCCGAAGGCGTCGAGCCCGGCGGCCGCCAGTTCCTTCGCATCGCTGAGGTAGAAGACGTGGGCGATCACCTTGATCTTGTGAGCGTGAGCCGTCTCGATAATCGGACGCGAGATCGCGATCGGCGTTTTCTTGAAGTCGCCGAACCGATCGTCGACCCAGATCTTCACCACATCCGGGCGCCGCGCCGCGAGTTCGTTCATGTTCGCGGCCGCCTCCGATGGCTGCGTCGGCTCGTACGGCACACCCGGCACGTTGCCCTTGTTGGTGGGAAACCCGTCCTTGACCGTAAACCCGCGGCCCGCCGTAAAAATGCGCGCGATCGACGGGCGGGTCCGCCGCTGCTCGTCCCGCATCGTGTAGACGAGCGGCTGATCGGTGCCGAGCGAGGCGACCGAGGTGATGCCGTAACGCGCAAACAGCCGGAGGTCGCGCTCGACCTCGTCGCGCGTGAAGAATTTGACGGGGTCCTGCACCTCGCCATCGGACTCGGCGACATGACTATGGAGGCTGACGAGCCCGGGCATGACGAACTTGCCCGAGAGACTCTGCATCTGCGCGCCGGCGGGTGCCTTCAGCTCCGCAACCGGGCCGATCCACGAGATCCGGCCGTCGGTCACGACCATCGCCGAGCTCGCTGCGGCCGGACCCCCGCGACCGTCGATCAGGGTGAAGTCGCTGAGCACCAGAGCAGTCTGAGGCGCGGCCGACGGCTGGGCTGGCGGCGGTGCCGGTGGTTCAGACGCCTGGCACCCCAGTTGAGCCATCAGGGCAAGGACGAGGCTTGCGGAACGGAACGGGAAATTACGCGTCATCGGTATCACGCATTCTCGCTAAATCCAGCGCCACGTCAACAATCATGTCTTCCTGCCCGCCGACCATCCGCCGGCGCCCGATCTCGACGAGAATCTCGCGCGTGTCGAGGCCGTAACGCGCGGCCGCAGCTTCGGCGTGCAGGAGGAAGCTCGAATACACGCCGGCGTACCCCAGTGACAGCGTCTCCCGATCCACCCGTACGGGGCGCAACTGCAACGGCCTGACGATCTCCTCCGCCGCGTCCATCAGCGCAAAGAGATCGCAGCCGTGCGGCAGATTCGACCGGCTCAACGTCGCAATCAGCACTTCGAGTGGCGCGTTGCCTGCGCCGGCGCCCATGCCCGCGAGCGATCCGTCCACGCGCGTCGCCCCGTGTTCGATCGCCGCCAGCGTATTGGCCACCCCGAGCGACAGATTGTGGTGCGCGTGCATCCCTTTTTCGGTGGCGGGATCGAGCACGTCGTTGAACGCCTGCATGCGCTCGATGACGCCCTGGGGCAGGAGCGCGCCGGCTGAGTCGACGACGTAGACGCAGTGCGCGCCGAAGGACTCCATGAGCTTGGCCTGCCGTGCCAGCTCGGCGGGAGGCGTCATGTGCGACATCATCAGAAACCCCACCACGTCCATGCCCAGCTTGCGCGCGTGAGCGATGTGCTGCCTGGCGATGTCCGCTTCGGTCGAATGCGTGGCGATGCGCACCGATTGCGCGCCCGCGCCGTGGGCGGCGTCGAGATCGTCGATGGTGCCGATGCCCGGTATGAGCAGCACGGTGACCGTCGCTCGCTTCACGCTTCGGACGACCGCCTCGATCCACTCGACATCGCCGTGGGCGCTGAATCCATAGGCGAAACTGGAGCCGGCCAGCCCGTCGCCGTGCGAGATCTCGATGGCGTCCACGCCGGCGCGATCGAGCGCCGACGCGATCCGCTCGACGTCCGCGATGGAATATTGATGACGGATGGCATGCATGCCGTCGCGCAGCGTGACGTCTTGAATGTAGAGCTGGCCGTCTCTCACGCCACCGCGCCCCCGGAGACCACGGAACGGGCCGCCGCCAGGCGCTCTCCGGTTCGAAGCGCGGCCGACGTCATGATGTCGAGATTCCCCGCGTATTTCGGCAGGTAATGACCCGCGCCCTCGACCTCGAGGAACACCGAGACTTTGGCGCCGCGCGTGAAGACGCCGACGCCGTCGATGCGGATCGGGCGTGCCTTGGTGATTTCCTCGAACTGCACGGCCTGCTTCAGGCGGTAACCGGGCACGTAGGCGCGCACGTCGGCGGCCATCTTCTCGACAGACGCCGCAATGCCCTTCGGATCGCCGTCTTCGACGAAACAGAACACCGTGTTGCGCATAATCAGCGGTGGCTCTGCGGGATTCAGGATGATGATCGCCTTGCCTCGCCGCGCCCCACCGACGAGCTCGATGGCAGACGCCGTGGTCTGCGTGAACTCGTCGATGTTCGCCCGCGTTCCGGGACCGGCCGATGCGCTGGCGATGCTGGAGACGATCTCGGCGTACGCCACCGGCGTCACGCGGCTGACCGCCGCGACCATGGGGATGGTCGCCTGGCCTCCGCACGTGACCATGTTGACGTTCGGCGCTTCCGAGAGTTGATCGAGATTGACCGCCGGCACGACGTAGGGGCCGATGGCCGCCGGGGTCAGGTCGACAATCTGCTTGGCATGGCTGCGCAGCACGGAGTCGTGCCGCGGGTGCGAGGCGGCCGACGTCGCGTCGAACACGATGGCGATGTCGCGGAAGCCCGGCATCTGCACCAGGCCGTCGATCCCGCCGGCGGTCACCGGCACGCCAAGGCGCCTGGCGCGGGCGAGCCCGTCAGAGTCGGGGTCGATGCCGGCAAAGGCCCCCATCTCGAGGTGAGCGGACGTACGAAGGACTTTCATCATCAGGTCCGTGCCGATATTCCCGCTTCCGATGATGGCGACCTTAACACTCATGCTGAACGCCTCGTGAACGCGTCAAGGGTATGCGAGGGTACGCGTACCATTCTAAAGTGTCAACACTTAAAAGGCTTTTCTGTGGCTCCCCGATTGCCGGGTCCCACGCCTCTGGTCCGGTACAGGCCCGAAAGTGTTTACACTCTGCCCCCCGGCGTCCCGCATCTGTCACGATGTTATACTGCCCCGGCAACCAGTGGTGACTGATCCTCCCGGCCCCGCCGCCAGGAAGCGGGGTGGCCCTTCCTCAAAGGCCAAGCTTCACGGCACCCCCCCCGCACCTGCCCGGCGCGCCGGCAAGCGGAAAACCCGCGACATGACGTGGACCGTGTACAGCAGCCTGCGCGAATCGATCCTGAACGGTGCGCTGCCCCCAGGCGAGTCGCTGTCCCAGGTCCAGCTGGCCAGCCAGCTCGGCGTCAGCCGCGGACCGCTCCGCGAGGCTGTGCGCATGCTGCAGCGCGAAGGCCTCGTCGAAGCCGAAGTGAACCGGCGCGGCCGCGTCTCTTCGTTCTCCATCGACGACCTGGAACAGCTCTACGCCATGCGTATCGTCCATGAGTCGCTGGCG
>JANNJO010000373.1:0-13227 GCA_031395755.1 Acidobacteriota bacterium
ACCACGGCGCACAGCAGACTCAGAGCGGCAAGCACACACATCAGGGTTGTTCGCATCGGGATCCTCCGCGAGGTCCGGCTAAAGCCGGACACTACTACTTATTCTGCTCCTCGGCGCGCGCACCGCTCAGGAGGTTCGTCATGCCGTAATTCCCCTCGTGACACGCGTACTCGAAGATCGGGCCCTCGGTCTTCGTCATCGGAATCGCCGCCTTCCAGGGTCTCGTAAACGACGTGGGGTCGTCGACGGTGAATTCGTAGGTGATTGCGTCGGAGTTGACGCGCGTGAACCGCTCGACGAGGCGCAGGTTCTCGCCGGATCCTCTGAAGTTCGTCTTGCCGGTGAAATTCGTCGTGGTCACGACGAGCGTATTGCCGTCCCAGCGGCCGCGCGAGTCCCCCATCCATTGCCGGATGGCTGGCGGCGCGCTCGGACGGCCGTCCAGCGGGATGATGCGGACGTCGTGAATCATCTCGATGAGAATCACCACGTGGCCGGGTGTCTGCAGAATCTGATAATTATTGTTGTAGCCGCCGGGAATCATGGGCGGCCCTGCGGTCGGCCACAGGATGCAACGCTCGACGAGTCCTCGATCTTCGGGGCCAGCCGCTGGGCCGCGCCGCTTCGCAGCACGCGCGTCCGCTCCTTGCTGCGCCTCCTGTGTCAGGGACGGCACTCGTCCGTCGGGGGGATCCACAACCAGCGACGTCTGCCTGGTCGCGACGACCTTCGTCCCGCGCTCGTACCAGAACTGGTTGTACGCACGGCCGACGTCGGCTTCGGTTCCACGCTCGCGGCGGTCGGCATCGCGCGCTTGAAGCGTCTCCCTTTCAAATTCAGCGGCTTCTGCTTCGGTCAGAACCTGCTTTCCGGCCAGCTCAGCTGGCCGCTCGAAGGGCGTCACGGTGGCGTTCGTCCAGAGTCCCTGCAGATCGGGATCGCCCCAGGGCGTGCGGGGTGGGGCCGGACGCGCCGGCGCCTGACCAATAACCGCCGCAACCGCCAGCAAGACGCCGGCGGCGATGATCGTCGCGCGTGGAAACCAGTGGTGCATTGGAGTGACCTCCCCCCGAGCCGAAGATAGACCCTTCAAATCAGCGTGTCAATTGATTCGGTTAGGTTTAGACTTTTGCTCGAAAGGGCCCACACCCATGAAGCCTCTCGCGATTATCGCTGCCGCTGTCATCACGTTCGCGTGGGTAGTCGGCGACGGCGTGTCCGCAGCCGCCCGGCAGGTCACGCCGCAGGATCGACCGCTGCTCTCCGAGAGCGTCTTCAAGAACATCCAGGTGCTCAAAGGGATTCCCGTGGACGATTTCATGGACACCATGGGCATCATGTCGGCCGCGCTGGGCTTTGATTGCTCGGAGTGCCACACAGGCGCCGGCACCGACACCGTCAAGTGGGAAGCCGACACGGCCAAGAAGCAGGCGGCGCGACGGATGACGCTGATGGTCGCTGCGATCAATCGCACCAACTTCGGCGGACGCCAGGTTGTGACGTGCTGGACGTGTCATCGCGGCCGAGACATTCCCCCCGTCATGCCGGCGATCGATCTGGTCTACGGCACTCCGCTCCTGGAAGCCGACGACCTCATCAGGCAGTCGTTTCCGGGAGAGCCGTCTGCTGACCAGATTCTCGACAAGTATCTGCAGGCACTCGGCGGCGTCCAGAGGCTGGCGGGCGTCACCAGCTTTATCGCGACCGGCACGAGCGAGGGCTTCCGCGGATTCGGCGGCGGCGGGCAGGTTCAGATCTTCGCGAAAGCTCCCGATCAGCGCGCTACGATCATCAGGTTTGCCGAAAGCATCGGTCGACAAGACGCGACCCGGACCTTCGACGGCCGGCGTGGTTGGGTGTCAGCTCCGCTGGCCGTGGTGCCGGAGTACGCGCTGGGGGGAAGTGAACTGGATGGCGCCAGGATGGACGCACAGCTGTCCTTTCCGGCGCAGATCAGGAAAGCCCTCACCCAGCTTCGGGTCGGCCCGCCCGACAACATCGACGGTCGTGATGTTCACGTCGTTCAGGGAAACGGATCCCGGAGTCTGGTCACCACGTTGTATTTCGATAAGGCGTCGGGTCTGCTCGTGCGGATGGTGCGCTTTGGCACCTCGCCGATCGGCCGGGCTCCGACGCAGGTTGACTTCGCCGACTATCGTGAGGTGGCCGGAGCCGGCATCAGGATGCCGTTCCGCTGGACCTTCGGGTGGCTCAACGGACGAGACAGCTTTGAGCTGAAGGATGTACAGGTGAATGTGCCGATCGATCCGGGAGTCTTCGCGGGAGGCAGGAAGTAAGTAAGAAGTAGGAAGTGAAAAGTGGAACGCAAAAAGTTTCTCGCGTGCCTCGGTGTCCTGGCCCTTGTGGTCGCGCGGGTGTCGGTCGGGGGTCAGACGAAACAGTGGACGCCGCCGCTGACGCCAGACGGCAAACCGGACCTGCAGGGAGTCTGGCTGAACCAGAGCGCGACGCCGCTGGAACGTCCGAAAGAGCTGGCAGGGCGGCAGTTTTTGACAGACGACGAAGTCGCCGAACTGAAAAAGCGCGCTGCGCGGCTCTTCGACGTCAACACCAATAGTGACTTCCCCGGCGGAGACAATTTTTTTCACGCCCTTCTCGCCAACCCTGACCGGTTCGAGAACCCGAATGCGACCGGCAGTGCGACCGTGATGATCGAACGGACAATCGACAATCGAACGTCGCTGATAGTGGATCCGGCTGATGGGAAAATTCCTCCGATGACGGCAGACGGGCAGCAGAGACTCGCGAGAACGCCGTCGCCGAACGCGTCCGGGCAGCGCCCTGTGGCCGGACCCGAGGAGCTCAGCAACGCGATGCGTTGCATCACGTACGGCATGCCAAGGCTTGGTGTGCAGAACATCAACGCCGCGGGTCCGATGGGGTATTACCAGATTCTGCAAACTCCCGGCTATGTGACGGTGACTCTCGAGTCCATCCACGAAACGCGCATCATTCCTCTGGACGGACGACCGCATCTGCCTCAGGGTCTGCGGCAGTGGAGCGGAGACTCGCGCGGCCGGTGGGAGGGGAATACGCTGGTTGTCGACACCACGAATTTCTCTCCGCAAAGCAACTTCATGGGAGCCGCCGAGAACCTTCGCGTGATCGAGCGGCTCACGCGCGTAGCCGCCGACGCGCTCCAGTACGAAATCACGGTGGACGATGCGAAGACGTGGACCAGACCGTGGACGGTCGTGATTCGCCTGACGCGGACTCAGGACACGATCTATGAGTACGCCTGCCACGAGGGGAATGTGCACACGATGGAGGGCATCCTTGGCGCGGCTCGCGCGGACGAAAAGGCCGCTGAGGACGCCGCGGGTCGACCGAAATAGTTAATACGCGAAGTCGACCGCGCTGGTGGAACCTGCCGTCACCTGAACCTTTTGAGTGACCACTCCATACCGCTCGTGCCACGCCTGAATGGTGTAGGTTCCCGCCGGCACGTAGGCGATCGTGTAGGTACCGGCAACGCCGCTCGTGGCGAAATAGGGGTGAGCGACGACCCCGACAAACGCGGTCATCCACCTGTGCACGTCGCATGTGATCGGCAGCATGATCTCAGCGTTTTTCAATTGAAGCTGCTGGACGATGCCGGCTTTTGGCTGGCTGACGTTGAAGCCATTGCCGTGCGCCGAGACGCCGTGCACGTTGTGGAGCACTTCGTCGCTGTTTCGTACTTGAATCGTCTGTCCAACCCGCGCGCCGACCACTCGCGGAACGTAGAAGCATGCGCGCTGATCGATCGTCACGGGCTCGGCGGGAACCGGCGACGCAGGAAACGACCCTTGCACGCTCACAAACACGTTGGCCAGGCTGCCGTCGGCGGTGGCCGCGACGATCTCCTGGACCGGGCGTTTCCCGGCGTTGAGCTTCGCGCACATCGGGTCCATCCCCATCCTGATGACCGGATTACCAGGCAGCTTTCCGTTCACGCGAATGTGCCCCCTGATCGCGCCTCCCTTGATCGCCTGCGCACTGGTGACCGTCGTGTCGCCGCCGACAACGCCGACCTCCTTTGTCCATGCCGGCGCCTCCTTCGGCGGGTACCAGTACTGCTGGTGGCAGCTTTCGCAGGCCTTTTCGATATGTTCCCCCGCGTCGAAGAGGCCCTGTGCGCTCCTTGCGTTGGTCGCGTTGAGCGCCGGCACCGCCGCGTCGTGCAGCGCGTTGACCATCCGCGTCCACGTCGCCGGATCTTCGGTAATCAGCTTTTGAATCGTCTCGGGCTGGAGCTCTATGCGGGGGTTCTCCGACTTCTCTCCTGGCCTCGCAACATGACGGCCGGGGACGCGAAGCAGATTCGTCGCTTCGACGAGCTGAATGGCGCTGCGTCGAACTGCCGCCCACTCTTCGTCAGTTTTCGGCTCTCTTTCCTCAGTGCCAGTCGCGCTGATGATGGTTGCAACAGCGTTCCACAGGACGTCAGCCTCCGGATCGATGATCGAGAGCATGATGTCTTTGACCGTCGCGGTGGGCCGGTAGTCTGATGGCGCCCGCGGCTCCTCTCGGGTAGTGCACCCGCCGGCCACCAGACCGTAGACACCCAGGACGAGCACCCACAGAAAGCGTTGCATCGGTGTAGTGTAGCGAGGATGCAATTTTCTACAAGCCTGTATGCGCTGCGGCGTGAGGAGGCAAATAGGCTTACACTCCCGTCATGCGGTTCGCGCGCTACCTGATCGCCCTGTCGGCGAGCGTCTCGCTGCTGGCGCAGGACCAGGCGCCTCGCCCGTTTCAAACCGAAGTCAACTACGTCCGCGTCGACATGTATCCGACGGCGGACGGCAAGCCGGTGACCGATCTTCAGCAGTCAGAGATCGAGGTCCTCGAAGACGGCGCGCCGCAGAAAATTGCGCAGTTCGAGCACGTCTTCATCCCGGGTCCGCGCACTCAGACGACGCGCCGCGAGCCGTCGACGTTGGACGAGATGCGCCGGGCCGTGCAGGACCCGCGTGCCCGCGTGTTCGTGCTGTTTCTCGATCCGCGCCACGTCGATCTTCCGGGATCGATGCGCGTCAGGCGACCGCTCATCGACACGTTGAACGCGCTCATCGGCGGCGACGATTTGATCGCCGTCATGACGCCCGACATGACGGCCCGGAGCCTCACCTTTACGCGGCGGATTGGCAGCATCGAGCAGATGCTGACGCCGCACTGGGGCACGGAACGCTGGCCGGGCACCAAAGATCCGACCGAGGCCCGGTATGAATCCTGCTACGACATCCCCATCATCGATGGTCCGGCGATAGCGCAGGAGATGATCGCGCGCCGGCGCGAGGTGCTGGTGCTCGATGCCGTCGAGGATCTGGTGCAGTATCTGCGCGGGCTTCGCGAAGAGCGGAAGGCCGTCATCACCATCTCCGACGGATGGCCGCTCTATGCACCGAATCGCGCCCTCGCGAAACCCCTCCAGACCCCGACACAGAATCCGGAAGAATTTGGGCAGGTCAACATCCCGATTCCGAAGGTGGGCGCGGATCCACGAACCGGACGCCCCACGGTGAAGGATCCATCCTCGGTGACGATCTCCAGCGACGGCATCGGCACTGTCGATCGCGCCAGTTGCGAGGTCGATCGCCTCGCGCTGTCCGAGCTCAATAACGAGCAGCGGTTCATCAATCTCATGCAGGGAGCGAACCGCGCGAATGTGTCGTTCTATCCCGTCGGCCCCGGCGGCTTTTCCGAGACGTACTCGCCGCTGACTCCGCGGAGGCGATCCCTGCAGATGATGGCGGACGTCACCGACGGCCTTGCCATCCTGCAGCCGAGTCAGATGGAGAACGGCTTCCGCCGCATCATCGACGATCTCAGCTCGTACTATCTGGCCGGGTACTATTCGAATGCGAAGCCGGACGGCCGCTTCCATCGCATCACCGTGCGCGTCAGGCGTCCGGGCGTCGAGGTCCGCGCGCGCGCCGGCTACCTGGCCGCATCGAAGGCTGAGGGAGCCGCGCGAGTCGCACCCGGCGTGGCGTCGCCCGACACGGCGGAGCTCGAGCTCCTCTCGCGTGCGCTGAATCCACTGGCGGCGCTGGGCAGGGATCGACCGCTGCGTGTGCAGGCCGCCGTCGCCTGGACACCTGCAGGCGCGGCTGTCATCCGCGCCGTCGCGGAAGTTTCGCAGAGCACCGCGCGCGGTGACGACTGGAGCAAGGGCGCGCAACTGGACGCGACGCTGCGCGACGCGGCAGGCAAGGCGGTGGCGAACGGGAAAGCGTCGATCGCCCCGGGGACGTTCATCGCGCCGTTGACGTTGACGCCGAGCGTACCACTTGCGCCCGGCGACTACGATCTGCAGCTTCGCGCGAAGGGTGCCGACGTCGTGTCGCCGGGAATTGAAGCGCTCCGCATCACGATCCCGGCCGCGCCCTCCGGCGGCGGTGTCCTGTTCATCAGGCGCGGCCAGAGCACCGGCAATCGAGAGGTGCCGACCGCCGACGCGCGGTTCCGCCGATCCGAGCGGCTGATTCTCGAGATGCCGGCTTCGTCTGCCGCCGATATCTCGGCGCGGCTGCTCGATCGTGCCGGCAAAGCGCTGAGCGTGCCCGTGACCGCCGTCATCCGGGAAGATGCCGATGGATTGCGCTGGCGCCGCGTCGAGATCGCATTGGCGCCTCTCGCTCAGGGCGATTACATCGTGGAGTCCACCTCCGGCGCCGAGCGCACCCTGACCGGCTTCAGGGTCGTGCCGTGAGCTACTTCGCCCTCGGGTCGTCCGCTGGATTCACGTAGGTGATGCCGAAGGGGCCCATCCCATGCACCTGGATGGTGGCCGCCGTCTTCGCCATGAACGTGTGCCGCATCTCCGCTGGGAGCGACGTGAACCCTCCAGCCGGCAGATCCTGCATCGCCGATTCGTCGAGCTTCTCGCCCATTCCCAGCGCCACCGTGCCAGAGAGCACCGTGATATTTTCCGTGGTCGGATGCCAGTGCGGCGCGATCCGGTACTTCGCGGGCAATTGCGCACGAATGACGAATGGCTCTGGCTTGCTGGGGTCGCCCGATACCACCGCCACTCGCGAGCCCGCGGGCAGGCCGGGAGGTGCATCGCCCCACTTGAGCGTGGCCGCGACGATCATCGCGTGGGTGCCGGCCGGTGCCTTTGGAACGGCGTCGGCGTTGAAGATGTCCTCGGTGACCTTCCACGCACCGCCGGACTGCTTCTTCCACGCGGTGACGTACTTGCCCTTTTCGCTGGTGCCGCCCATCGTCATTTCGTACGCGCCCGTGGTGTAGCCGATGTCGCCGCTGGCGCCCACTTCGGCTTTCACCGGCGTCCACGAAAGCGCAAACCCGGGCGCCTTGCTCATCTCCGTGAAGGACTTGCGGATGGCGTCGCCCCCAGTGACGATCGGCATCCCCGGCGTGTAGACGGACGCCCCATCGGCAAAATACGCGACGAACTTTTCCGGCTCCTTCGTCGTCTGCGACCACTCGCGGTCGACCGCCATCAGGGCCGCCCGCTCCTGCTCGACGTTGACGGTTTGCGTGCACGCGGCACCGGCCGCCAGCGACGCGAGCCCAACAATCAGCCACACAGAACGATCCATGATGCGCTCCTTTTCAACGGTGAATCGGGGGAGATGTCGTGAAACGAACGGCTCATAATAGCCGCTTTCCGTGCCGTCAGCGATATCTCGGCTATAGTGTCCAACGCCACCGATATCTTGAGGAGGTTGCTCATGCGAACCGTCACGCGCTGCGCACTGATCGCCGTGATCTCCCTCGTCCCCGTCGCCACCGCCATCATCGCGGCCCAGTCCGGGTCGTCGCGGGAGGCGACCTACATCACCAAGGAAGAGGTCGATATCGTCAACAAGCAGCCGGGCATCGATCGCCAGATCAGGGTCGTGGACATCGGCTCGGAGAACTTCGCCGTCGGCATCATTCATCGCGGCAGGACGGGCGCGCCGGCCGCGGGCGGCGGCGGTGGGGCAGCCCGCGGGACGACACCGGCTCCGGAGCCGTGCGGCGAGCGCGCCGCGACGCCTCCACCGGTGGGTACGCCGACGGGTCTGTATCACGACCAGCAGACGGAGGGCTACTACATCGTGTCTGGTGAGGGCACGCTGGTGACCGGTGGACGCATCATCAACGGCCGGCGTTCGGCGCCCGACGCGCCGGTGACCACGGAGTTGAATGGGCCGTCGTGCAGCGGTTTCATCGTGGGCGCCGACGTCGTGACCAGACCGGTGAAAACCGGCGATATCATCGTCATCCCGGCCGGCACGCCGCACGGCTGGGCGAACATACCGGATCATGTCGACTACCTGAGCTTCCGGCCGTCGGCTCGCGTCCTGACGGCGGGCTACGTGCATCCGTCGATTAAGAAGTAGCAAAAAGTAGCGTGCATCAGGAGATCTCTATGCGAGTGAATCCGATTCGTCGATGTCCGTCGCTCTTTGTCTTAAGCATGTTGATGCTCGTTCCCGCGGCCTCTGCCCAGGGTTATCGTCCCATCGTCGATCACGTGCACCTCGCTGCGCCCGATCCAGCGAGTGCGGTGTCGTGGTATCGACAGCATTTTGGCGGCGAGCCGATGACCGAGGGGATAGACCGGTTGCTCTACGGCGATGTGCGCGTCGTTTTTTCACGAAGAGAGACCACGCTGCCCAGCCAGGGGAGCGCGATCGATCACATCGGATTCTCGGTCCCAGACATCGACGTCACGATGAAAGCGTTAGAGTCCGCTGGTGTGAAGATCGCGCAGCCGGTCCGGGACGTGGCGGGACTCTTCAAGCTCGCGTTCATCGAAGATCCGTGGGGCACGCGGATCGAGGTCGTGCAGGATCCGGAGAAGCTCGGGATGCATCACATCCATCTTCGCGTGCCCGACCCGGCGGCGATGCTCGCGTGGTACTCGGCCCAGTTCGGGGGCCGCATTGGCAAGCTGAAGGATCGCATCGACGGCATCGACATGAGCGGCGTGTGGATTCTGGTGCAGCGCGGAGAGGCCGTGCCCAGCCAGGGGCACTCGATCGATCACATCGGGTTCCGTCCGGTCGACGTTGATGCCTCGGTGGCGACGCTGAAAACGCGGAATGTGAAGATCACCACAGAACCGCGGCCGCTGGCTTTTCCGAACGGCGTGACGGTGCGCCTGGCGTTTGCCGAGGCTCCTGACGGCGTCCGCATCGAGCTGGTGCAGCGACCCGAGTGACAGCGGGGCCGCCGCGGTGGAAGGTGAGTCAACCGCCGAAGAAATCCATTTCAGGGCAGGCCAGGAGCCAATCGACGAGGCCCTCATAGGCCTAAGATATCGTCATTATGTGCGCCCGGTCGAGGAGCAAGCTTGTAGTCTCGTGCGTCTAGCGCTTTAGTACATCCACGCGCGGTCTGAATCGCCGCTGGATCAATCACGAACCGGGACACGTCGCTTACAAGGCGGAACTGACGCGTTACGAACACGCCTTGCCGCGACGTGTCCCGGCTCGTTCATGTACCAATCGGCGACCTATGTGACCGTGGTCGTCGTGACCACCTGCCCCGCACTCTGCGAACGCGCCTGCACTGATCGCCTGAGCCCTTCATGCGGCAGACGGACCGGAGGATCGATATGACTCGGACTGCTACGCTTTGCGCGATTATTGCCTCGGTGTCGCTCTCAGCTCAGACAACGCCGCCGCCAACCCCATCAATTTCGATTTCCGGTTGCGTCGCTCAGGTTCAGCGTGATGGCTCTCTGGGCGCAAAAGCCACGGGCACCCAGGCCACGCCCGAGACCGCAGCGACCGAAGCCAACAGCCCGGAGCCGACTGGGCGATATCAATTGGTCGACGCGACGCCCATTGGCGGCGATCGCCAGCAGGCTGACGCGCCTGCCGGCACGAAACCCGCCCAGCGCGCCCGGACCTCCTATGCGCTGCGCGGTCAGGAAGGGTCGCATCTTCAAACTCACCAATGGACGAGAGTCTGGGCCACCTCGTTGGCGTCCTGCTGTAGAGCCTTGTCATGCGAAAGGCGGATCCGTCTGCAAGCCGGCCGTGTCCGTGCACCGTCAGTTCCGGCCGGCGGCAGACGGATCTGCCTTTCGCGTTGACGGCTTCGGGTACCGCGGCGGCCGTCCTTACGTCAGCGGGTTCAGGCTTCAGTTTTCTCCGGCTGGGAGTAGAATCCGATCCACCCCCTGCTCCAACCGGGCCTTACGTGGAGGATTCGATGCGCCACCTGAAAAAAGACTTGCGCCGAACGGCCGCGATCGTCGCGTTGTTACTAGGTGTGGCCTGCTCGGCGCCATCGACCAGTCAGCCGCCGCCAGCCGCGACCGGCGTCACGGTCTTCGAGGGCGCGCGCGTCATCGCAGGCGATGGTTCTGCGCCGATCGAGAACGCGGTATTTGTCGTGAAAGACGCACGCTTTGTCCAGGTCGGCAGGGCCGGCGACGTGCAGGTGCCGGCAGGCGCGACCCGAGTGGACCTGACCGGCAAGACCGTGATGCCGGCGATCGTTGACACCCACACGCACCTCTCGACGACCCGCGAGGCGCTCATCGACCAGCTGCAGCGAAAGGCGTACTACGGCGTCGGCGCCGTGGCCAGCCTGGGTCAGGATACGGGCGACGCCGCATTCCAGGTGCGGGAGGAAGTTGTTCCTGACGGCGCGATGCTTCGCACGGCCGGCCGCGGGATGACGATGCCGGAGCCGGGCCGCACCGAAGCCCCCTACTGGGTGAGCAGCGAAGCCGAAGCCAGGAAGGCGGTGCAGGAACTGGCCGCCCGCAAGGTGGACCTCGTCAAGATCTGGGTCGACGATCGCGACGGCAAGTACAAGAAACTGACCCCCGATCTTTACGGCGCGATCATCGACGAAGCCCACAAGCACGGGCTCCGCGTGACCGCGCATATCTTTACGCTCGAGGATGCGAAGGGGCTCCTGCGTGCGGGGCTCGACGCGTTTGCTCATAGCGTGCGCGATCGCGACATTGACCAGGAGGGCCTGGCGCTCTTCAAACAGCATGCAAATCTCGTCGTCGCTCCCAACCTGCCTGACCGGGGCGTCGCGACGAACATGAGCTGGCTGAGCGACAGCATCTCGGCCGACGAGCTCAAGAAACTGCAGGAGGCTGCGACCGACCGGCCGCCGGCGCAGCAGGCATACGGGATTCAGGCCCGCAATCTCGCGAAAATCCACGCCGCGGGAGTGAAGATTGTTCTGGGAACCGACGGCGGCATTCCGTGGAGCCATCACGTCGAGATGGCCGACATGGTGGCGGCGGGGATGACGCCGTCAAATGTCATCGTGGCCGCGACGAAAAACTCCGCCGAGTTTCTGCGGCTGGACGATGCCGGCACCATTGCCGCGGGCAAGCGCGCCGACTTCCTTGTGCTCGACGCGAATCCGATCGACGACATCACGAACACACGCAAGATTGCCGGCGTCTACCTGCGAGGTGCTGCGATCGATAGAGCCGCCATCAGGGGGCGCATGACCGGGCGCGCCACGAATTAGAGGATCCCATGACCCGGACCGCCGCCGTACTCGCGTTGGTTATCGTGTCGGCGTCGACATGGGCACAACAGCCGCAGCTTGCGTACGAGGCGCGGCAGTTGACGTTTGGGCCGGCTCATCATTTCTATGGCTACATCGGGCATGTAGGGAATACGCCATACAGTTCGGACGGGAAGTACCTGGTGGCGTTGCGGACGACGTTTCAGGACCGCATGCCGCGATCAGAGGATGCTGCCGACATCGTCCTGCTGGATGTGGCAAAGAACTACGCCGAAGTCAAGGTGGATGAGACGCGCGGTTGGAATCCGCAGCAGGGCGCGATGCTCTACTGGAACCCCGAGCAACCGGCGAGGCAGTTCTTCTTCAATGACCGCGATCCCAAAACAGGAAAGGTCTTCACGGCGCTGTACGACATCATCGACAGAAGGCGCGTGCGGGAGTTCCGCTTTGAACAGACGCCGGCGGCGAACGGCGGCGTGAAGCAGGACGGCGGGGCATTCGCGGCAATCAACTATGCGCGGATGGCGCGGCTGCGGCCGGTGACGGGCTATCCCGGCGCGTGGGACTGGACCGAAGGCGTGAATCATCCGCAGGATGACGGGTTATTCGTCGTGGATCCGGGGACAGGAGAGCGGAAGCTGGTCGTCTCGTTCAGGCAGATGCGCGACGCGCTCGTGGGAAAGCATCCAGCGATTGACGAGAAGGCGATCTTCCTGAACCATACCCTCTGGAATCGTGAGGGCGACCGCATCTTTTTCTTCGTGCGTGCGGATTTCGGCGCGAAAGATCGCATCAACGTCCCGATGACCGTTCGGCCGGATGGATCGGAGTTGACCGAGCAGCGCGTCTTCATAGGCGGGCATCCGGAGTGGGACGTCCGGTCGCGGATGATCGGGAGGGTTGAGGATAAGCTGGTCCTGTACGACACGTTGTCACAACAGATCGTCGAGACGATCGGCGGACCTGAGATGTTTCGCGACCCGGAAGGCGACACCGCGTTGTCACGGGACGGCAAGTGGATTGTGAACGGCGCGACGACCGGGGCCACGATGCACTACACCGTGCTGCGCCGGTCAGACCGAGCGTACTTCCACACGGAAGACTTCAGCCGCGCCGGCTATGCGGGCGGCGATCTGCGCATCGACCCGGCGCCGTGTTGGAACCGTGAAGGGGACCGGTTCGCGTTCCCGGCGCTGGCGAAGGATGGCACGCGACAGATGTTTCAGGTGCGCGTGCTCGAAAAGAAACCTCTATGATGCGTGGTGTTGCCTCCGCCCTCGCCGCTGTGCTCGCCGTGCTTGCGGTTCCTGCCCTCGCGTCCCCGCAAGGGCCGCTAGTCACCGAGGCGCCGCGTGCAGGATCGGTCGCAGTCGAGGCTGCGGCCGCCCAGGTTGCGCCCGTCATCGACGGCAGCGTGCTCGATGACACGGCGTGGGCGAGTGCGAAAGTCATTTCGGGGTTCTGGCAGACGACGCCGGACGAAGGGCAGCCCGCATCGGAAAACACCGAAGTCCGCGTGCTCTACACCGAGGCGGCGCTCTACATTGGCGTCGTCAACTACGACCGTGCGCCCGAGCTCATCATCAGCTCCGAAAGCCGTCGAGACGCGTCGCTCACCAACACGGATAGCTTTCTCGTGATTCTCGATACCTTTCGCGATCGGCAGAATGGTTTTGTGTTCGGGACCAGTCCGGCTGGTATCGAGTACGACGGGCAGGTAATCGGCGAAGGACAAGGCGGCGGCGGTGGTGGTGG
>JANNJO010000408.1:0-2107 GCA_031395755.1 Acidobacteriota bacterium
GCGGGTCGAAAACGCCAAGGGCGCGCAGCTTACCGGCGCGGATGAACGCGAGCGACGTGGTCACCTGATCGAACCGCAGCATCACATGCCCGCCCACCAGGTCGACCACAGCGGGCGCGGCCCCCTTGTACTGGACGTGCAGCATTCGGATGCCCGCTTGCCGGCTAAACATCTCGGTCGCCACATGTCCCGTTGAACCGACGCCGGACGCTGCGCTCGTCAGTTCACCCGGCCTGCGTTTGGCAAGCGCGATAAGCTCCTGCACTGTCTTCACGGGCAACGCCGGATTGACCACGAGCACCAGCGGAACGTCACAGGTCTGCGAGATGGCGGCAAAGTCCTTGAGCGGGTCATAGCCGGCATCCGCCATGATCGCCGGCACCCTGGCGAAGGTATTCGACATCGCCAGCAGCGTGTAGCCGTCGGGTGGCGAGCTCTTGACGAATCGGGTGCCCACGATCGCGCTCGACCCGGGACGGCTCTCGATCACGAACTGCTGGCCGAATCCGCGCGTCATCTGCCCGGCAATGGCACGCGCGACGATATCCTGATTGCCGCCGGGCGCCACCGGATTGACGATGCGGACCAACTTGGCGGGATAAGGCACGGTCTGACCCCATGCGCTCGGCACCGATGACACCAGTATCGTTGCCGCGATGGCAATCCTGGTTCGATTCATGAAGGCACAATTTTTCATTCGGGTGGTCGTCGGCGTCGCGTTCCACGCTATCCCAGGAGGGCACCACGCGTCTTGGTTGGTAGCCGGTAAACGCTGGTGCGCGCCGTTAGAAAGAGGACACTGCCATCCTCGCCCCAGGCCAGATTGGCGGGTAGTTCCGGCAAGATAATGCGGCCCAGCAAGGTGCCGTCTGCGCGGCACACCCACACACCGCCCGGACCCGTGCAGAACACATTGCCCTGCAGGTCCACCTTCATACCGTCAGGCACGCCAGGGTCACTGGAAGCCATATCCAACAGAATACGGCTGTTCGCCAAGCCGCCATCCGCACGCAGGTCGAAGGCGCGGATATGCTTGTGAGCCGAATCGTCGACATAGAGCACAGACTCATCGGGTGAGAAAGCCAATCCGTTCGGTAGCCCACAGTCGTCCGCCAACAGATGCAAGGCACCGTCGGGGGTCAGGCGATACACCCCATTGCAAGGCTGTACTTTTCCTGGGATGGGTGCCTTCCACCAGCCTTCCGGACGCATCATGCCCGGAGTGCTGGGCTGAACAGCATACGGAGGGTCGGTGAAGTAGATGGACCCGTCGGACCTGACGACGAGATCGTTTGGACTATTGAACTGCTTGCCCTGAAACTGCTCCACCAAGACCGTGCGCGTGCCGTTGTCGGCGACGCGGGCCACACGGCGACCGCCGTGTTCGGCCGCCAGGACTTGGCCTTGGCGATCCAGAGTGAGGCCGTTGGAGCGCCCCGTAGCATAGGTGGTCAGCTCCGGGCCTTCGGGCAAGCGGCGCCAGCGCACGATCCGGTTGTTCGGAATGTCGCTAAAGAGAAGCGCGTTGCCACGCCACACGGGCCCTTCGGTAAACCCCAGCCCACCGGCGACACGCTCGATGGGAGCATCAGGAGCAATGAGATCATGCAGTCCTGGGTTTCGCACCTCTAGCGATGACATTACCTCTCCTCATGCGGTTGCGCATTTGCGGTTGGGAATTCGCAGATCTTAACGTGAGTCGCATCAGGATGCAGAATTGCGTTGGCGCCGCGATGCGCCCACAGTACGGCACATACGACGCCCAAGCATTTAATCCCCCCGTTGGCCTCATCGCGCCCCCGTGATACGCTGCGCCCGTTCGCCCTTCGTGGGCTGGATTTCCCATTCGTCGGATTATCGCCATGGCTCAATTACGTGGTCCGCTCGACGGCGTCAAGGTTGTTGCCTGCTCCACCGCGCAGGCCGGCACCGTTCCCTATATGCTGATGGCCGACCTGGGCGCTGAGGTCATCAAGATCGAGGTGCCGAACATCGGCGACAACTCCCGTGCATCCAGCGTGTTTCCCGGTCTGCCCAGCATTTATTTCGAAACGAACAACCGGGGGGTGAAGAGCGTCACGCTCAACCTGAAATCCGCGGAGGCGCG
>JANNJO010000375.1:0-4943 GCA_031395755.1 Acidobacteriota bacterium
GGTCCCCGAACGGCGACCGGATCATCTTCGGTATCGGTGCGTTCAATGCGTTCTTCAAGGGATTCCACGGTCTCTTCCTGAAACCGGAGGATCGGGCCGAAGGCGGCGCACAGGTGGCCATGGTCAATCCCGATGGCAGCGGGTTCCGCGAGTTGACGAGCGGGCCGAACAACAACGCATTCCCGTCAATGTCGCCGGACGGGCGCCGGTTCGTCTACCGCACATTTGGTCCGGATGGCGAAGGTCTTCGTATCATGGACATCGAGACAAAGCGGGTGACGCCGATCGCGGGTGGATACGACAACTTTCCCCTGTGGTCGCCGCGCGGCGACCTGATCATGTTCTCGCGGCAGGCGGAGGGCGATTACGAGATCTACACCATCAAGCCCGATGGCACCGGCCTCACGCGGTTGACGCGTAGTCGCGGTAATGACGCACACATGGCCTGGTCACCCGACGGCGAGCACATCGTGTTCGCGTCGACGCGGATGGGCTTCAAGGACGAGGTGCCCTATACCGACGCACCCCAACCGTATGGCGAGATTTTTGTGGCGCGGGCCGATGGGTCAGACGTTCAGCAGCTCACCGATAATCAGTGGGAAGAAGGCACGCCCGCGTGGCAGCCGATACAAGGAGTGGCGACACGATGATGTCTGCACTCCTGACCTTCTGATCTTTTGTAAGGTCGTTCCCGACGAAGACAGTTGCTATTGATGCGCCGGCGGCGTCAGCCCGAGCGGCTGGGTTTGCCCAACCTCGTCTTCCGGTTCGAGGTGCGCTTTGATTTTGCGGTAGCCGATGATCATCACGGCCAGCACGAGGCCGAACACCAGGGCGCCCGCCGAAATCACGCCGGTCAGACCAATGGCCTCGACCATGACGTCGCCGAGGCCCGCGATTTCGTTCTCCTCGACGATCTTCACGATGATGGGCGTGCTTGGAGCCTGCATGAAGTGATTGTACAGGGAAGAGGGGTGAGGGGTGACCTCTTCCCTCGCCCTTATTTCAGCGCGGTCGTCTGGACCTTCTTGAGGGACCGCTGATAGCGCAGAATTCCGGCCAGGAGCGACTCCGCAATCCGCTGGCGATAGGCCGGTGTCTTGAGGAGCCGTGCCTCCTGGCGGTTGGACACGAACGAGATTTCCGCAAGCACGCTCGGCATTGCCGCGCCAATCAGCACCATGAACGGAGCCTGTTTCACCCCAAGGTCTTTGATGCTGCTGTTGCCGGGGCGCATGCCTCGCACGAGGGCGCGCTGAATGCTGGCGGCGAAATCGCGAGATTCGTTCAGCTTGCTGTTGAGGGTAATGGCCTTGATGATCCCGGGCAGGCTGTTCATCGTCCTGCCCGAGGCGGCGTTTTCTCGCGCGGCCACCGCCTCGGCCTGTGGGTTCAACGCGAAGTTCAGAAAGTAGGTTTCCACGCCTCGCGCAGTTTCATTGGCGCTCGCATTCGCGTGGATCGAGAGAAAGAGATCGGCCGAGTCGCGGTTCGCGATCTCGGTGCGCTCTTCCAGCGACAGATAGTCATCCGTGCGTCGGGTCAGCACGACTTCCATGCCGGGCTGCTGCAGAAGCAGCTTTTCCAACCGCAAGGCCACATCGAGGACGAGCTCCGCTTCGGAAAGGCTGAACGCTGATGCGCCGGGGTCGTGTCCTCCGTGCCCGGCATCGATCACGATACGCGACACACCCAAACCGAGCTGACGCGCAACCGAGAACTTGCCGCTCCAGTTCACCGAGGGTGTCACCGGTGCGCTGGGTGCGACGAGGACAGGTGCGACGGGTGCGACGGGTGCGGCAGGTGCGACAGGTGCGGCGGGTGCGTGGTGCGTACCGGGTGTCTCGGTTTCTGATGCGAGGGCTTGCCGCACCGAAGCGCCCAGCGGAGCGGGCGCGGAGGCGGTTGGGGCACGCTCCGAGTCGATGACGATGCGATAGGGGTTGTAGAGGGTAAACACGCTGTAACGGGAGACGTTCTCCAGATCGAGGACGATGCGCGTCGTGTTGTTTGGATGCCGGC
The DNA here is from genome assembly GCA_031395755.1 of Acidobacteriota bacterium. Taxonomy (GTDB): domain Bacteria; phylum Acidobacteriota; class Vicinamibacteria; order Vicinamibacterales; family JAMQPK01; genus JAMQPK01. Next base: position 2,023 of record JANNJO010000375.1, read on the forward strand.
CGAGGCGGATGTGCCGCACCACGTCGGAGTCGTAACGGAACGTGGCGTCGACGAGGGCAGAAACCGTCCTCGTGCTCCTGAGATCGAAGAACAGCCGCGATGGACCGTCCAGCCGTTCCTGGTAGAACGGCACCTCCCGGTCGAGTTCGATCGTGACGCGCACGACCTCGGGCAGCACCTCGCGATGCACAGCGCGGATGGTCGAATCGGTCGCGGCCGGCTGGGATTGTGGCCGGCTCTCGGACGAGGTCTGGGGTTGAGCCTGGGCCGCCGCAAGCTGCTCGATGTGATTCGAGGCCTTGGCCGCGAAGCTGCTGTGCGGGTACTGATCGCGCAGCCATTGGAGCAGCTGAATCGCGCGGTAGTTGTCCCGATCTTCGCCGAAGCGTGCGTACGCTTCAGTCGAGAGGTTCGCCGCCTGCCACAGCGCGTTGTCGGCGTACCCGGTCGTCGGATACTGCCGTACGAAACTCCAGTATCTGTCGATGACGATCCGGAAGTCGCCGGCGACCGAGCCGACAGATGTGGACACGCGCAACTCCTGTTCGCGGAGCGCCTCGTAGCGCACACCCGCAGCGGTTTGAGCGTGAAGGCTTGCCTCCGCGCCAGTCAGCGCGAAGAGCAGAGCAGCCGTTGCGATGACTCTACCGCAGCTGAGCATCGACTTCTTCAAAATATCCCTTATCCACGAGCACTTCGCGGGCTTTGCCACCGGCGCCGGGAGATACGATGCCGTCCATCTCCATCATGTCGACCAGACGGGCGGCGCGGCTGAACCCGATGCGCAGCCGTCGCTGCAGATAGGAGATCGACGCCTGTCCGCTCGTCACCACGATGCGCGCAGCTTCGTCATAGAGGTCGTCCTTCTCCATCTCGATGCCGTCCATTTTTTTCTCTTCGGCAGTGATGGTCGCGTTGTAGACCGGCTTGCCCTGTTTGCGCAGGAAACTTGCGAGCCGTGCGCTCTCTTGCTCGGAGATGTAAGGCCCATGGAGCCGGATCGCGCGCGACGAACCGGGCGGCATGAACAGCATGTCGCCGCGGCCGAGGAGCTGCTCTGCGCCGTTGCCGTCGAGAATCGTGCGCGAATCGGTCTTCGACTGCACGCGGAACGAGATGCGCGACGGCAGGTTGGCTTTGATGAGACCCGTGATGACGTCGACCGACGGTCGCTGGGTAGCGAGGAGCAGGTGAACGCCCACCGCGCGGGCCATTTGCGCGAGCCGCGCAATCGATTCTTCGACGTCGCCGCGGGCGACCATCATCAGATCTGCGAGCTCGTCAATGACGACCACGATGTAGGGGAGGGGCAGTATCGGCTCGCCCGGCTCCGATGCAGGATCCCTGGCGGCATGCGCCGCGTTGCGGTTGTACTGCTCGATATTGCGCACGCCGGCGGCCGCGAGCTTCTTGTAGCGCTCTTCCATTTCCTTCACGGCCCAGCGCAGCGCGTTCACGGCCTGCTTCGGATCGACGACGACGGGCGTCATCAGGTGCGGGATATCTTCGTACATCCCGAGCTCGACGCGCTTGGGGTCGATCATGATGAGGCGCACTTCTTCGGGCGAGGCGCGGAAGAGGATGCTCGAGAGCATCGAGTTGATGGCGACGGACTTGCCGGTGCCCGTCGACCCCGCGATGAGCAGATGTGGCATCGTGGCCAGGTCGGTTACGTAAGGCTCGCCGTGGATCGTCTTGCCGAGCGCGAGCGTCAGCTTCGACGTCGATCGCTGGTACATCTCCGACTGCAGCAGCTCGCGCAGCGAGATTTGCTCGCGCGTATGGTTGGGAATCTGGATGCCAACGGTCGATTTGCCGGGGATGCGATCGATCAGGACCGATTCGGCCTGCATGGCCAGGCACAGATCGTCGGCCAGGCCGGTGATTTTTCCGTATTTCACGCCGGCGTCCGGCTTGAACTCGAATGTCGTGACAACCGGCCCCGGATGGATCTGCGCGACGCCACCCTCGACGGAGAACTCCCGGCACTTCTCTTCCAGCAGGCGCGCCCCTTCCATCAGCTCGCGTTCGTCGACCTTCCGTTCGGTCTTCGGCGCGTCGAGCAGCGACAGCGGCGGCAGAGCGAAGGCCCCGTTGCGTCGCAGCTGGCGCGGCTCGGGCTCGGGCAGGGGCAGCGGCGCGTTCTCGGGCGCCTTCGCGCGCTTGCCCATGACCGGCGGACGTCGCTCTTCAGGTGCAGGCGGGGGATCGTCGGCGGCGCCCGCCCGCGCAGGAGCGAGATCGAGGGCCATCTTCGCCGCCGCGAGAACCGGCGCCGGCTTTTCTGCCTTTCTCGCCTGCTTGGCGAGCAATGCCTTGCGCTGGCGCGCACGCCGCCGCTCGTCGATCCAGCTTCTGAGCCGGCCGAACATGCGCGAGCCGCCGGAGCGGCCGACCTGTGTTGCCGACGAGAACATGCGCCCCAGCGATAACTGCGTGGAGAGGACCGCCGCCAGGAACAGCAGCGTCAGAATGACGATGATCGATCCGGTGCGGTTGAGGTACTCCGCCATCCACAATGCGAGCCACTCGCCAAGATACCCGCCAGCACGAAAGGGGCTGCCGGCCACCTCGACGCTGCCGAATGCGAGGCTGAGCAGCGAGCTGAGACAGCCGAAGAGCAGGCCCGTGCCGATGAGTTTGGTGTATTGCGCATCGAGCTCGCGGCACCAGAAGTAGTGCCAGCCGATGACGACCGTCGCGGCGGGAATCAGGTAGGACGCGTAGCCGAGCAGCTGAAACGACAGCTCGGCGAGAAACGCGCCGACGCGGCCGGCGAAATTCACCGGCGCGGCGCCCGAGCCCGCGCTGAAGAACCATACGGGGTCGTTCGGCACGTAGGTGGCCAGCGAGATCAGCCAGATGAGCGCCGCGGCGAAGAGCGCCACGCCGAAGAATTCGCTGACCCGGCGCGAGAGGGT
>JANNJO010000427.1:0-6153 GCA_031395755.1 Acidobacteriota bacterium
GTGACGGGACAGAGGAAGATTTTTCTGCTGTCCACCAATCCATAATCCACCCCGTGACAGTCCCCTCCCCTGGGAGGGTTAGGGTGGGGCAGCTTGGTAGTTATGTATTTTTCTTGAGATTGGGAGATTGGGAAATTAAGCGATTGGGCGATCAGCGTCAATCTCTTAATCGCCTAATCTCCCAATTTCTATCTTTGCATCTAGTACAAAATAATGACACAACATTCTTCGCCCATCCGGGTCGCCATCATCGGCGGTGGTGTGACCGGCGCCATCTGTGCGTACCTGTTTAGTGAGGCTGGTATCAGCGTCGCGTTGCTCGAGTCGAAAGACGTGGGGCGCGGCAGCACCGCCGCGAGCACAGCACTGCTGATGCAGGAACCCGATCGCGATTTCGGCGACCTGGCGCGACGGTTCGGTGCGCGCGACACACGCGAGATATGGATGTCGCTCTCGCGCGCCACACGCGATCTGGTGAAAACCATCCGGAAACTGAAGCTGCGTTGCGATCTGCGCGAGTGCGAGTCGGTGTATTTCACGCTCGATCCGAAAAAGATTGCCGGGCTTCGCAACGAGTACGACACGCGAAAGGCTGCCGGCCTTCGCGGAAGATGGCTGTCGCCGGCCGCGCTGCATCGAAAGACCGGTATCCACGCGCAGGCCGCGATCGCCACGCCCGGAAACGCCGAAGTGAACCCGATGCGCGCCTGTCACGGTTTCCTGGCGGCTGCGGTCGCGCGCGGCGCGAACGTGTTCGAGCGCTCGCCTGCGCGGGGCGTCAAGGTGTCGGCTGATGGCGTGGTGGTCCGCACCACCGGCGGCACGATCGCCGCGAAGTTCGTCGTGATCGCGACAGGATATGCGCGCCCGGGATTCGAGCCGCTCGTCGGCCGATTCGCGCTCAAAGACACCTACGTCATCGCCACGCGCCGGCTGCCGGTACGCCTTCGACGGCAAATTCCGCGATCGAAAACGATGGGGTGGGACACCGACCGGCCCTATCACTATCTCCGGTGGACTAAAGATGGGCGGCTGCTGGTCGGCGGGGAAGACACGAACCATCGGGCGGTGAAAGGCTCTCAAGCGCGCATCGCTAGGGCGCGCGCCCGCCTTCTGTCCTATCTCGCGCAGGTCTACCCGGCGCTCGCGGCCGAACGCCCGGCGTACGCCTGGGAAGGGTTGTTTGCCGAATCACCCGACGGCCTGCCATATATCGGGACCCACTCACGCCTCCCAAAGCACCTGTTCGCCTTGGGTTACGGCGGAAACGGGATGACGGCATCGTTCCTGGCGGCCACTCGGCTCGTGGAGCGCTATCGGAAAATGGCCCGGGCAGGGCAAAAGGCCGCCGCGACGCGTGATTTGTTTGCCTTTAATCGTGGGCGCAGTTAATCTAGCGTCACATTTACACTCTGACAGGCAGGAGGCCCCCAATGCAAAAGACGCTAAGGACGCTGGGTACGCGTAACTTCTACGTTGGCGTCACCATCGCGGCGATCATCGCCGTCCTGGCGATCGCGCAGTACACATTACAGACCGTTGCCAGCGCGCAGGAGAACGGCAGCGCCAATCGCGCCGGCGTTTACGAAGTCGATCGCATGTGGCCGAAGCCGCTCCCGAACAACTGGGTGCTCGGGGCGACGGTCGGGCTTGCGATTGATGCCCGCGATCACGTGTTCATCGTCCATCGCGGTCAGTCCTCGCTGGATCAGAAATTCGCCAGTCAGATGGCCTTCACGCCTCCGGCCCCGCGCGGCGGCGGTGCCGCCGCGGCGCCCGCGGCAGGCGGATTCGCTGCGGCAGGTGCCGGCAATACGGTGGCTGGGTACGCGGCGAGCGACATGACGAAGCCGATCTCGGAGTTCTGCTGCTCCGCGGCGCCTCCAGTTCTCGAGTTCGATCCGGCGGGCAACGTCGTAAACCACTGGGGCGCGCCCGGCGCCGGCTACGAGTGGCCGCCGTCGATGCACGGCATCACGATCGATGGGAAAGACAACGTCTGGCTCGCCGGAAACGGCGGCCACACCGTCCTGAAATTCTCGAAGGACGGCAAGTTCCTGCTGCAGATCGGCAAGAACGGCGCGAGCAAGGGTAACAAGGACACCGCGAACGTCAATCGTCCTGCCGAAGTGGAAGTCGACATGGCCGCCAACGAGGTGTATGTCGCCGACGGCTACGGCAACCGCCGCGTCATTGTGTACGACGCCGACAAGGGCACGTTCAAGCGGATGTGGGGCGCGTACGGCAAGCCTCCAACCGACGATGCGAACGTGACGTACGATCCGGCGCGGCCGCTCGCGACAAACTGGCAGACGGTCCATTGCGCCTCGCTCGCCAATGACGGCCTCGTCTATGTGTGCGACCGCGTCAACAATCGCATCCAGGTATTCCGGAAGGACGGCACCTTCGTCAAGGAAGCGCAGATTGCCAAGCGGACGCTGGGCGACGGCGTGACCTTCGACATCGCGTTCTCGAAGGATCCACAGCAGCGTTTGATGTATGTGGCCGACGGGGCGAACCACCGCGTCTGGCAGCTCCTTCGCGATCCGCTTCAGGTGGTGAACCACATCGGCAACGGCGGCCGCTACCCCGGTCAGTTCTACGCGACCCACAACGTGTCGCTCGACTCGAAGGGCAATCTGTACACGGTCGAAACCTACACGGGCGCGCGCCTCCAGAAGTTCACGTACAAAGGACTCGGCGCGGTGGCGAAACCGGAAGGCAATCACAACTAGGAAAGTAAGTAAGAAGTAGAAAGTAAGAAGTAGAAAGTAGGGCGGGTCCTGTTCTTTGGACCCGCCCTTTTTTTGTGCGCTGATATAATCGCGCGGCCGTGCTGGTCGCGCGTCGTTATCTCGTCAAGGGCCGCGTGCAGCGAGTGGGCTTTCGCCTCTTCGTGGAAGACGCGGCGCGGCGGGAGAACGTGCGGGGTTACGTGCGCAACGAGCATGATGGCAGCGTCGAGGTCGTCGCGGAGGGCGATGCCGACGCGATGCACCGGTTCGAGATGGCGATTCGCCGCGGCCCGAACGGCGCGCGTGTCGATGATGTTCACACGACCGAGCTGGAGCCATCGAGCCGGTTCACGACTTTCCGAGTGACGGGATAATCAACTATGGACTCATTGAAGTCGAAGATTCGCAGCGTTCCTGATTTTCCGAAAGCCGGCATTCTCTTCTACGACATCACGACGCTCCTGAGCGATAAAGAGGGATTTCAGCAATCCATCGACGAGCTCACCAAACCGTTCGCGACCGCATCGATTGACATCGTCGTGGGCGTGGAGAGCCGCGGCTTCATTCTTGGCGGCGCCGTCGCCGACCGTCTTGGCGCCGGGTTCGCGCCAGTGCGGAAGAAGGGCAAGCTGCCGTCCAGGACGGTGCAGGAGACCTACGACCTCGAGTACGGCACCGATTGCCTCGAGATTCATTCCGACGCGGTGGAACCGGGACAGCGGGTTCTGATCGTCGATGACGTGCTCGCCACGGGAGGGACGGCCGCCGCGACGACCGCGTTGGTGCGCAGGCTTGGCGGCGACGTGCAGTCGCTGGCGTTTCTGGTCGAGCTGGTGTTCCTGCACGGGAGGGCGAAGCTCGGCAACGAGGCGGTCCACAGCGTCCTCGCTTACTCGTCATGATCACGCTCCTGGCCGGCGCCGCCATCGCGTTCACGCTGTGGCGCATCGGCGATCGGCTGGAGCGGCAGCGTCACGACACCCTGATTCAACACCTGTTGGCGACGTTCGCTCCGGCTTCGGCCGCCGTCCTGCAGGATCCCAGGCAGCTTCTGGCGTGGTACCCACTCGCGCAGACGAGCCGCAAGCTGTTCCCCGACGCTTTCAAGGAACTTGACCAGGCGGCAGGTGGAGTCTTTCCCTTCACCAAACAGCAGCTCCAGGCAGCCCACGCGCGCTGCAGTTCAGAATGGCTCGCCTGGGAGCGAGCGCATGACGCGGAGGTCTCCTTGAAGACCGCGCAAGTGCAGGACGAAATAGATCGCGCCGGCCAGGCTTCGCCGCTGCTTCGGACGCGCCTTGCCGCCATCGAACAACAGAAGCTCGAGCGCTATCAGCAGCGCTATGAGGAATACATCAAGACAGCCAAAGCCCTCTCCGCTTACGCTGAGGCGTGAAGATTCTCATCGTAGGCGACACGCTTGATTGGGACAGGACGCGGCCGCAGAATGAGCCGTTGCACGCCGGCCTCGCGCGCGATCGCGAACGGCAGTTACTGAACCATGAGACGGATCCTCCACATTGACATGGACGCGTTTTACGCGTCGGTCGAGCAGCGCGACAACCCGTCGCTGCGCGGAAAGCCGCTCGCTGTCGGCGGGCAGCCGAACCGGCGGGGGGTCGTCGCGGCCGCCAGCTACGAAGCCAGAACCTTCGGCGTGCATTCCGCGATGTCGATGGCCAAAGCCGTGCGGCTCTGTCCGTCGCTGGTGATCGTCCCTCCCGACTTTTCACGGTACAAGGACGCCTCGACCACCATCTTCAACATCTATCGAGAGGTGACGCCGCTCGTCGAGCCGCTGTCGCTCGACGAAGCGTATCTCGACGTCACGCAGAACAGCTGGAATGAGCCTCTGGCCACGGCCGTGGCGAAGCGCTTGAAGGAGCGCATTCGCCAAGAGACACGGCTGACAGCATCTGCGGGCGTGGCACCCAACAAGTTCCTGGCGAAGATCGCCTCGGGATGGAAGAAGCCGGACGGCCTTACGGTCATCGCTCCGGATCGCGTCGAGCCGTTCCTTCAGCAGTTGCCGGTCGATGCGTTGTGGGGGGTCGGACCGGTCACCGCGAATAAATTACGCTCGCGAGGCATCAATCGGCTCGTGGATGTCCGGTCGGTCGGCGACGAAGTGTTGCGCGAGGCGGTGGGCAGCATGGCGGAGTGGCTCCGCCAGCTCGCACAGGGCGTAGACGACCGCCCCGTGGTGGCGCATCGAGAAGCAAAGTCATCGGGGTCGGAAAATACATATCCCGAGGATCTCATCGATCTGGACACCATCCGGCGCGAAGTGAGCGATATGGCGGCGCACGCGGTCGCCTGGCTCGAGCGACGGGATCTGCTGGCGCGGACGGTGACCATCAAGGTCCGCTACTCCGACTTCAGCACCATCACGCGCAGCCATACGGCGGCGCCGACGCGAGACCAGGCTGACATGGCGTGCAGGGCGCTCCATCTGCTCGAGAAAACCGAGGCTGGCCGACGGCGGGTCAGGCTGCTGGGCGTGACCGTTCACAGCCTTTGCACGGCAGCCGATGACCGGAAACAGGAAGGTGACTGGCTGCCGTTTTCAACCCCATGACATGGACCGCGGATTGCACTGATCAGCTTAACTGCACTGAAATCAGTCTAAAGTGTCCGGCTTTAGCCGGATTGGTGTCAGGGGGGGGCCATGCTAGAACTCAGGGCGCCGCTTACAAGCGGCACCGACACAGAGATAGATATGCTCGAGCGCGAGTTGGAGGGTGGCGTCATGGTGGACAGGCCTCCAGAGATTCACGGGCATCACGTCGATGAAAAACTAGGCGGGCTCATCACAATCGAGGGGCATATCGACGTGAGGGAGCTGCTGCCGGACTAAACCTTCGGCGGCTCCCACAAGCGTAAGTCTTGGCTGACGCACGCTTTGCTCAATACAATGATCTGCCCGGTATGCATGCCGAAATGTTCGACCACATGGTAGATCGCCTCCAGGACCGTCACGTCGTATCCCTGAATCTGCCGTCGGCTCATGAGGTCTGTCGCGCCGACGACGCTCATGACGTCATCCGCCTGTTGGACGACGTTCTTGAGCCGGTGACGCAACTCGGCTGCTGGAATCTTCCGCCGTTCGTCGAATTCCGTTTGCCTGTCCCGCTCGAAAGGCAGCTGGCCGACCCCACCGATAATCCACATGGTCACATTCCCGCAAAGATGCAGGATGAGGTTTCCGATGCTGTTCGACGCCTCATTGGGCCGCCACCAAATGTCGTCCGCGGTCAACCGGTCGAGGCAACGCTCGATCTTCGGCACGTAGTCAGTCGAAATGAGGCTGCGGGATTTGTCCAGAAAAGCACGAGACGTGTCCGCCATCGCCTCGTATCATACCGGATACAGGAGGGCAGCTCATGTTGAAGGGCTTTAGGGATTTCGTGCTCCGCGG
>JANNJO010000432.1:0-6223 GCA_031395755.1 Acidobacteriota bacterium
GCGCCTCGCGCCGCGGAGGGCTCACTCTTGCGGGGTCGACCCGGCGGTTGCTCTTTGGGCATTTTCTCAGTCTGCTTTCGTTTCCTGTCTTTTCGGCCGTTCCTGCTTCAGAATACAGTCCAGCCATAATGGGCCGATGTCCTTCGCAAGGTGGGTCTGATGTCACGTAGCGCCTGTCTCATCCTCTTGTGTGCATGCGCAGCAGGTGCCTGCGGCGACGGCAGTCCGACGGACCCGTCTTCCACGCCGGCGGCCACCTTCTTCGTCACGAGCGCGACGAGCCTCACCGGCAACCTCGGCGGGATTCGTGGCGCGGACGCCACGTGTCAACGGCTCGCATCCGCGGTGGGGTACGGCGGCCGCACCTGGCGGGCTTACTTGAGCGTGGAGCGCGACCCGGACAACGGGAACAGGCCCACAGATGCCCGCAGCCGAATAGGCTCCGGTCCCTGGTTCAACGTCAATCGTGTGCTGGTCGCCAGAGATCTCTCGGAGTTACACGCCCGACGCGGCGACGCCGAGCTGTTTGCGAATGAGCATGGGTTGCGGATCAACGGTCAGTGGGCGGGCTCTCCGCGGCCTGTGGAGCACGACATCATGACCGGCTCGACCGCCGAAGGGACGCTGATGCCACGAATGACGTGCGCCGACTGGACGTCCGACTCGACGGGCGTGCAGGCGCAGGTCGGGCACTCCGACGGGCTTGGCCCCAATGCCGATGCCTCTGGAGCGCTGTCGTCGTGGAACTCTGCGCACGCGAACCAGAACTGCGCCAATACCGGACCGCGTGGCGGCGCGGGGCGCTTCTACTGCTTCGCGCGCGATTGACGTCGGACGCACGCTTTAATCAGCATGACCGAGAAGAACACCACGGAGGAGGCCCCGCTCGACACTGTCGACATGACCGGCCGAGACACGGAAGGTGCTGAGGGACGCGTCGAAGCTCTCTGCCGCGAGGTGGAGCGGCTCACGGTCCTGGCATCCCGCAATCGGGGCCTGGTCGAGTCCATTTTCAGCGTCAGTCCGTACGGCATCATTGTCTCGGACGCGAACGGAAAACTTACCGTCCAGAACAAGGCCGCCGAAGCGATCTGGGCCGGAAGCGCGAGCGCCGACACCATCGAGGGGTGGGGGCAGTACCGCGCGTTCCACGACGACGGTCGCCCGTATGAACCGGGTGACTGGGCGATGACACGCTGCCTTACTCAGGGCGAAACCGTACAGCCCCATGAGACCCACTTCCAGCGCTTCGACGGCAGTCACGGCACCCTGCTCGGAAGCTGCGCCCCGATCTTCAACGCAGAAGGCCGGCTTGAAGGCGCGGTTTCGATCTTCGCCGACATTACGAGACTGAAGCAGACGGAGGAAGAACTTCGCCTCGGCGCGGAAAGGTACCGGACAACACTCACGAGCATAGCCGACGCGGTCATCGCCACGGACGCGGAGGGCCGGATCACGTTCATGAATCCGATCGCGGAGGCGCTCACGCGTTGGAATGTCGATGCGGCGCGAGGAAAGCCGCTGACCGAAGTGTTCCATATTGTCAACGAGCACACCAGACTCGAAGTCGAGAGTCCCGTCAGCAGGGTGATTCGCGAAGGCAGAATCGTGGGGATGGCAAGCCACACCATCTTGCTCGGCCGGGACGGCACCGAGGTCGCCATCGACGAAAGCGGGGCGCCCATCTTCGGCAGCCGGGGAGTGGTGGCCGGCGTCGTGATCGCGTTCAGAGACGTGACCGAGAAGCGGCGGGAGGAAGACAGGCGCCGCTTCATCACCGAGGCGAGCACCCTTCTGGCCTCGTCGCTCGACTATGGGGCCACGCTCGCGAGCGTCGCGAGGCTGGCCATCCCAATCGTCGCAGATTGGTGCGCGGTGGACATCGCCGAGCGCGGCGGCAAGGTCCTACGGCTCGCCGTCGCCCACAAGGACCCTGAAAAGGTGAAGTTGGTGGAAGACATGGAGACCCGCTACCCGAGCAACCCGGCAGCGCCCCACGGCGTGCACGAGGTCATCCGGTCCGGCAGGTCACAGTTGGTGGCGGAGACTCCCGACTCGTTCCTGTCTACGATCGCCGTGGACGCAGAGCATCTCCGACTGATTCGCGCGCTGGGCTTGAAGTCGTACATGATCGTCCCGTTGCGCGCGCACGGCCGAATACTTGGCACGATCACCTTCGGTTCAGCAGAATCGAATCGTACATTTGAACCTGCCGACCTGTTCTTCGCGGAGGAACTGTGCAACTGCGCCGCCCTGGCCGTGAACAACGCGCGCCTCTATCAAGACGCGAAGCAGGCGAACCTGGCCAAGGACGAGTTCCTCGCAACGGTGTCCCACGAGCTGCGCACGCCGCTCAACGCCGTGCTCGGATGGGCGAGGCTTCTTCGCTCGTCGAAAATGTCGGAAACGAAACGCGCCCGTGCGCTGGAGACCATCGAGAGGAACGCGAAAGCCCAGGCTCAGCTCATCGAGGACCTGCTCGATGTATCCCGGATTATCTCCGGCAAGTTGAAACTGGAACTTCGCGCGGTGAATCTCTTCCCCATCATCGAGGCGGCAGCCGACGCCGTCCGCCTCGCGGCCGACTCAAAGGGGGTCCGTCTCGAGCTTCTGCTCGACGACGGGGCCGGGCCGGCGACGGGAGACGCCGGACGACTGCAGCAGATAGCGTGGAACCTGCTATCGAACGCTGTGAAGTTCACCGAAAAGGGCGGGACTGTGACCGTTCGTCTGGGCCGCATCGATTCCCGAGTCGAGATCGAAGTCACGGACACCGGAATCGGAATCGATCCCCAATTTCTCCCCTACGTGTTCGAGCGGTTCAGGCAGGCGGACGCCAAGAGCACAAGGACTCACGGCGGGCTTGGTCTCGGCCTCGCCATCGTCCGACATCTGGTAGAGCTCCACGGTGGCACCGTCCACGCTACAAGCGCCGGTGCCACCCTTGGCTCGTCATTCAAGGTCACGCTCCCGATCGCCGCGTCCGTCATGGGGGGGCTGGCTGACACTGACATCCTTGTCGCATCCCCCGGGCTGAACGTCGGGCCGAGCCTCGAAGGACTCCGCGTGTTGCTCGTGGACGACGAGGAGGATGCGCGTATCCTCCTCGCTGAGATTCTCAGAGGGCGGGGTGCGCAGGTCACGGCGGTCGGTTCTGCCGTCGATGCGCTGCGCGAGATCAAAGAGAATCCACCAGATGTAATGGTCAGCGACATCGGCATGCCGGGGGAGGATGGGTATGCACTCATCCGTCAGGTCAGGGACTTGACGAAGGATTCACCCAAGGCGCTTCCGGTCGCGGCTTTGACGGCGTATGCGCGGACGGAAGACCGGACTCGCGCTCTGATGGCCGGATTCCAGTCTCACGTGACCAAACCCGTCGACCCGGAGGAGCTCGTCGTCGTTGTCGCGACCCTTGCAGGTCGCACAAGCTGATTCGCCGGAGGCCCTGGGCTCGTCACGAATGTGTGAGTGGTCGGGGGTGTCCGCATCGCGTTCGGGTCGGATGTCCATTCTCAACGCACCGCATCCGATGCGCTCCCATCGGATCCACGAGCGTTGCGCGTTCTTGCCGCCGCGAAGCCTATTTCTTCAGCGATGTGGGCGAAAGCCTCGTCGGCATCGGACCACGTGGTGATGGGCTTGCCGTTACGAGGGAGTGCCTGCAGTTTGCCAAGCGGCGTGGGTCGCCAATCGCAGGGGCTCAACAACACCGGAATGACCAGCGCTTCACCGGCCTCCCTCCGCTCGAGCGCCCGTTTCATCTCGGATTCCCATGCGAAGGACGAAGTCATGAAATTCTGGCTCACCAGCGGCAGAATGATGTCGCTGGTGTCCAACTCCGCGGACAGACGTTGATCCCAATCCTCCCCTGCCTGAATATTCGTGTCGCTGAACACGTTGACGTCTCCGGCGCGCACAAGCGGAGCGAGATGCTGCTCGAGGCGACGGCGGAGTTCTTCGTCCCGGTGGGAATAGCTGATGTAGACGCGGACAGGGGCGGCCCGCACAACGAGCGCCGCCAGCGTCCTGCTGGCGCCGGAATGCACCCGGCGGTTGTAGCCGGTGTCGCGGTTGCCGGCTGCGCTCAGAATCGACTCGGTGACGCCCGCGATTGTCGAAGGCGCCAGCTTGAGGTCGGTGGCCAGCCGCTGAATGCTCTCGCTCAGTTCACCCTCTGACAGGTAGTCCAGCGTCTCGCGCGAGGCCGTCTGCAGCCCGGTCTCGAATGGTAGTCCGGTCAGCACGAGCGCCACTGGAGCGTGGAGCGTGTCCAGGCGAACCTCGAGCGCGCGAAGCAGCGCCATCACTTCGGCCTGCAACTCGCCAGGCTCTCCGTCGAACAACAACAGCGTGGTCAATTTGCTGCGCCGCGCCTTGTTAATCAGCATGTCCGCGTACAGCGTCGCCTGGCGCACTTTGGGCTGGTCACCGAAATTCTCGTCCAGCCGCCAGCCGAACCGCGAGTGGACGAACGCAATAACGTCGTCCAGGGACGAGAACGGGCCCAGATCGAAGGACGAGAGGGTGAACCGGCCCGTCTCCGTTGCCACGTAGTTCAGGTAGTCGCGCGTGTACGATTTTCCCGAGCCTGGTGGACCTTCCACAAACAGGACGCGGCTCCGAGGCTCGTTCGAAAGTAGCTGGCTCACGAATTCGCGGAGCATCCTCCGACCGAAGAAGGGACGGCCTCCTGGCAGAATGACAGCCTCGATGGGACTGGCCGGCTTATAGCTGACGCGCGAGGCCGCCCGACTGAGAAATCGTCGCAATCGCGACGATCCCGGGTTGTAGGAAGCGGCGGCTGAGACGAACTCGTCGAGGCGGCCGTCGGTCTGCGCCCACGTGATGACGCTCCGCAACGAGTCGGTAGCGGCCCCCCTGCGCGTGATATTCGCCGGATCGAGGCCCATGTCACGGAGAATCGAATCGACCTCGGAAGCCGACGGCAGGGCCTCGCGCAAGGCGTCGAGCAGCCCCACGGTGTCGGTGTCGTCGGTGTTGAGCTTGAAGGACGACTCCGATTTGGCTGGAGCGGCGTGAGGCGCCGGCGACGCAACCGTGCGGAACTTGTCGAACGCCGGGATAGACGGCAGTTCCTGCACCAGGTTTCGAACAACTGCGGAGCCGCCACGGTCGAGCACACCCACCGCGGAGATGGTCAGATGTTCGATCTCCGGCGACGTCAGGTTGATTCGCGCGGCCAGGCGCCCATACGCCAGCGCAAAGCGGACGATCCGCGGCTCGTCATCACAGGCGGTCAACATTTCCCCGAATTGCCGATCCGCCCATACCCAATCCACGCCGTCGCCGAGGGTTTCATCGCATTCGGCCCGCAGGATACGCACGTCGATCCAGGACGGCCGTCTGACAAGCGTCCCGCTTGCAGGGACCGCTGCGAGCCCGGACTTCGCGATGCCTTCCGCTGCCACCTGACGCGCTTCGCGGACTCGTCCCAGCTGGCGGAGGAGCCGCGCTTCCAGCCAGTACAGCTCGGTGCCCGCCGGACGATAGGATCGGCGCTGCACCACTGCGAGCGCATGCTCCGGCCGATCGAGGCGAATGAGATCTTCCGCCCGCTTGGTGACCACCAGTTCCCACGTGATGTCTTCGAGCGCGTCCAGGTCGTCGTCGTACAGCTCGACGCGCAGCCGGCCCGCCAGATAGGAACGCGCCGCGCCGTCCATCTCGTCGATCGCGTTGCGCAGCAGATCGTCAACGCCCTCAACCGTCCATCGCGGGTCCACTTCCTGCGCCGGCTGGCCCAGCAACAGACGATGATAAATCTCTTCCGCCCTCGACACCGGATCGTCGAACTTCTCGTAATAGGCGATGGCGGCCTTCTGGATGGCGTCCGTTTTTTCGCGCTGATCCTTTCGGAGCGGAGGAAGCATGACACGCCGCACGTCCGGCCGATGGCGGACCCCCTCGCCCTCCGGAACGATAAGGGACAGCTCCTGGCGCAACATGTCGAACAATTCGCCCGCTCGTTCCTCGGAATTCACCTCGAGTCCACAAGGACCGGCGAGGACTTTCCAGATGATGTCCTTTGTGATCCGCCGAAGAATCAATCCGGGATGCGCGATCTGACGCACCGGTTCGGTGTGAACGTATTTGAGAATACGGCGGTAGAGCACGCCCTGAATCTGGGTGTCGTCGGTGATGCTCTCCAGCTCGGAAAGCTCCGCGGTGGACAGCGAGGCGCGCTTGATGATCTCCGCGG
>JANNJO010000455.1:0-1773 GCA_031395755.1 Acidobacteriota bacterium
TTGCGTCCGGATTCAAAATCCTCCTGCTTCATGCTCAGCGTGGTGGCCACCAGGCCGCCCACGTCGACTCTCGCGCCCGGGGCGAAGTACACGCCGGTGGGACTGCTGAGGAACACCTGGCCCGTGGCCGACAGGCGGCCGTAGAACTCGACCGGGTTATCGACGCGGTATAGCGCCCTGCCGCCGACGGGCTGGTTGACGATGACCGAGGCGTTGGGGCTGGTGTTGAAGGTGGTGTAGTTGACCACCGAGTTCGGCGTCGACTGGTCGGCCTTGAGCGTCGCGGCGTTGGGATACGAGAAGGTGGTTACGCCGGACTTCACGTCCATGCCGGTGGGCAGAATCGTCGCCTGCCCGTAGGCAAGTTGCGGCAGCGCGAAGGCGGCGCTGACGGCGACGGCGACGGCGTGGTGCCGCAGCGTCGTCGTGGCAAATTTGGGCATGAAAACGAACGGCGTTGGCTCAGTCATCGATGCACTCCCCAAACACTAAAGAGCACGCCCACGGAAGGAATTCGCGGAGCGCGCTTATTGCAATGCAGTCTAGACCTGCGGAAAACCACTTAATGTTAATTTTTTCACGGCGCTGCCGTCATTCCGCGACGCCGGAATCAGAACCACTTCACGCCCTGCACCCAGACGCGAGGTATGCGCGAGGCGGTGTCCGATTGCGGAGCCTCATTTTCGTTGCGGAAGGCAACGCTCGCCCGCAGGATGAAGTCCGAATCCTTGCCGACCGAGCCACCGACGCCGTAGCCGCTGAGATGGCGGTTGTTGGCGCTCGCGGCGGTAAGGCCGGCAACGGGAGGAATGAAGTCCTTCTGGATCCGGACCCAGCCCTGATCATAGAAACCCGACACCGTGACGTCACCACCGGCCAGTTTCATGCCCGGAATGATGTAGCGCAGTTCGCCCTGGAAGACATAACCGGTATCGCCCAGCGCCTCGCCTGCGGGATAGGCGCGCACCCCGGCGGCGCCGCCGAGCGAGAATTTCTCGGCGGACGTCAGATTCTTCGAGCCCATCTGCCCGGAGATGGCGAGCAGCAGCGTGGCGTTGTCGGTGATCTTCTGCAGGCGCCGGAATTCGTAGTTGTGCTTGGCAAAGCGGCCGACCGCCGAGGGGTCGGGGACCGTGCCCCGGAAGAGGGCCTTGCCCTCGGTAATCGTGTAGGTGTACGAGTTCAAGCCGCCGCCCATCACGCCGTCCCGGAAGTCGCCGGTCAGGCCAAGCTTGGAGGAAGTGATGGTCTGATCGGTGATGGTCAGCGCGACTTCGTTGCGGTCGCCGAGACTTTTCTGTTCATACGCAAACTGCAGGATCAGGTTCGAACTGCGCGTGCGGATCAACGGATGGAACGCAAAGATCGACGTCACGCCACCCACGCCGTGCGTGAGGGTGTCGAGGAACTGTTTGCCGAGCCTGTAATGGAACGAGGCATAACTCACCCCGACCCGCGTACCGTAGTACCCCACCGGGACGGCATAGGCGAGACGATAGAAACTCATCTCGTCGTCGGTGGTAAAGCCGCGATAGCTTAGCTGATCGCCAAGCGACAGCGGATTGTTGATGCTGACGCTGATACCCGTACGGATCGCGCCCGTGAAGCGGTTGCCGTAGTTGTCTATGTCCACCGAGCCGCTGAGCCAAGTCGGTGTGTCGGAAACATGAATCGTGAGATCCGCCGCGCCAATCGTCTGGCTTGGCTTGATCTCGGAGGTGACCACGGCGTTCGGAAAGTCGTTCAGCAGGAGCAGCGGCGTCTCCAAGCCGT
>JANNJO010000458.1:0-2222 GCA_031395755.1 Acidobacteriota bacterium
CACTTTCCACAACGCTCGTTCTCCACTGCCTGGGTGGTTTCGCGATAAACGTCACGTACGGGCTGCCGAGACCAACTGCGGACATCGACGTTTGTGAAATTGCACCCAATCACGCCAAGGCATCTGTCATGGCTCTCGCCGGCGAAGGAAGTCCGCTACACAAGAAGCACCGGGTATATCTGCAAATCGTTACCATGGCCAGTATTCCCTTCCACTACGAAGAGCGCCTGACTGATATCTGCCTCGGGTTCTTCCGACACCTCCGGTTACGTGTGTTGGAGCCCCACGACCTCGCCCTCAGCAAACTCGGCCGAAACTCGGATGTCGATATCGAAGACGTGAAGTATCTGGGCTCGACGGTCCCGCTCGATGTCGATCTCCTGCGGAGGCGATACCTTGAGGAAGTTCGCGCCGACCTCATCGGTCCACCCGAGCGCGGAGATCTGACGCTCGACCTTTGGTGTGAGGCGATTAAGGAGCTCCGGTCCTGGTGACGCTGGCGGGTGGTATCCTCTTAAGAAAAGGAGAGGGTTCATGCGTACACCGCTGTCGCTCATCACGCTTCTCTTCCTGGCGCTCTTTGCCGCCAGTGCCATCCACGCGCAGATTACAGATCCGATTCCCGGTC
The DNA here is from genome assembly GCA_031395755.1 of Acidobacteriota bacterium. Classification (GTDB taxonomy): domain Bacteria; phylum Acidobacteriota; class Vicinamibacteria; order Vicinamibacterales; family JAMQPK01; genus JAMQPK01. Next base: position 629 of record JANNJO010000458.1, read on the forward strand.
CTATCGTCAAACGTGGACTGAGCGTCGAGATCAAAGACGTCGTGCGGCTCCCCGAGACGCGCGGCATGCGCCCCGCCGAAGAGGACGTGGTGCCGGCCGGATGGGCGCGCGTCAGTTACGTCCGCGACCTTCCGGATGGCCGCCGGTTCGCCAACGACTCCCGCGGCTTCCTGTACCTGCTCGATCGCAACAACCAGCCCTCTGTGTATGCGAACGTCGGCGCCGTCTTCCCGTTCGCGGTCTACACCAGGCTGGAGAGCGGCTTCATCGGATTCGACTTCCACCCGGAATTCGCGCGGAACGGGTTGTTCTACACGGTGCACGGCGAACGCGCGATGGGCAATCCAGCGACTCCGACCTTCGTCCCGCCGGGGTTTACCAACGCCGATGCGACCCATCACAACGTCATTACCGAGTGGCGGGCGACGAACCCTGCCGCGAACACCTTCGAGGGCACCAGGCGTGAGCTGCTCCGCGCGGCCCACGTCGTCATGAACCTCACCCACCCGTTCGGCAGTGCCGAGTTCAACCCCGCGTCGAAGCCCGGCGCGCCCGATTACGGCCTGCTGTACACGAGCGGCAGCGACCTGGGGTTCAGCAACGGCGGGGGACCGAATATGAGAAATCCCCTCCAGACACAGCGCGTCGACACGGTCATCGGCGCCATTCTGCGCATCGATCCACGCAGTCCTTCGGTGTCCCGAGGCACGAAGGGACTTGGGGATTACACGATTCCACCGGCCAACAAATTCGCCGCCAACGGCGATTCGAAGACGCTCGGCGAGATCTACGCCTACGGCTTCCGGAACGCTCACAGGCTCTCATGGGATCTCACCGACGGGACAATGTTCGCCTCCGACATCGGGATGAATCACATCGAGGAGATCAACATCGTTCATAACGGCGGCAACTACGGCTGGATGAAGCGCGAGGGTATTTTTGAGAACGGCATCACGAGGCCCGGCGGCGCTCTCAACCAGCTCTTCGCGCTGCCTGCGGAGATCCTGGACGGGCGGATGAAAGACGAGTTCACCTACCCGGTCGCCATGTACGACCACAATGACGGGCAGGCGGTGTCGGGGGGATTCGCCTACCATGGCCGCATTCCCGCGCTCCGTGGCAAGTTCGTCTTTGGCGACATCGTCCGTGGACGCCTCTTCGTGACCGATCTCGCCGCGATGAAAAGGGCCGACGATGGGATTCCCCAGACGGTGGCGCCTATTGAGGAAGTTCAGCTGTACGTACGTGACGCGAGCGGCAACCGCACCGACGTGACGTTCCGCGAGCTGATCGAGGCCACGAACGGCGCGACCGTCGCCAGGGCCGACCTGCACATCAGCCGCAGCCGCGACGGTGAGCTCTTTATGACGTCGAGGCAGGACGGCATGATCCGGATGCTCGTTCCGGATTCGAGCGGCAAGGCGACGTCGGCCGCGGGTCGATGAGAACCGGGCCCAGGGTCCGTGGGGTTATCGCACGCTCCAATACGGCTCCTCGGCGGCGATGAACTCGATCGGCACTTCGGTGATGAACCCGCGCAGCCATTCGGCGCAGTATTTCATCCCGGCCTGCTCCGACACGACATGGCCGAGAA
>JANNJO010000465.1:0-1792 GCA_031395755.1 Acidobacteriota bacterium
CGCACCCAGTTCATCCCCACCATGTCTCCCCTGCCGCCAAGTGGGCTTTCACCACGTCCGGATTCAGCGTGATCCCTAATCCCGGCTTGTCGCTGACCTGGATGAAGCCGTCCTTGATGTACGGCCCGTCGAGCACCAGCACCTGATCCATCCAGCCGCCCTCGCCGGTGACGGTTTCGAGCGCCATGTAGTCGCGGATTGACGCGGCCCACTGGGCCGAGGCGTAGGTGTTGACCTGGCTTCCAGTGTTGTGGTTTGCCATCGGCAACCCGAAGATGTGCGCGAGATCGGCGATGCGCTTGGTTTCGAGGAACCCCCCCGAGTTGCGCAGATCGGGATGCAGGATATCGCAGCCCTGATTCATGATGAAGTCCTTGAAGCCTTCGCGCCGCGCCAGGTTCTCTCCCATACAGATGGGCACCTTCGTGCTGGCGCACAGCCGCTTCCACGCGTCGGAGTAATCGACGGTCAGCGGATCCTCGAGCCAGACCGGCTTAATCGATTCGACGGCGTCGGCGATCTGAATCGACGTCCGCAGGCTGTACTCCCAATGGCAGTGGACCATGATGTCGTGGTCCCAGCCGATCGCCTCACGGCAGTTTTCAAATCCCTGCTGGATGTTGATGAGCTCTCTGGTGGTGAGCATGCGGTTGGACGGGTCGCGCGCGAGATCGACCTTGATGTCGGTGTGCGGGAACCCGAACTTGTGACACGTGAACCCGCTCGGATGCGCCTTGACCCGGGCGGCCCACTCCTTGACCGCGCCCTTGTCGAGCATGTTCTTGGGCGCCGCGTGGTCGTAGACCCGCACGCGCGGCCGGAACTTTCCGCCGAGCAGCGTCGAGGTCGGCACATCGAGAATCTTGCCCGCGAGATCCCACAACGCCATCTCGATGCCGCTGACAGCGCGAATCAAGTTGTGCGCCGAGCCGTCGGTGCGGGTACCGCTCAAATTCCGCGATCCGACGCCCATGTCCGTATAGAGGGTGTCGATCTCGAGCGGGTCCTTCCCCACCAGCCACGGCTTCAGCGACAGCACCTGCTCTTTCACGCCGATGCCCGGGCTCCCGTACGCCTCCGCGATACCGTACAGCCCGTCGTCCGCGGTGATCTTCACGAGCGTGTACGTGCGCCCGCCCTCGAGCATCATCACCTGCACGTCGCGAATCTTCACGCGCTTGCGCTGCGCGGCGGACAGCACGTCAAACTGGAGCAGAAACGGTAGTGCGGCACCGGCCCCGAGAAATTGACGGCGGGTCACCCCGCCAGAGAACGCGCTGCTCATGGTCTGCCTCCAGGAGAGTTGGAAGGCTGCAATCTAGCACAGGTTATAATCGCGGACCTCACAAGCCATCCATTGCGGAAACCCACGTCACGTTAGGAGTCAGCCATGAAATTCCTGCTCGCGCTCGCAGCCGTCGCCGTCGGAGCCGTCGTCCTGAACGCGCAGGCGCCTTCGACCGTCACCTTTGTCGGTCACGACAAGGTCGTCGCTGCCCTGGCCAAGGGAGGCTCGCTTGTCACGGCGCCAGATCTGCTTGTGTCAGGGAGTCACCGGGTAAAGCCCGGCCAGGTCGAGGTACACGAGAAGGAGACCGACGTGCTGTACATCACCGATGGCAGCGCCACGTTCGTCACCGGCGGCCAGATGGTGGGCGGAAAAAACAACCGGCCCGGCCAGTGGCTGGGAACCGACATTACTGGCGGACAGACCCACTCGCTCGTCAAAGGCGATGTGGTCGTGGGGGCGGCCGGCCCGCCCCCCCGGGTCAAGGAAGTGCCGGAGACGGTC